>NZ_CP060718.1:0-300000 GCF_014396785.1 Sphingomonas lutea | reverse complement strand
TTGCGGCGAAGTCGCCGGCAACCTGCGCCTGCCGGACAATGGCGGCGACTTCGAGCCCCGATGGCAGGCGATCGGTCAGGATGACGCGCCCGGATCAGGCGGCGTCGCGCTCATCGGCCCCCAACAGCACCGCCATCAAGGCGTCGCGGCTGCGCGCGCCACGCATTTTCTCCAGCGTAGGAACGTTGCGCGTGATCCGACTGATCGCGGCAAGCGCCTTCAAGTGCTCGGCACCGGCATTGGGCGGCGACAGGAGCAGGAAGACCAGGTCCACCGGCCGCCCGTCGATCGCTTTATAGTCGATCGGCTCCGACAGGCGCGCGAACAGGCCATAGACGCGCGTCAGGCCGTCGATCTTGCCGTGCGGGATCGCCACGCCCTGGCCGAAGCCGGTCGAGCCCAGCTGCTCGCGCTCGTTGAGGCTGGCGAGAACGTCCGCCGGATCGGCGCCGACGCGCTGCGCCGCAACCTGCGCCAGCTGCTGCAGCAGCGAGCGCTTGTTGCCGCCCGAAAGCGACGTCTTGATCGATTCGAAATCGAGGAAATCGGTCAGATGCATCTACGTAGAAACTCACGCGCTTGAAACGCCGGCCGGTGCCCGGCCGAACCGCCGGTTCCGCTCAATCCGGCTGCGGCTCTACCCAGCCGATGTTCCCGTCTTCGCGGCGGTAGATCATGTTGAACTCCCCCGTGCCCGAATTGCGGAACATCAGCGCCGTCGTGTTGCGCAGGTCGAGCAGCATCACCGCATCGGACACGCTGGCATCGGGAATGTCGACGCGCGTCTCGGCGACGATCGCCGGCGCGGCAGGCGCCCGGTCCTCCGTCGGCTCGGTCGCGAAAATCGTATAGCCGGCATTCTCGCGCAACGCCTGGTCGCCATTGTCCGACCGCCGCTCCTTGAGCCGCTTGCCATAGCGGCGAAGCTGTTTCTCGATTCGATCGGCGGCGCCGTTGAACGCCATTTGCGCTTCGGGCGCGCGGTGCGAGGCCTTGAGCACGACGCCGTTCACCACCGGCACCACGATGTCGCACGTGAAGTCGTTATTCGGACCGCGCCCAAAGGTGACATTGCCGCTGAAGGCGCGGGTGAAATATTTTTCCGTAATCTCTTCGACCCGCGCGACCGCATGATCACGCAGGGTTTCAGGGGTATCGACCTGATGGCCCGCGACCCGAACGTCCACTTGGGTGCTCCTTTTTCGCTATGGCGCGCGGCTTAGGACCGCGCCGAACCCTGCGTCAACCGGCAGGGGCAAAGCGCGCCCAAAGGGGCGTGGCGAGTTGAGCGATAAATGCGCGGTGCCGATCCAATTCCTCGGCCGCGGCAAAGTGCGGCCGCGCGGGGCGAAACGTGCGCACCGTGATCGGCCGGTCCGACGCCGCGACCGAAACGCTGCCGGCCTCGGCCACCAGGCCAAGCCCGATCTGACGGCCGCCGGTCAATTCGACATAGACCTGCGCCAGCAGTTGGGCGTCGAGCAAGGCGCCGTGCTTGACGCGGTGGCTGCGGTCGACGCCGAAGCGCATGCACAAGGCATCGAGGCTATGCTTGGCGCCGGGATGGCGCGTGCGGGCAAGGACCAATGTGTCGACCATGCGGCTGCCGCAGACGAGCGGCCGCCCGATGCGTTCGAGCTCGAAATTGAGGAAGCCGAAATCGAACGCGGCATTGTGCGCGACCAGCGGCGAATCGGCGATGAACTCGAGCAGCTCCTCAACGCGGTCGGCGAACAACGGCTTGTCCGACAGGAAGACGTTGGTCAGCCCGTGCACCGCTTCAGCCTCGCTCGGCATCAGACGCTCGGGATTGAAATAAGCGTGGAAGTGGCGGCCGGTCTCGACGCGGTTGAACATCTCGACGCAGCCGATCTCGACCATCCGGTCGCCGCCCATCGGATTAAGGCCGGTAGTCTCGGTATCGAAGACGATTTCGCGCATGCTTGGCGACTATGATTCGGGCGTGATTCCCAGGCAAGCCATGATGTCGCGCACCTGGGCTTCAGTTGTGGATAGATCGCCGCTCGTGTCGATCACGAAGTCGGCCCGCGCGCGCTTCTCCGAATCGGGCATCTGGCGCGCCAGCAAGGCCTCGAACTTCTCCGCCGACATGCCGGTCCGGGCCATGACGCGCGCGCGCTGGATGTCATGCGGGGCGGATACGACGATGATTGTGTCGAAGGCATGCTCGCCGTGCGTTTCGAACAGCAAGGGGATGTCGAACAGCAGCGCCGGGGCATCGCCATGGGATACGATGAAACGCGTGCGTTCGTGATGCACCGCCGGATGCACCAGGGCTTCGAGCGCGGCCAGCTCGTCGGGCTTGCCGAGCACCGCCGCGGCGAGCGCATCGCGGTCGACCGCGCCATCGCGCGTCGTACCCGGAAAGCGCTCTTCGATTCGCGCGACCAGCGGGCCGCCATCGGATTGCAGCCGTCGAACGGTGGCGTCGGCATCGAACACGGGAACGCCGGCGCGTGCGAACATCGCCGCGACGGTCGATTTGCCCATGCCAATCGACCCAGTGAGCGCGATCATTCTCATCGTTGCAGGACCCCGCGGTCGCGCAGCGCACCAAGCAGCGGCAGCAAGGGCATGCCAAGGATGGTGAAATGGTCGCCGTCGATCCGATCGAACAAGGTCACGCCGCGGCCCTCCAGCCGGAATACGCCAACGCAATAAGCGACGTCGGGCCATTCGGCATCGAGATAGGCTTCGATGAAAGCCTCCGAAAGCTCGCGGACATGGAGCTGCGCCTGGCCGACATGGCTCCAGTCGGCGGCGCCGTCGCGCGCCAGGGCGACAGCGCTGGTCAGGACCATCGCCTTGCCCGAGAAAAACCGCAGATGATCGGCCGCGTCGGCGCGGTCGCGCGGCTTGTCGAAGCGGCGCTCGCCGACGCTGACCATGCTGTCGCTGCCGATCACCCAGTCTTCCGGATGGCGCGCGCTGACCGAGACCGCCTTGGCCACGGCCAGCTGCTCGGCCATCGCGGCTGGCGAGGCGCCGCCAGCCTTGACCGCGTCTTCGTCGACATCCGGGGCAATCGCGCCGTGCGCAACCCCGGCGGAATCGAGCATCGCGCGCCGAAGCGGGCTCGAAGAGGCAAGGATCAGGGCCAATCGGACAACCTTGTGGATAACAGGCCGTGCACGCCTAGCGCGAAGCTGGGGGCGGGCCAATCGGCGCGATCTTTCCCGCCCCGCCCAGGCTTGTCCGCATTTCCATCCCCGGGGACAGTTTCGATCCCCAGCCTGTGAATCACGGGCACGGCCGCAGGCGACTCGCGCAGCGCCGGAGAGACGCCCGCCCGGCGCGCTTGTTGGCAAATCCGGGAGGCCCGCCTAAACCCCGCTGTCCCGCGACCAACTACATCATGAATCCTATTTCTATTATCTATATAAGGGAGAGATAGAGGGTGGCTTCGATGCCTGGCGAGGCTGCGCAGACCCAGGCCGGCAAGCCCATGCTCTCGGTATTCCGCGGGGAGCGGCGCGATCCGCCGCCGATGTGGATGATGCGCCAGGCGGGACGCTACCTGCCCGAATACCGGGCGCTGCGTGCCGACAAGGGCGGGTTCCTCGACCTCGTCTACGACAGCGATGCCGCGGCCGAGATCACGCTCCAGCCGCTGCAGCGCTTCCCCGCGCTCGATGCGGCGATCCTCTTTTCGGACATCCTCATCGTCCCGTTCGCGATCGGCCAGAACCTGACCTTCGTGACGGGCGAAGGGCCGCGCCTGACGCCGCCCCTGGTCGATGCCGCCGTCGACAGCCTGCAGCCCTATCCGGCGCGGCTTGAGCCCATTTACCAGACCGTCGCCAAGGTCCGCGCGCGGCTCGACCCGTCGAAGACGCTGATCGGCTTTGCCGGATCGCCGTGGACCGTCGCGACCTACATGGCCGCGGGGCAGGGCAGCCGCGAGCAAGCCGAAGCGCGCCGCCTGGCCTATGCCGATCCGCAAGCCTTTGCCGCGATCATCGAACGGATCGAGGCGGTCACCGTCGATTATCTGTCCGGCCAGATCGCTGCGGGCGCCGAGGCGGTGCAGTTGTTCGACAGCTGGGCGGGCAGCCTGTCGCCATGGCAGTTCGAGCAATATGTGATCGCCCCCACCGCGCGGATCGTCGCAGCGCTGCGCGCGCGCCATCCGCACGTGCCCATCATCGGCTTCCCAAAGGGCGCGGGCGGCAAGCTTGCGGCTTATGCGCGCGAAACCGCGGTCGACACGATCGGCCTGGACGAGACGGTCGATCCGTCATGGGCCGCGGCGAACCTGCCCGACGGCCTGCCGCTGCAGGGGAATCTCGATCCGCTGGCGCTGATCGCCGGGGGCAAAACGTTGCGCGATGCGGTCCGGCGAATCCTTGACGCCTTCGCCGGGCGGCCGCACATCTTCAACCTGGGGCACGGGATCCAGAAGGACACGCCGATCGCGCGGGTCGAGGAGCTGATCCGTTTGGTGAAGGGGACGAGTGAGCGACCTGACCGGCTTTCTCGGCCCTGCATATTTGTGGGTGCAGGCGGCGCACGTCACCTTCGTCATCTTCTGGATGGCAGGCCTGTTCCTGCTGCCGCGCTTCTACGTCTACCACCAGGAAACGATCGTCGGTTCGCCCGAGGACCGCGCCTGGATCGAGCGTGAGGCGCGGGTTCGCTCGATCATCCTGTCTCCGGCGCTCGTGCTCGTGTGGATCCTCGGAATCATGCTGGCGCTCCACATCGATGCGTTCAGCCAGGCATGGTTTCACGCCAAGCTGGCGCTGGTCGTCGCGCTCTCCGCTTATCAAGGCTGGCTCGGCAGCTATGGCAAGAAGCTGGCGTCGGGGCAGCGCCCGCTGTCGGGCAAGGCCGTGCGGCTGATCAACGAGATCCCTGGCATCGCCGCGGCGTTGATCGTCGTCCTGGTGATCGTCCGCCCGTTCTAGGCCCCTCTAGGCGACGGCGGTGAACGCTTCGCCGATTCCGCGCGCCTCCGCCTGATTGACAGCCAGCACCGGCAGACATACCTGCCACTTCACGACGGCTGCCCGGCCAGTTTCCATTGCCGGCCTCCGTCATTCCCTTTCGCGGCGTCCTGCCGCCTCTCCAGCGTTGATCGACCCGATTAGCTCGAGCACCAAATCCCAAGAAAAGACCGTCCCATGCATTTGAAAGATCTGAAAAAGAAAACCCCCGCCGAGCTGGTCTCGATGTCCGAGGAAATGGGCATCGAAGGCGCGTCGACGATGCGCAAGCAGGACCTGATGTTCTCGATCCTCAAGGTCCAGGCCGAGAATGGCGTCGAGATCATGGGCGCGGGGACGATCGAGGTCCTCAACGACGGTTTCGGCTTCCTCCGCTCGCCCGAGGCCAATTACCTTGCCGGTCCAGATGACATTTACGTCACGCCGTCGATCGTCCGCCGCTTCGGGCTGCGCACCGGCGACACTGTCGAGGGCGAGATCCGCGGGCCCAAGGAAGGCGAGCGCTATTTCGCGCTGACGCGCATCACCACGATCAACTTCGACGATCCCGAGCAGGTGCGGCACCGCGTCAATTTCGACAATCTGACCCCGCTCTACCCCGATTCGAAGCTCAAGCTCGACACGCTCGACCCGACGATCAAGGACAAGTCGGCGCGCGTGATCGACATCGTCGCGCCGCTCGGCAAGGGCCAGCGCGCGCTGATCGTCGCGCCGCCGCGCACCGGCAAGACCGTGCTGCTGCAGAATATCGCGCGCGCGATCACGGACAATAATCCCGAAGTGTTCCTCATCGTCCTGCTGATCGACGAGCGGCCCGAGGAAGTGACCGACATGCAGCGCAGCGTGAAGGGCGAGGTCATCTCCTCGACCTTCGACGAGCCGGCGCAGCGCCACGTCCAGGTCGCCGAAATGGTGATCGAAAAGGCCAAGCGCCTGGTCGAGCACAAGAAGGATGTCGTGATCCTGCTGGACTCGATCACGCGTCTGGGCCGCGCCTACAACACTGTGGTGCCGAGCAGCGGCAAGGTGCTGACCGGCGGCGTCGACGCCAATGCGCTGCAGCGGCCCAAGCGCTTCTTCGGCGCCGCACGCAACATCGAGGAAGGCGGGTCGCTGTCGATCATCGCCACCGCGCTGATCGACACCGGCTCGAAGATGGACGAGGTCATCTTCGAAGAGTTCAAGGGCACCGGCAACAGCGAAATCGTGCTCGACCGCAAGGTCAGCGACAAGCGCATCTTCCCGTCGCTCGACGTCGGCAAGTCGGGCACCCGCAAGGAAGAGTTGCTGGTTGAACAGGGCACGCTCACCAAGATGTGGGTGCTGCGCCGCATCCTGATGCAGATGGGCACGGTCGACGCGATGCAGTTCCTTCTCGACAAGATGAAGGACGCCAAGTCGAACGAGGATTTCTTCGCGTCGATGAACCAGTAAAGGGGCGGAACCGAAGGCGTTCTGCCGCTTTTCGGCCACTGACGTCGCGACACATAACGGGGATTGAACCGCATGATCGAACTTTTGCTGGCTGCCGCGGGCGCTGCGTCCGAAGGCTTCGGTGGGCCGGCAGGCATCTGGAACGCGATCGTGACGGATTTCTCTAACATCACCGAACCGGCGGCCTTCGCGGCCTTCGTGCAGGTGCTGATGATCGACCTCGTGCTGGCCGGGGACAATGCGATCGTCGTCGGTGCGCTTGCCGCGGGCCTGCCCGCCGAGCAGCGGCGCAAGGTCATCCTGATCGGCGTGATCGCGGCGCTCGTCCTGCGCATCATCTTCGCCCTGATCGTGACGCAATTGCTTCAGATCGTCGGCCTGATCCTCGTCGGCGGCGTGCTGCTGTTGTGGGTGGCGTGGAAAATGTGGCGCGACCTCCACCATGCCGGGGAAAGCGCCGGATCGCCCGAGATCGAAGGCGACGAGCATAGCGGCATCCGTCCCGCCAAGAGCTTCGGCGCGGCCGTCTGGGCCGTTGCCGTGGCCGACGTCAGCATGAGCCTGGACAATGTCCTGGCCGTTGCCGGCGCCGCCCGCGATCACCCGGGCATCCTCATCGTCGGCTTGATCTTTGCGGTCGCGCTGATGGGCATCGCCGCCAACGTCATCGCCAAATATATCGAGCGCTATCGCTGGATCGCGTGGATCGGACTTGCGGTCATCGTCTATGTCGCGGGCAAGATGATGTACGACGGCTGGGTCGACCCCCAGGTGGGGCTGGGCAAGCTGTTCGCCTGACGCCCCGCCTGCGCTAAGCGCGTGGGCATGGCCGGCGATACGATCTTTGCGCATTCGAGTGGGCGACCGCCCGCCGCGATCGCGATCATCCGCATCAGTGGGCCGCGGGCGCACGCCGCTGGGCAGGCGCTCGGCGGAAGCCTGCCCGCCGCGCGCGAAGCCGCGGTCCGTGAGCTTCGCGACGGGTCAGGGGCATTGCTCGACCGCGCCTTGGTGCTGCGCTTCGATGCGCCGGCAAGTGCGACCGGGGAGGATAGCGTCGAGCTCCATTGCCACGGCGGGCGGGCGGTCGTCGACGCCGTGCTGTCGGCGCTCACTGGGATGGATGGGCTACGCGCGGCCGAGCCGGGCGAATTCACCCGCCGCGCCTTCGCCAATGGCCGCATCGACCTGACCGAGGCCGAGGGGCTGGCCGACCTTATCGAGGCCGAGACCGAAAGCCAGCGCAAGGCCGCGCTGGCGCTCGCCGAGGGTGGGCTTCGGCGCCAGATCGCGCAGTGGCAGGAACGCCTGCTCACCCTGTCGGCTGAGGCCGAGCGCGCCATCGATTATGTTGGCGACGAGGAGGAGACCGAGGATCCGGCGCGCGCCCTGGCGTGCGCGGATCTGGCGCGCGAGCTGGAGGCTTGGCTCGCACGCCCACGTGCCGAACCATTGAAGGATGGCGTCCGAGTCGTAGTCGCGGGGCCGCCAAATGCCGGAAAATCGAGCCTTATCAATGCGATAGTCGGTAGTGATCGAGTCATCGTGAGCGATGTCGCGGGAACCACGCGCGATTATGTCGAAGTCCCGCTGGCGCTTCGCGGTGTCCCCATGGTCTTGACCGATACGGCGGGACTGCGCGCGACCGTCGACCAGGTCGAGGCGATCGGCGTCGAACGCGCTGAGTCTTTGGTTGAGGCGGCGGACATCCTGCTGTGGCTCGGCGCGCACGACGCGGCGCCGCGACATCCCCGCCCGATCCTGTTGCACAGCAAAGCGGACATGCCCGATCGCAGCCTCGCACCGGCGGACAGCCTGGCCGTGTCGGCAGTAAGCGGCGCGGGGATCCCGGCGCTGCTCGAGCGTATCGCCGCTGCCGCCGCCGCTCTCCTTCCCGCGGAGGACGCAATTGCCCTGAATCGCCGTCAAGCCGCACATCTCGTCGACGCGGCGGGAGCGTTGCGAGACGCCGCAAGCTGCCGCGATCCGGTCCTTGCGGCGGAGGGTCTTCGCGCGGCACGAGCAGCGTTCGACCGCATGACGGGCCGGGCGGACTTCGAGGACGTTCTCGATGCGCTTTTTTCCCGGTTCTGCCTCGGCAAGTGAACATGGTTTCACGTGAAACAGGCTTGCTGTAAGCGGTCGCCAATGTTCGATGTTCTGGTCATTGGTGCAGGACACGCCGGCTGTGAGGCGGCCACAGCGGCCGCGCGTCGCGGCGCCCGCGTGGGGCTCCTAAGCCTGGCGCCCGACAATGCCGGGCAGATGTCGTGCAACCCGTCGATCGGCGGGGTGGGCAAGGGACATCTGGCGCGTGAGCTCGACGTGTTCGATGGCCTGATGGCGCGTGCCGCCGACTGCGCTGCGATCCACCGGCGTATGCTCAACCGCAGCAAGGGGCCTGCCGTCTGGGGCCCGCGCGTCCAGGCCGACCGCAAGCTTTACCGCCAGGCGATCGGCGCGTTGCTTCGTGAGAGCGGCGTGGAGATGATCGTTGCGGAGGCCTTTGCGCTGATCCTCGATGGGGAGCAGCTTGCGGGCGTGACGACCAGCGTCGGCGACCTGCGCAGCCGTTCGGTTGTGATTACGACCGGCACGTTTCTCGACGCCCACATGTACGTCGGTACGGAGATCGTCGCGGGCGGCCGCTGCGATGAACGCGCGTCGGAGCGGCTCGCGGCGCAGATTCGCGAGATTGGCCTCGGTCAGGGCCGGCTCAAGACGGGGACGCCGCCGCGTCTCGACGGGCGTACCATCGACTGGGCGCGGATCGCGCCGCAGCCGAGCGATCGCGAGGCGTGGCAAATGTCCGCACTCGATGAGGGGGTCCGCTCGCCCCAGCTCGCATGCGGGATCACGCGCACCAACGAACGCACGCACGAGATCATCCGCGCCGGGTTCGATCGCTCGCCATTGTTCGCCGGAGCGATCGAGGGGCGGGGGCCGCGCTACTGCCCGTCAATCGAGGACAAGGTGAAGCGGTTCGGTGACCGCGACGGGCATCAGATCTTTCTCGAACCCGAAGGGCTGGACGACGTCTTGGTCTACCCCAATGGGATTTCGACGTCCCTCCCGGCGGACGTACAGCGCGATTTCGTGCGGAGCATCGCGGGCCTCGAGCGGGCGGAGATCGTCAGGCCCGGCTATGCGGTCGAGTATGAATTTGTCGATCCCCGCCGGCTGAATGCGACCCTTGAGGTCGCGGAGATCCCGGGGTTGTTCCTTGCGGGCCAGATCAACGGCACCACGGGCTATGAGGAAGCGGCCGCGCAGGGGCTGGCTGCGGGGTTGAACGCGGCGGCGCATGCGTGCGTGCTCGACCGCGTGCGCTTCGACCGACGCACGAGCTATATCGGCGTGATGATCGACGATCTCACGCTCCACGGGGTAAGCGAGCCTTATCGCATGATGACGGCGCGGGCGGAGTATCGGCTCTCGCTGCGCGCCGACAACGCCACGGCCCGGCTTGGCGCGGCGGCGTTGGCAGCTGGCTGCGTCTCGAACCGCCGTCGGGCGGCGATCACGCGGCGGCTTAGCGATGGCGCAACCGGCGAGGAGGCCGAAGCGGATCGCCTCTATGCGCCCTATGTGGACCGGCAGCAACGCGAGTGGGAGGCCGTACGCCGCGATGCCAACGCCTGGATTCCCGCCGGCTTCGATTACGCTGGCGTCCCTGGCCTGTCGAATGAGATGGTCGAGCGCTTGAGCGCCGCGCGCCCCGAGACGCTCGACCAAGCCTCCCGCATTCACGGGGTGACCCCCGCCGCGCTCTCCGCGCTTTATGTCGCGACGGCACAGCGCGCGGCGTGATCGAGGCGCTTGCGCGTGCCGCAGGGCGGCCTGTTTCACGTGAAACATATGAAAGGCTTGCCGAATATGCCGAGCTGTTACGGCAGGAAAACCAGCGCCAAAACCTCGTTTCACGTGGAACGCTCGAGGCGATATGGGAGCGACACGTTCTCGACTCCGCACAGATCGTGCGCTTCGAGCCCGCCGCGGGCGCATCCTGGGTGGATATCGGTTCCGGCGCCGGCTTACCGGGGATCGTGATCGCTTGCCTGGTCGAAGGGCCGGTGACGTTGGTCGAGCCGCGTCGTCTTCGCGCGGACTTCCTCGCCCGCGTCAGTGAGGCATTGTCCCTCAACGTCCGCGTCACCGCCACAAAGGCCGAGCGCGCCCAGGGCAAGTTCGACATCATTACCGGTCGCGCGGTCGCGGGCCTCTCGGCATTCCTCAGCTTGTCCGCACATCTGTCCACAAGAAATACCGTTTGGGCGCTTCCGAAAGGGCGCAAGGCCCATTCCGAACTGGCCGAGGCCCGGCGTGCGTGGCAAGGTCGGTTTCACGTGGAACAGAGTGTCACCGACGCGGATTCCTGGATCGTGATCGGGACGGAAGTGAGGCCGAGGCAATCATGATCCGAATCGCGGTGGCCAATCAGAAGGGTGGGGTCGGCAAGACCACCACGGCAATCAACCTTGCGACGGCGCTCGCGGCGATCGGCTGGCGCGTGCTGCTGGTCGACCTTGACCCACAAGGGAATGCGTCGACGGGTCTTGGTGTCCCCCAATCGCAGCGCCAACGATCGAGCTACGACGTCCTGATTGGCGAGTCCGGCGTCGGCGACGCGGCTGTGGCGACGCGCGTGCCGCGGCTCGACCTCGTGCCGGCGACGGTCGACCTGTCGGGCGCCGAAGTGGAATTGGTCGCGCTCGAGGGCCGCGCGCACCGCCTCGACCGTGCGCTGACCGCGGCCGCGGGCCGGTGGGACATCTGCCTGATCGACTGCCCGCCGTCGCTTGGACTGCTCACGGTCAATGCTTTGGTCGCGGCGCGGCATCTGCTGATTCCGCTGCAATGCGAGTTCTTTGCGCTCGAAGGGCTGAGCCAGCTGCTGCAGACGGTCGCGCGCATCCGCAGCGCCTTCAATCCGGACCTTGCCATCCTCGGTGTCGCGCTGACGATGTTCGACCGTCGCAACAATTTGTCGAGCGCCGTTTCCGATGATGTCCGCGCCTGCCTCGGGGGCGCGGTGTTCGAAACCGTGGTGCCGCGCAACGTACGCTTGTCCGAAGCGCCAAGCCACGGCCTGCCGGCATTGATCTACGACCTGCGCTGCCCCGGGTCCGAAGCCTATGTGCGCCTCGCGAAGGAGATTATCGGGCGCTTGCCGCAATTGGCGGAGGCGGCATGAGCGTCGAGCGGCCGGGGAAGGGCCTAGGCATGGGGCTATCGGCGCTGCTCGGCGAGGCGTCGCGCGCACCTTCGGCAGACGAGGCGCCGGCCGAGCGCGGCGGCGTGCGCGAGATCGACATTGCGCGCATTCAGCCCAACCCGACGCAGCCGCGCACCCGCTTCGACAATGCGGCCATTGCCGAGCTCGCCCAGTCGATTCGCGAACGTGGGGTGCTGCAACCGATCCTGGTGCGACCGACCGGTGAGGGCTTCGAGATCGTTGCCGGCGAGCGCCGCTGGCGCGCTGCGCAAAAGGCCGGGCTGCATACGATCCCGGCGATGGTGCGCGAGATCGACGACGCTGGGACGGCCGAAATCGCACTGATCGAGAACATCCAGCGCGAGGATCTGAATGCGATCGAGGAGGCCGAGGGTTATCGCCAGCTGATCGAGCGGTTTGGTCATACGCAAGATGCTATTGCGAATATTGTGCACAAGTCACGTAGCCACGTCGCCAACCATCTGAGATTGCTCGAACTTCCCGAGTTTGTGCGCGAATCGCTATTGCAAGGCGATATCAGCATGGGGCACGCGCGCGCCGTCGCCGCCGCCCCGGATCCAGAGCAATTGACCCGCGAGATCCTCGCGCGGGGCTGTCGGTCCGACAGGCGGAAGCGCTCGCCAAGAAGGTCCGGCCGGGCGCGGGCCACGACATGGCGCGTGCGGTCGCCCGGGCGCAGGCCGGCGCGGCCGATGCCGACCTGCTCGCCCTCGAACGGCAGTTGGGCGACATGCTCGGCCTCAAGGTCGCGGTCACGCACAAGGGGCAGGGGGCAGCGTCGTGCTATATTATTCGAGCCTCGATCAGCTCGACATGATCTGCCAGCGCCTGAGCGGCGAACCGATCTAGCCCAGCCGCCGAGCGCAACGACCGATTTGCGCAGCAAATCGCGAGTAGCGCGAAGAGCCGGCGCAGCGCCCGGCCGACCACCGGCCTGCGGCCGTGTGGATCGACGTCACGGATTCACTCCGTGACGGCGCGCCGTTTCACCCAATGCCCAGCCAAGTGGCATAACGCGCCCCACCCGCAACGACGGCCCGCTCCGTCACCGCCGCCGCGCCGCCCGCGCGATCGCCAGCAATTCCTCGCCCAGCATCTCCTGCTCGGGCGCCTTGCTGAACATCAGGTCGCGCTCGAGCCGTCCGGCGCGCTCGGACACGGTCGCCAGCCCGCGCGCATCCCATGTCTGGAGCATACGCCCGACGACCGCTTTATCCTTCCAGAACAGGACCCTGCCGAGTGACGTCATGACGCCGTCGACACTCTCGCCGCGCTCGACGCGCGCGCGTGCCGGAGCGAGCATGAGCAGCCGCCGCTGCAGCGCCCGCACCACCGGAATGCCCTGCGCGCCGTGCGGCAGCTGGGCCAGCTCCTCCGCCAGCGCCCGCACGTCGCCCGCCAACGCCAGATCCGCGAGCCGCGGCAGGTCGCCCTCGACCATCTCCGCCCCGACGGCGTCGATCGCATCATGGTCGAGCGCCTTGGGCGCCTGCGGCGATGCGTCGAGATAGAGCGCGAGCTTCTGCAATTCCTGCGCGACCAGCGCCTGGTCGTTGCTGCAGCTCGCCGCCACGCGAGACGCGACCGCGCCGTCGATCTTGAGGCCGTAGCGTCGTCCGACGTCGCTCACCATGCGTCCCGCCTCGGCACCCTCGGGTGCGTAGGCCGCATAGGCCACCGCCTGCTTCGATGCCTCGGCCAGCTTGAGCAGCCCCGACGTCTTGCGCAGCGCGCCGGCGATGGCGACCACGGGGCTGACGGGCGCCGGCCCTTCGAGCAACGCCTCGACCCCGGCGACGATGTCCTCGCCCGCCGGCTCGATCCAGATCACGCGCGCGCCGCCGAACAAGCTCATCGCCCCGGCCTCGTCGGCCAAAGTCGCCGGGTCGGACCTCACCGTCCCTGATGGCAGCAGGAAGCGCGACGCGCCGAGCGCCTGGACGAGCCGCGCCCCGAGCGCGCGCGACTGCGAATCGTCAGGCCCGTGGAAAAGGTACAGGCGGATGTTGCCGTCGGGCTGATCGACCGTACGGCCGAGCGCAGCCTTGACGATCTTCACGGCGTGACCGATCCGCGCGCCGCATAGATGCCGACACGCGCGACGATCTGGTCGGCGAGCATGCCGGCAAGATGCTCGAGCGCGGTTTGCTCGGCCGCGACGGTTGCATATTCAGAGCTGACGATGTCGATCCCGGCGTCGGAACCCGCGGTGGCGTCGAGCACGACCAGCCCGGTGGTGGCGCTGACCAGCTGGTAACGCGCGCGCAGCGTGCGCCGTTCGCGCGTCGCGGCGCGGTCGGTGCGGATACCGAACGCAGTAATATTGTCGTCGAGTGTGATCAGAAGCCGATAGGTCGGTGCGCCTTCGGATTCGCCCAGCCGGTCGACCAGCTCATTGCGCACCAGCCAGCCCGCCTGGCCCTGGATCGGCGCAACCTCGATCGTGCGCAGCGTTGCCGCGACCGACCCGCTTTCGCCTGACCCATATAAGGGTCGCAGTCCGCACGCCGAAAGTGCCAGCGAGGCGAGAATGAGGATGGCGATGCGCGCGGTCACGCGACGATATTGACCAACCGGTCGGGGACCACAATCACCTTGCGCGGCGCCGCCCCGTCGAGCTGCCGCTGCACCTTCTCGGATGCCAAAGCGAGCACCTCGGCCTCTTCGCGAGGAATCCCGCGCGCGACCATGATCGTGTCGCGCAGCTTGCCGTTGACCTGGATCGCCAGCGTCACCTGGTCGTCGACCAGCAGTGCCGGATCGTACTCCGGCCATGCGGCATCGGCGACGAGCCCGTCCTTGCCAAGCGCCGCCCAGCTCTCCTCGGCAAGGTGCGGGGCCATGGGCGCGACCAGGCGGACGAGCGCCGCAATCGCCTCGCTCCGCGTCGCCGACGGCCCGGCTTTCTCGATCGCGTTGACCAGCTCGTACAGCTGCGCCACCGCTTTGTTGAACTGCAGCGCGTCGATCGCTTCGCCCACGGCCGCGACGGCGCGGGCCAGCTTGCGGGCGAGCGCCTCGTCCTGCCCCTCCGCTGAGGCGGCCGCGGCAACCAGCTTCCACACCCGCTGGACGAAGCGTGACGCGCCCTCGATCCCGCTTTCCGACCATTCAAGGTCGCGCTCGGGCGGCGAGTCCGACAGCATGAACCAACGCACCGCGTCCGCGCCATATTTGGCGAGGATCGGCTCCGGATCGATCGTGTTGCGCTTCGACTTGGACATCTTCTCGACCCGGCCCGGCGTCGCCGGCTGGCCGCTGTCGATGTGGATCCAGTCGTCGCCCTCGCGCCGCACCTCGTCCGGGCTGAGCCAGCTGCCGTCGCCCGCGCGATAGGTTTCGTGGGTCACCATCCCCTGCGTGAACAGGCCCTTGAACGGCTCGGCCATGCCGATCTTGCCGATGCGCTGCAGCGCGCGCGTCCAGAAGCGCGCGTAGAGCAGGTGGAGGATCGCATGCTCGACGCCGCCGATATATTGCGCGACCGGCAGCCACTTCTCCGCCTCCGTGCGGTCGAACGGCTGGTCCGCGGGCTGGCTGGCGAAGCGGATGAAGTACCAGCTTGAATCCACGAAGGTGTCGAGCGTGTCGGTCTCGCGCCGTGCCGTGCCGCCGCACGACGGGCAATCGACGGTCTTCCAGCTGGTGTGCCGGTCGAGCGGATTGCCGGGAATGTCGAAGCTGACGTCCTCGGGCAGTGTCACCGGCAGCTGGTCGCGCGGCACCGGAACCGCGCCGCAGCCGTCGCAATGGATGATCGGGATCGGCGTGCCCCAGTAGCGCTGGCGCGACACGCCCCAATCGCGCAGCCGCCACGCCGTGGTGCCCTTGCCCCAGCCCGCGGCCTCGGCACGGCGGATGACGTCGGCCGCGGCCTTCTCCGTCGTCATCCCGTCGAGGAATTGCGAATTGACCGCGACCCCGCTGCCCGGCTCGGCCTCCTTGCCGATCGGGTCGGACGCGAAGCCGGCGTCGGCGGCGACGACACGGCGGATCGGCAATTTGTACTTGGTCGCGAACTCGAAATCGCGCTGGTCGTGGCCCGGCACGCCGAAGATCGCCCCGGTGCCGTAGTCCATCAGCACGAAATTCGCGATATAGACCGGCAAACGCCATTGCGGGTCGAGCGGGTGCACCGCTTCGATCGCGGTCTTGTAGCCTTTCTTCTCGGCGGTCTCGATCTCGGCCGCGCTGGTGCCGCCCGCCTTGCATTCCTCAATGAAGGCGGCGGCGCCCTGGTCGCTTTGCGCGGCTGCAATCGCAATCGGGTGATCGGGCGCCACCGCGACAAAGCTCGCGCCGAAAATGGTGTCGGGGCGGGTGGTGAAGACCTCGACCTCGTCCTGCGACCCCGCCTTCTGCGCCAGGCGGAAGCGGAATTGCAGGCCGGTGCTCTTGCCGATCCAGTTTTCCTGCATCAGCCGGACCTTGTCGGGCCACTGATCGAGCGACTTCAGCCCCTCGAGCAGATCCTCGGCGAAGTCGGTGATCTTCAGGAACCATTGGTTGAGCTTGCGCCGCTCCACGATCGCGCCCGACCGCCAGCCCTTGCCATCGATCACCTGCTCGTTGGCGAGCACAGTCATGTCGACGGGGTCCCAGTTGACCTCGCTTTCCCGGCGATAGACCAGTCCCGCCTCGAACAGGTCGAGGAACAGCGCCTGTTCATGCCCGTAATAAGCCGGGTCGCAGGTCGCGAGCTCGCGGCTCCAGTCGATCGCGAAGCCGATCCGCTTCAGCTGGTCGCGCATCGTGGCGATGTTCGCCCAGGTCCACTCGCCCGGATGGACCTTGCGCTCCATCGCGGCATTTTCGGCCGGCATCCCGAACGCATCCCAACCCATCGGGTGGAGCACCTCGTGCCCCTGCATCCGGCGATAGCGGGCGATGACGTCGCCCATCGTGTAATTGCGCACGTGCCCCATGTGGATGCGCCCCGACGGATAGGGGAACATCTCCAGGACAAAGGTCTTGGGCTTGGCGCTGTTACTGTCGGCGTGAAAGACGCGCTGCTCTTCCCAGCGTGCCTGCCACCGGCGGTCGGCCTCGCCGGGGTCGAAGCGGGTCATGACGGCAGGCGAGCCCCTCGGATCATCAGGCCTCAGCCGGGGACGGCGACGCGGCGCAGGTCGCGGGCGCGGGTCAGGATGATCTCCTCCAGCTTCTGCACCGTCGCGGCCTGGACCGGGGCATCGACCCAGGCACCGCCCTGGTTGACCTGGCGCGACGCGGCGACACGCAGCGCGTCGGCGCGGAGATCCTGGTCGAGCACGGACACCGTCAGCTTCACCCGCTCCCCGGGCGAGCGCGGGTTGGTGTACCAGTCGGTGATGATCACCCCGCTGTTGACGTTGGCCTGCAACAGCGGCGCGAAGGACACGGTGTCGATCGCGGCGCGCCACAAATAGCTGTTGACGCCGATCGTGGTCACACGGGACGGGGCGAGCTGCGTCGGCGTCCGGATGGACCTGGCGCAACCCGCCGAAACAAGGGTGGCAATCAGGAGAGCGGCAGCGATCGTCTTGCGGCGAGTCATCAAGGATCCTTGACCAACAAATTTGGTGTCGGCGCGTTATAGATACTCAAGGCGCACTCGCAAGCATGTCCCGCGCCGGGCCAGATTTGTGATGAGTCTGCAACAGGTGGCTTGTGAATCGATTCAGGTCATGGAACCTTCAGGTGCTCCCGACTATATCGACTCGTGAACAGGGAAGGTGCGTTAAGTTGCTGACGGTTACGCGCAGGAAGGAAGCCAAGCTGATCGCGGCCTTTGCCGCGGTTGGGCTCGTGCTGACTCCGGCGTTCGCGGCGACTTCCGGCAAGAAGCGGCCGCCCGCGGTTTCGCTCAGCTTCGATCCCATGTCCTCGTTCACGCCGGCCAATGCCGATCCCAAGCTGGCGGCGGCGTTGGGCAATCGCACCGCCTCGCTGACCGACCTGCAATTCACGCCGGCCGCGGCCAAGGGCCGTCCGTCGCAAGTGCGGGTCGCGATCCGCGCCCGCTCGACGGCGCCGGCGACTCAGCTTGCCGAAACGGCGGCGGTAAACGCGCTCACCCCGGCCAGCTACAATCTCGGCGTGGCCGTCGGCTGGCGGCGCTTCGCCGTTGCCGGCGATGTCGCCAAGGTGAAGGGCCCCGTCCCCGCGCTCGGCGACCGCGAAAGCGCGATCGTGGGCGTCAGCTACTCGCTCAACAAGAAGTTTACCGGCCGAGTCGCGGTCGGCGCCGACCGCTCGGAAGGCGCGGCGCTGCCGGCGCTTCGTTCGAACGACAATTATTCGGTCGATGTCGGCGGCTCCTATTCGCTGTCGAAGCGGATCGCGGTGACCGGCGGCGTTCGCTACCAGGTCGAAAAGGACCGCGTGTCGGCGCTCAAGGACGATCGCCGCGACAGCCAGGCGGTCTACGTGGGCACGGCCTTCAAGTTCTGAGCGGTGCCCCTCTGACGTCACGCGATTCACTCGCGTGACGGCGCTCCCACCGCCTAAAGTCACTGCAAAAGCGTCGCACTCCATGACGTTCATGACATTAGCGCGCGCGCCCAGGCGCTGATCCCCGCCCATCCGACAAACCCCAGCGGCTTGATTCGCTGAAAACGCGCAAGATTCATGCCGCCAAGCGCGATCAGGCGCCGATTCGCCAGCCGCGCCAGCGCCGCGGCGCGCATGCGCGGGATCGGTCGCCAGTCCGGATGGCTCGGCGTGGCGAACAGCGGCGAGAGGAGAATGAGGCGGGTGTCGCGGAGCAAGGCGGTCCGCAACTCGCGAAGATCATGCACGCGCGCTGCTGCTCGCGGCGCGGCTTCATCGACTAAGGCAAGCCCGCGGGCCTGCGCCAGCTGTCGCAAGCGCCTGACGAGCTCCCGCCGCTGGCGCGGCGGCAGGTTATGCGCAAGCAGCAGGATTCCGCTGCCCCGCGGGGCGCGGCGGATCGCACGCTCCGTCGCCGGGTCGAGAGGCGCATCGACGATCATCCATTGGCGCGGGCTCTGGCGAGGAGTCATGGCGCTTCCTATAGCCGTGAAATGCCCAGCGCCGCCGATCGACGCGAAATGATCCTTGCCGCGATGGCGGCTGCCGCCAAGATCGCCGGCCGCGATCCCGCCGGCGTCCAGCTGATCGCGGTCAGCAAGGGCCGCTCCGCCGAGGAGATCGAACCTTTGATCGCTGCCGGGCAGCGCGATTTCGGCGAAAGCCGGGTCCAGGAAGCGCTCGACAAATGGCCGCCGCTCGTGGCGCGCCATCCCGACATCCGCCTGCACGGCATCGGCCGCTTGCAGACCAACAAGGCCGAAGACGCGGTGCGCCTGTTCAGCGTCATTCATGCCGTTGACCGCACCGGCCTGGTCGACGCCCTCGTCAAGGCTGCCGACAAAGCGGGCCGCACGCCCGCCGTCTACGTCCAGGTCAATATCGGGGAGGAAGAGCAGAAGGGCGGTTGCGCGATTGCCGACGCTGGCGATCTCCTCGCCAAGGTTCGCGCATCGCCGCTGCCGCTTGCCGGACTGATGGCGATCCCGCCAGCAGGGGTCGAGCCGGGCCCCTATTTCGCCTTGCTCGCCAAGATCGCGCGACGCCATGACGTCGCGGGCTTGAGCATGGGCATGTCGGGCGATTTCCGCGCCGCGATCATGCTCGGCGCAACCGCGGTGCGGATTGGGACGGCGCTGTTCGAATGAAGCCTAGGGCAGGTGCCCGCTCTTCTTGCGCTTGGCGGCCAGATAGTCGGCATTGTGTGGATTGGCGGGCATGTGGTGCGCGACCCGCTCGGCGACCGCGATCCCCGCTGCTTCCAGGCCGCGCACCTTGGCGGGGTTGTTGGTCAGCAGCCGGACGCGCTCGACGCCGAGCGCGCGCAGCATTGCCGCCGCATGGGCATAATCGCGCTCGTCGTCGGCAAAGCCGAGGCGGCGGTTGGCGTCGACCGTGTCGAGCCCGCGATCCTGCAGCGCATAAGCGCGCAGCTTGTTGGCAAGCCCGATGCCGCGCCCCTCCTGCCGCAGGTAAAGCAGGATGCCGCCGCCTTCCGCGCCGATCAGTCGGAGCGCTTCCTTCAGCTGCGGCCCGCAATCGCATTTGAGCGATCCGAACACATCGCCTGTCAGGCATTCGCTGTGCAAGCGGACCAGCGCCGGCGCGCCGCCAAAGGCGCCGACCACCAGCGCCACATGCTCCTGCCCGTCGTCGGTACCGCGAAAGGCGACGATCTGCGTTTCGGGCATGTCGTCGAGCGGGAGCTTCGCGCGGGCGATAAGGTCGACCTGCGCCGCCGCGCTGACGTCGCCCGACTCGACCTCCACGGCGCCATCGGTCTTCGCCACCACCCATAAAGCAGGCAGCAGCCCTGCCGATCGCGCGAGCGTGAGCGCAGCCAATGCCGAAAGAGCATCCGTGAGCGGCAGCGGCTCGAGCGGTCCGATCGGCGCGCGGGCGAAATCCTGGCCAGGGTCGGCGAGTGCCTGCGCGGCGTCCACGCCAAGCCATTCGGCGCGGCCGATGACGACCGGTGCCGCCGGATCCGCTGCCTCGCGCAAATTTGCGAGCGACAGCGCGGCGGCGCGCGCCCCGCTGATCAGCAGGGGGCGTGGTCCTCCGGGTCGAGCAAGGCCAGCATTTCCGCCGTCGCCGTCTCGACCGAAAGGTAGCCGGCGCCGCCGATGACGACCGGGCGCCCGGCGCGCAAGGCCGCGATCGCCCGGCGCAGGCGGCCCGGATCGCTCAAACGTCGATCTCGCAGATCAGCGGGACATGGTCGGAGGGACGCTGCCAATTGCGGCACGGCTCGAGCACGCGGTGCCCGCGCAAATGCCCGGCAAGCGCCGGCGACGCCCACATATGGTCGAGCCGCCGGCCGCGGTCGTTCTTGGTCCAGTCGGGCGAACGGTAGCTCCACCAGGTGTAGTTGCGCGCCGGCGCGGGGATGAAGCGCCGGCCGATATCGATCCAGTCGTGCGCCTGCTGCAGGCGGGTCAGCGCCGCGACTTCGACCGGGGTGTGACTGACGACATTGAGGAGCGCCTTGTGGCTCCACACGTCGCACTCCAGCGGCGCGACGTTGAAGTCGCCAACGATGATCGTCGGCTCGGCAAGCGCTTCGGACCAGCGCGTCATACGCTCGATGAAGTCGAGCTTCTGGCCGAACTTGGGGTTGAGCGTGCGGTCGGGGACGTCGCCGCCCGCGGGCACGTAGACATTCTCCAGCCGGATGCCGCATTCCAGCCGGACGCCGACATGGCGCGCTTCGCCATTGTCCTGCCAGTCGTGCCGCCCCGGCTCGCGCAAGGGCAGGCGGCTAAGGATGGCGACGCCGTGGTGCATGCGCTGCCCGTTAAGCTGTTGATGAACGTAACCGTGCTGGTGGAACATTGCCGCGGGGAAGACACCGTCGAGCGCCTTGGTTTCCTGCAGGCACAGGATGTCGGGCTGCTCGTCGACGATCAATTGCTCGACCAGCGCGGTGCGCGCACGCACCGAATTGATGTTCCAGGACGCGATCTTGATGTGGGTCACGACGGGTCGCTTAGCCGCTCCCCAAGCGAAAGAAAAAGGCCCCCGCTCCGGGGCGTGGAGCGAGGGCCGACCGAGCGTTGTCACGCAAGGGGTTCCACGGGCCCGGGTAACAGGGGGAAACCCCAAGCCTTTGATGCGGAACCAATTAGGCAATAATCGTCAGCGCCTGACGCCGCGATGAACAGTCGCGAACTGCAACCGATCTAGCGACGCTTCTTCGGTTCGGCGAAGCGGAACGCGGTCTCGGGCACCGCGACATTGTAGCGCACGTTCGACAGCCGCACCGTGGTCCGCTTGTTCTGCGCGTCGATCGCCGTCCAGCCGTGGAGCTGCAGGCCACCGGGGCGGACGGGCTCTTGATGAAGGCAAGCACGACCGACCCATATTGGGCGGGATCGCGGGCGCGCACGGTCACGATCCGCGGATCCTTGCTCGGAACGATCTGCGCGCGACCGTTGAGATTGGGCGAATTTGACAAAAGCACGCCGAGCGGGGTGCGGTTGAGCGGCCAGCTCGACTTCTGACCAACCTGATAGTCGATGAAGTTGAGGCGGCTGCCGTCGGCGACGAGCAGCAAGTCGCCGCTGCCATATTCGAAGCGGACCTTGCCCGGCCGCTTGAGCTGCAGCTTGCCCGCGGCCGAACGGCTGCGCGCATCGGTCTGGACGAAGTTCGCGGTCATCGTTTGCACCGAGGTGATGTGCGAGCGCAGCGCCGCCATGTCCGACGACTGCGCGACAGCGGGCGCGGCGGCGGCCACAAGGGCAGCGGGAATAAGCGCACGCGCGAAAGTGGGGCCGAAATGCATTCTTCAAACTCCTGGGATTTGCGGCCGAGAATGGCGATCCGGGTTTGAATGCCTACTGAATTCGTCGGTTCCGTAACGTTCAGGCTTGGAAGGCAGCACGACTAAAGCGGGTGGCCGTCCCGGTCGATGAGGACTTCGCGGCGGCCGACGTGGTCGGGCTGGCCGACCAGGCCGTCCTTCTCCATCCGCTCGATCAGCCGCGCGGCGCTATTGTAACCGACGCGCAGCTGGCGCTGGAGGTAGGAGGTCGAGGCCTTCTGGCTTTCGGCGACGATCTGGATCGCCCTGCGATAAAGCTGCGTGTCGGCGTCTTCCTCGCCCGACGGCTGGCCTTCGAACAGGTAACCGCCGTCCTCGGGCTCCTCGGTCACTGCCTGGACGTAATCGGGGGCGCCCTGCTTGCGCCAATGCTCGGCGACCGCGCGCACCTCTTCGTCGCTGACGAAGGGCCCGTGAACGCGCATGATCTGCTTGCCGCCGGGCATGTAGAGCATGTCGCCCTTGCCCAGCAGCTGCTCGGCGCCCTGCTCGCCGAGGATGGTGCGCGAATCGATCTTGCTCGTGACCTGGAAGCTGATGCGCGTCGGCAGATTGGCCTTGATGACGCCGGTGATGACGTCGACCGAGGGGCGCTGCGTCGCCATGATCAGATGGATGCCCGCCGCGCGCGCCTTTTGCGCAAGACGCTGGACAAGGAACTCGACCTCCTTGCCCGCGGTCATCATCAAATCGGCAAGTTCGTCGATGATCACCACGATTTGCGGCAGCACCTCGTAGTCGAGTTCCTCGACTTCATAGAGCGGCTGGCCGCTGTCGGCGTCATAGCCGGTCTGGACGCGCCGCCCGAGCTTGCTGCCCTTGCCCTTGGCCTCGCGCACCTTGGCGTTGAAGCTGGGCAGCGCGCGCACGCCGAGGTTGGCCATCATGCGATAGCGTTCCTCCATCTGCTCGACCGTCCATTTGAGCGCGCGGATCGCCTTGGCTGGCTCGGTCACCACCGGGGCGAGGAGATGGGGGATGTCCTCATACATGCTCAGTTCGAGCATCTTGGGGTCAATCATGATCAGTTTGCAGCTGTCGGGGCCGTAGCGATAGAGCAGCGACAGGATCATGCAGTTGAGGCCGACCGACTTGCCTGACCCGGTCGTGCCGGCGACGAGCAAATGCGGCATCGGCGCAAGGTCGGCGATGACCGGGTCGCCGGCGATATTCTTGCCCAGGATCAATGGCAGCGACATGTTCTGGTCTTCGAACGCCTGGCTCCCGACCAGTTCGGACAGGCTGACCGTCTCGCGCTTGGGATTGGGCAGCTCGATGCCGATCACGCTGCGCCCCGGGATAGTCGCGACGCGGGCCGACAAGGCCGACATGTTGCGCGCGATGTCGTCGGCGAGCTGGATCACGCGGCTCGCCTTGATTCCGCTGGCGGGCTCCAACTCGTACATCGTGACTACCGGACCTGGGCGAACCTCGACGATGTCGCCGCGGACGTGGAAATCCTCGAGCACGCTTTCCAGCAGGCGCGCGTTGCGCTCAAGGCCCGCGCGATCAATCTGCTGGCGGCCTTTCTCGGGCGGGGCGGCGAGCAAGTCGAGCGTCGGCAGCTGGAAGCTGTCGCCCAGCGCCAGCGTCGTCTGATTGGCGCTCTTGCGCGCGCCGCGGCCGGCCGGCGCGACGGGCTTGGCAGGCTCGGCGACGGCGACGGCGGGGCGTGAGCGCGGTGGTGCGGCGGGCGCCGGCCGGTCGTCGCGGATTTCGGTCGCGCGGGGCGCGGCTTGCCGCTCGCTCGGGTTGCGGCGGAACAGGCCTCGCATCCAGTCCTTTTCATCGAGGCCGAGGCCAAGCGCGACATAGCCGAGCGCCAGACCCCCAAGCGCAAACAACAACAAGATCGTGAGCTTGACCGGCCCCGCGATCGACGGATTCTCGATCAGGCCGACGGCGCTGTCGACGCCATAGGCCGCGGCGAGCCCGAGTGCGCCGCCCCAGCCCGCCGGCAGGCCGGAGACCGACGATGCATTGGTCAGTCCCAGCGCGACCCCGATCAGCACCGCCCCGAGCGCGGCGATCTGCAGCGAACGACCGAGCCGCCCCGCGGGGCGAGACGCATGAGGCGAAGACCGGCGAGCAGCAGCACGGGCACGAACAGCGCCGACCCCAAACCGAACAGCAGGAGCAGGGCGTCGCTCACGTAGGCGCCGGGCAGTCCGAGCCAGTTGGCGGGGGTGCCGCCGGCGGCGGTAGTCAGGGACGGGTCGGTCTGGCTGTGCGTTGCGAGCGCAACAGCGGCGGCTGCGCCAATCGCGAACAGCAAGGCGCCCAGCGCGCGCACGGCAAAGCGGCGCAGCGAATCGCGCAGGGCGTCCCGCCAATCGGGCCCCAGCTCCCGCTTGGGCGCGCGCGCTGCCACCGTCGCCATCTCCACCCCCAGCCTTGTGATCGGACGCTAGAATCCCCCACGCGGAGTCCGCGGTCAAGCGAAGTTCTTGGCGTCATAGCGCCGGGCGATTAGGGCGTTCGCATGGACCGCGCGGACGTGATCATCTTTGGCGGCGGGCTGGTTGGCCTGACGCTCGCCTCCGCGCTCGACAGCAGCGGGCTGTCGACGATCGTCGTCGACCCGGCCGACCCGACGCCGCGGACCTCGGTGGCGTTCGACGGCCGTACCAGCGCCGTGTCGTCGAGCTCGATGCGCATGCTCGGCGCGATTGGCGTGCTTGATTATCTTGCGGCCGAAGGATGCCCGATCCGCCGCATCGCAGTCGCCGACGGGCTTGAGCCGGGCGGGCTGCATTTCGATGCCGAGGATGACGAGCCGCTCGGCGTCATGCACGAAAACCGCCATTTGCGCGCGGCGCTCGGGACGCGAGCGGCGGCGGGGCGCAACATCTGGCTGATGTGGACATCGCGCGTCGCCGATGTCGATCGGGGGGCCCACGGCGTAACCGTCTCGCTTGACGACGGCCGAAAGCTTTGCGCCCCGCTGCTGGTCGCCGCCGACGGCCGCAACTCCGTCACGCGCGAGGCGGCCGGCATCAAGGTCGCGCGCTGGCGCTACGACCATCAGGCGATCGTCTCCGTCCTGCGCCACGAGCGGCCGCACGAGAATGTCGCTTATGAGATTTTCTATCCGGACGGCCCGTTCGCGCTCCTGCCGATGACCGACGATGCAGGCGGGCACCGTTCGGCCATCGTCTGGTCGGTGCCGCAAAAGGACGCCGCGGGTTGGCTGTCGCTGAGTGACGCCGACTTCGCCGCGGAAGCGCAAGCGGCGATGGGCGGCTTCCTCGGCGACGTCGCGCTTCTGACGCCGCGCTCATCCTACCCGCTCGGCTTCCATCACGCCGCGCAGATCACCGCGCAACGCCTCGCGCTGGTTGGGGACGCCGCGCATGCGATTCATCCGATTGCCGGACAGGGCCTCAACCTCGGCTTCCGCGACGCCGCGGCGCTGACCCAGGTGCTGGTCGAAGGCGCGCGCCTTGGACTCGATCTCGGCGACCGACAGTTGCTCGACCGTTACCAGCGCTGGCGCGCGCTCGATTCGTTATCGGTGGCAATGGCGACCGACAGCTTGACGCGGATCTACGGCGTGCCCGGCCGAACTGCCTCGGCCGTCCGCCGCTTCGGCATGGGGGTGATCAACCGTTTGGCGCCGGTCCGCAATCGCCTGATGAGCGAAGCCCGCGGCACCAGCGGCGATCTGCCGCTGCTGCTGCGGGGTTTGCCGATCTGAGCAGGCCCGCATTGCGGCCCGCCGGCGGTGCGATCACTGCAGCGTTGGTTCGATCTCGACGCCGCCGGTGACTGCCATGCGGTGGAATTGCATGAGCTGAACGAGGAGATCGGCACGCTCGGCGAGGGTCGGCTGTTCGAGCAGCGCCTGCTTGGCGCCGACATCGAACGGCGCAACCTGGGCGATGGCATTGACCAGCAGTTCGTCGTCGAGGCGGTTGACGCCGGCCCAATCGACCGTGAGCCCAAGCGCATCGCCAAGGCGCCGCGCCTCGCGCTCGACTTCGGCGCGCTGGCCGAGCGACAGCGGCGGGGGGTCGCCGTCGTCAAACGCCTCGATATCGACCTCGCCGATCCGATAGGCGGTTTCGAGCGCGGGTTCGCCCAGTAGGCGGAAGCGGTCGGAGCCAAGGAGGACGATGTTGAAGCGGCCGTCCTCCATCTCCTCGACACCAACGAGTTCGCCGATGCAGCCGACGCCGTAGAGCGGGGCCAGATCGTCGTCGGTGCGCTGCGGCTGGATCATGCCGATGCGGCCCGCGCCTTCGATCGCGTCGCGCACCATCTCGCGATAGCGCGGTTCGAAAATGTGCAGTGGCAGCTGCGAGCGGGGAAAGAGGATCGCGCCCGCCAGCGGAAACAAAGGGATTCGAACCGTCCGGCTCATGTGAAGAGAAGCGCCGACAGCCGCCGCCGCTGCGCGCTCGACCACGGGTCTTCCAGCCCTTGCGCTTCGAGCAGCTGGAGGAAGCGCTTGCGCGCCGCGCCGTCGTTCCATTCGCGGTCGCGCTGGATGATTTCGAGCAGCGCGTCGGCCGCTGAGTCGCGGTCTCCCGCCGCCATCTGCGCGCTCGCGAGCTCGAACCGGGTGTCGTGATCGTCAGGGTCGGCGGCAAGCCGCGCCTCGAGGGGCGCGGTCTCCGTCTTGGGAGCGGTGGCAAGCTCAAGTGCGGCGCGCGCCCGCGCGACCTCCGGCTTTGTGGCGAGATCGTCGGGGAGGCCGGAGAGGAGCGCGCCGGTCTCGTCCACCCGTCCGGCGCCGACGAGCGCGCGTGCAAGGCCGCCAACCACGTCCGGATTATCCGGCGCCACGGCGTGGAGGGCCTGGAATGCGGCGATCGCGCCGTCGGTGTCGCCTGCGCCGAGCGCCTGCTCGGCGGCGTCCAGCTGGGGCGCGATCTCCTGCGCCGTCTCTTCCGCCTCCCCGCCAATCTTCAACTGCGCCAGCAGCTGGTCGAGCGCTTTCTTGAGCGATCCTTCGGTGCGGTAATTGGTCAGGTCGGCAACCGGTTGGCCCTGGTGGATTGCATAGACGGTCGGGATCGACTGGATGCGGAACTGGGCGGCGATCAACTTTTCCTTGTCGACGTCGAGCTTGGCCAGGACCACGCCCTTGCCCGCATAATCCTGCGCGACCTTGTCGAGCACCGGGCCGAGCGCCTTGCACGGGCCGCACCATTCGGCCCAGAAATCGAGCACGACGAGCTTGGTCATCGACGGCTCGATGACGTCCTGCTGGAATCGCTCGATCGCCTTGCGGTCCTCTTCGGTCAGGCCAAGTGTCGCCACGTTCCTTCGGACTCCCTTCGTCATTCTTGCGGTCCTGCCCATATGGTCGGCCCGGGCGACAGCCACAAGCTTGACTCAGCCACCGCTTGCGGGACGCTGTGACCGATGCTAGTCGCGCGCCTCACCTCCGCCGGAACGCGCCATCGCGCGGCCCCGGCGTCAGCTCAGAGCGGGCGTAGCTCAGGGGTAGAGCACAACCTTGCCAAGGTTGGGGTCGAGGGTTCGAATCCCTTCGCCCGCTCCAGCAGCCGTCACACCAAAAGGGCCGCCGCGCGCACCTCGGTGCGTTCGGTCAAGCAACCGGCTATGACCGGCGCATGACGGGCCAACCTGACGATGCGGCGCTTGTGCAGGCTTCCAGCCAGGTCAAAGCGGCATTGCGCGGTGACATCGCGCGGCCCGACGTCCGGGCCTTCTTCGACGAGCCGACCTTTACCGTCAGCTATGTCGTCAGCGACCCCGTAACGCGGCGCGCGGCGATCATCGACAGCGTCTGGAATTACGACCACGCCTCGGGACGGACCAACCGCGCTTCGGCGGACGCGATCGTGCTCATGTCCGCGCCGAGGAGCTCGGCATCGACTGGATCCTCGAGACTCACGCCCATGCCGACCATCTCACCGCCGCGGCCCCATTTGAAGGAAGCGCTGGGCGGACGGATCGCGATCAGCCGGCATATCAAGCAGGTGCAGGCGGCATTCGCCGAGATTTTCAACGAAGGTCCGGACTTCGCGCGCGACGGTTCGCAATTCGACCGGCTGCTCGATGACGGCGACGCGCTGAGCATTGGCGACATCCCCGTGACCTGCCTCCACGTGCCCGGCCACACGCCGGCCGACATGGCCTTCGTGGTCGGCGATGCCTTGTTCACCGGCGATACGATCTTCATGCCCGACTATGGCTCGGCGCGTGCCGATTTTCCGGGTGGCGATGCGCGGCAGCTCTATCGGTCGGTGCGGCGGTTGCTGAAGCTGCCCGAGGCGACGCGGGTGTTCTTGTGCCACGACTATAAGGCGCCCGGCCGCGACGCATATGCGTGGGAAAGCACCGTCGGCGCGCAGAAAGCGGCCAACGTCCACGTTCATGACGGGATCGGCGAGGATGCGTTCGTGGCGATGCGGACAACGCGCGATGCGTCGCTGCCCATGCCCAAGCTGATTGTGCCTGCGTTGCAGGTGAACCTGCGTGCCGGCCATCTCCCGCCGCCCGAGGGAAACGGCGTCAGCTATCTCAAGCTGCCGGTCGACCGGCTGTGATGGTCCTCACCGCGCACGTTATGGCGTAATGCTCGATGCAGCGCAGATAGCGGCGGGGATCTTCTCCGGTCTGCTTGTCGGTTTCTCCCTCGGCCTCGTCGGCGGCGGCGGGTCGATCCTGGCAGTGCCGCTGATGGTCTATCTGGTCGGTGTGGACGATCCGCACGTGGCCATCGGCACCAGCGCGCTGGCGGTCGCCGCCAACGCCGCGCTCGGGCTTGGAAACCATGCCCGGCACGGCCATGTGAAATGGCGCAGCGGATTGATGTACGCCGCCGCGGGCGTGGTCGGCGCCTTCCTCGGCTCGACCGCGGGCAAGGCCTTTGACGGCCACCGTTTGCTGTTCCTGTTCGCGCTGGTGATGATCCTGGTCGGCGTCCTGATGCTCCGCCGCCGCTTCGACGCGGGAGTGGCGCAAGCGCAATATCATCAGGGGAACGGCGCCAAGATCGGAGCGGCGGGGTTCGGGACCGGCGCATTCTCGGGCTTTTTCGGGATTGGCGGCGGCTTCCTGATCGTGCCCGGGCTGATCGCGGCGACGGGCATGCCGACGATCAATGCGGTCGGGACCAGCCTGGTCGCGGTCACCGCCTTCGGCCTGACGACGGCGGGCAATTATGCGCTGTCGGGCCTGATCGACTGGGCGCTGGCCGGCCTGTTCATCCTTGGCGGGGTTCTCGGCAGCCTCGCCGGCGCGCGCGCCGCCGGGCATTTGTCGAGCAAGGGACAGCTGACCCGGGTGTTTGCCGGCCTGATCTTCGCCGTCGCCGCCTACATGCTGTGGAAAAGTTACGGGGACGCCTTCTAGGCCACGTCGGCGGCGCGTTCCCGAAACCATTTGGTCAGCACATATTTGGTTCCGCGGCGGACCTTCATGCCCTGGTGCAAGGTCGCCGGATTGGGACGGCCGTCGGGCAGCAGATTATTCCAGGCGAGCAATTTGCCGGCTTCGGGCTGCACCGTCTTGCCGATCTGCTTGAAGCGCGTCGCCCCGCCGTCGTCGGGCGCGTTCAAGTAGATCATCGCCGTCCACGTGCGCTGCCCGCCGGCCGCCGTGTGAACCAGATAATCATAGCCGCCGGGCTCGAAGGTATCGGTATGCGGCTTGAATTCCTGCCCCGGCGCATAGCGCTGGCCCTGCAGCGGCTCGCTCGCGCCGAGCGGGAGGCCGAGCAGGTCGGCAATGCGGCGATCGACTGCGCTGACGACAGGGTCGCGCCAATCGAAATCGCACGTCTCGCTCGTTCGGAAATTGGCGATTCCGACGTCGTCGGCGATCTCCGACGGGCGGCGGCGCGCATCGATTTGCGCAATCAGCGCCGCACAGGTCGCCGCGTCCAGGACGCCGCGCAGGATGAACAATTCGAGCGCGCGGGTCGGCACCCGCTGGATGCCGGGCACGGCGGCGAGGCGCGCCGCGGTCGCGCCATTACCCGGCGAGGGGCGCACCCCCGGTGATCTCGTTCTGGGTGATCACCGCACGCACGACATTGTTCATCAGCGTCATGCGCGTCGGCAGCGGCGTCGAAGTTTTCTTGATCATGACCGCAACCGCGTAACTGCGCCCGTCGGGCCCGGTCAGCACGCCGATATCGTTATAGCCCGCCTGGAAGGGGCCATAGACCTGGCCGGTCCCGGTCTTGTGGCTGAGCGTCCAGCCGGGCTTGAGCCCGCCTTTCAGGCGATTGGCGCCGGTGCGCGTATTGCCCATCACCGACAGCAGCCGCCGCGTCGAATCGGGCGACAGCAATTCGCCGCGCTTGAGCCGCGCCAGCGCATTGACGATCGCATTGGGCGACGCGCCGTCATAGGGATCGGCGACATAGCGGTCGAACGCGGCCTTGCGCACCGTCGCGGGAAGCGCATTGCGCGCCTGGTAGAAAGCGCCGCCGACCGAATAGCTTTGCGTCCAGATCAGGCCGGCAATCTTGCTCTGCAGCGCGCGCTCGCCGTCGTAGAAGCGGATCGCGCCCAATTTCTTGGCGGCGATCATGTTGCGCACCGCCTCAGGCCCGCCGACCGATCGCATGAGCTTGTCGTTGGCCGTATTATCGCTCTTGGTGATCGCTTCCCACATCAGCGCGTTCAGAGTCGTGGTGTGACCGCCGCCGAGGATCTTCTGCGCGATCGGCTGGTGGAACAGGGTGAGGTCGCTGCGCGTCAGCGTGACCTTGTCGTTGAGGCGCACGCGGCCCTTGTCGACCGCGTCGAGCGCGGTGATCGAGACCCACAGTTTGCTTACGCTCTGCTGGGGGTAGAGCTCATCGCCCTTCCAGCTGGCGACCCAGCCGTCGTCGACCGAACGAACGGCAATGCCGACGCGTCCATCGAATTGCCGGCCAAGCGTATTGATGCGGTCGCGCAGATAGGCGGGCGCTACCGGCGCAACGGCCGAGGGGCCGGCGCGGACGATTCGCGGCGCCGGCGCCGGCGCGACGGCCTGGGTCGCGGCCGAAGCGGTGACCTGCGCCCCGGCGGCGAGCACGAGCCCCAGTCCAACGCGCTTCCAGGTTGACGTCATGACGGCTTACTCCCCCGAACTTTTGTCATGTTCCCAGTTGCTTGGCATGGTCCGGCTGAACCGACGCTGTGCCAATGCGCGCAGAATCGCATTGTCGAGTCCGCTTGCCAACCCACTTTCGAACGAGGTCAGCGCGGGGATGCGTTGCCGGTCAGGAGTGCCGCGGACTCGATCTCGTCGAGTGCGCGATGCGCCGCGACATAGCGCCGCGCCTTGTCGATCCAGCCCTGGGCGCGCACCGCGCCGGGCAGGCGCATGGTTTCCGCAAGCGCCTGGTCGACATCGCCGGCGGCAAGCCGCTGGACCGCGCGATTGTAGCGCGCGTCGGCATTGACCGACGGTTCATGCGCCCGGTGCACTTCGATCAGCGACCCAAGCTCCCGCTTGAAATTGGTCCACCAGCTGTCCTGCGGCCCGCCCCGGCGGAGTTCGGGTCCAAGCGTTTCATATTCCGCCAGCAGGTCGTTGAGGCGCACGGGCTTGTGCGATGCGGCGATGATCGTTCCGACGGCCCGCTGCTGGCGTGCGCCGAACCGCTCCACCAGCAGGTTCTCGAGATAGCCGAGCGCGACTCCGCGATCGATTGCGCGCCGCGCCGCGAAGGCGACGACCAGCGCATCGGCGCGGCCGGCGGAGCCCTGCGCCTGCTGCGTCGCATTTTCGACCCGGGCAAGGCGTGCTTCGAGCATGGCGAGACTTTGGTTCGCGAGCATCGGCGCAGCCGTCGCGTCAGGCGCAGCGGGAGACGCGGAAATCGCCGCTTGGGGCGATGGCTCGGGCGGCGCGGGCTGCGTCACGCCAAGGAATTCGGCGGCGGGCTCGTAGCGGGCGAGCGCCCAGGTCGCGGCGGCTGCGCCGGCAATGATCAGGACCAGGCCGATCAGCAGCCGCGCGCTCCAGCTGGTCCGGGAAGTGCTAACCGTCATGACGGGCGCAGTGTCTTGCACAGCTGTGCGGCGAGGGCCAGCAAAGCCTCGTCGGATGGCGTCTCAGCCGCCGCAACCTTGCACCAGCCCGCGCCGGCCGCATCGGCCGCGGCCGGGCTGATCGCGGCGAGCGTGACCGTCCTTCGATCTTCAACGAGCTCGGCGAAGCGGCGGCCGGCGCGGGGCGAATGGATCAGCGCCACGGCACCCGCCACCTCGCCCAATGCGACCTCGCGCGGACAAGACCGATAGACCGTCACCGGCGTGATCCGCTGGCGCGATTCGGTGGGCGGCTTACGGTCGGCGCCGGCGAGATGGAGCAGCCTGAGGTCGGGCGAAACCGAGTCGAGCAGGTCGTCGACGCCCGCGCTGCCGATGCTCGCAATGTCGAACCCGGCGTCGCGCGCCGCCGCCGCTGTCGCTCCGCCGACGGCGTAGACGGGCAGGCTGCGTACTGCCTGCAACGCTTCGCCGCCATGCCGGACCGCGTTGGCGCTGGTGACAAGCAACCCGTCAAAGACAGTTGCTTCGGGCGCGTTCCACGCGACGGGCTCGATCTCGAACAACGGAACCGCATCCGCGTCCAGGCCAAGCTGGCGGGCGCGGGCGACGGTCGTGCTCGCGGCTGGCTCGGGCCGCAGGACGAGCACGCGGGTCATGACGCGCTGAACAGCCTCCGGATTGACGGCGGCGCCGCGTCCAGCATCTGGCGCGCAAGCGCCTCGGGCGTGGCATCGTCGCCGCAGTCGAAGGCGGCGCGGTCCTCGACCATGTCCTTGCCGTCGCTGCTGAAGATCTGCGCCCGCATCCGCAAATCACCGTCCTCAAGCACCGCAAAGGCAGCCACGGGCGAGGCGCAGCTCGCGCCCAGGGCCCGCGTAAAGGCGCGCTCGGCCATGACGCAGGCATAGGTGATGTCGTTATTGACGGTGGTCAGCACGGATTGGGTGTGCGTGTCGTTGGCGCGGCACTCCATCCCGATCGCCGCCTGGGCGGGGGCGGGGAGGATGATTTCGGTCGGGATCGCAGCGCCGGCATCGAGGCCGAGCCGCTTGAGCCCCGCCGAGGCCAGCAAGGTCGCATCGACCTCCCCACGCTCGACCTTCGCCAGCCGCGTTTCGACATTGCCGCGAATGGGCACGATCTGCAGGTCGGGGCGCAAGCGCAGCAATTGCGCGGCACGGCGCGGCGAGGATGTGCCGACGACCGCGCCCTGCTTCAGCGCGGCGATCGACTCGGCACCGATGATACGGTCGCGGACGTCGCCGCGCGGGCGGATCGCGGCGATGTGGATGCCCGCGGGACGGACGCTTTCGACATCCTTCATCGAATGGACGCAGAAATCGAGGCTGCCGTCGAGCAGGCCCTTGTCGAGCTCCTTGGTCCACAGCGCCTTGCCGCCGACGTCGGCGAGCGGTCGATCCTGGATGACGTCGCCGGTCGTCGTCACCGGGACAAGCTCGACGTAGCCCTCCGGCCAGCGCTGCGCGGTCTCGATCGCCGCCGCCACCTTGCGCGACTGGGCCAGCGCCAGTGGCGACCCCGCGTCCCAAGCCGTAGTCCCTGCATCCCCCACCCCTAGTGCATGTCCCTGCGATCAGGCAAAGGGCGCCGAACGCAATGACCGTGATCCTTGGCCTTGAATCCTCGTGTGACGACAGCGCGGTCGCACTGGTGACCGCGGACCGCCGGATCCTCGCGCAAGCCGTGGTCGGCCAGAATACGGCACATCAACCCTATGGCGGGGTGGTTCCGGAAATCGCCGCGCGCGCCCATGCGGAAATCCTGCCCTCGCTGATCCGCGGCGTGCTGGCGGAGGCAGGGCTGGCGATCGACGACGTCGATGCGGTTGCCGCGACGGCGGGGCCGGGACTGATCGGCGGCGTGATGGTCGCGTTGCTCGCGGGCAAGGGGCTTGCATTCGCGGCCGGCAAGCCGCTGATCGCGGTCAATCACCTCGAAGGGCACGCGCTGTCACCGCGACTGGTCGATCCGGACCTTGGCTTTCCCTATTTGCTTCTGCTCGTGTCGGGGGCCATTGCCAGCTGCTCGAGGTGCGCGGGGTGGGGGATTACCGGCGACTCGCGACGACCATCGACGATGCCGCCGGTGAAGCCTTTGACAAGGCCGCGAAACTGCTCGGCCTCGGCTATCCCGGCGGACCGGCGATCGAAGCGCTGGCGGCGCGTGGCGACGCCCGCGCAGTGCCGCTGCCGCGCCCGCTGCTCGGCTCAGCCGAGCCGCATTTCTCCTTCGCCGGCTTGAAAAGCGCGGTGCAGCGCGCGGTCGCGCCGGGCGATCATCGGCCCGAGGACATCGCGGCGAGCTTTCAGCAAGCCGTGGTCGATTGCCTGGTCGACCGCACGGCGCGCGCGTTCGCGCAGAGCGCGGCGCGGACGCTGGTCGTGGCCGGCGGCGTCGCGGCGAATGCCACGGTCCGCACCGCGCTCCGGCAACTCGCGCACGATCGTGAGCGCGCCTTCGTTGCCCCGCCCGGCTGGCTGTGCACCGACAATGCGGCGATGATCGCCTGGGCCGGCGCCGAACGTCTGGCGACGGGCCGCGTCGATTCGCTCGATGTGCCGGCGCGGGCGCGGTGGCCGCTCGACGAGGGGGCGGAGAAAGTGCGCGGGGCGGGGGTCAAGGCATGAACATCAACAGGATCGCGGTGGTCGGCGGCGGCGCTTGGGGCACCGCACTGGCCCAGGTCGCGGCCAAGGGCGGGCGTGAAACCTTGCTGTGGGCGCTCGAAGAGGAGGTGGTCGGGTCGATCAACGACCGGCGCGAAAACGGCGTCTACCTTCCCGGCTTGCCGCTCGATCCGGCGATCCGCGCGACGGGCGACCTCGGCGACCTCGCCGACTGCGACGCGTGGCTGATGGTCACCCCCGCGCAGCACATGCGCAGCGTGCTCGACCAGGCGCCGCGCGGCAGCATCCCGCTCGTCCTCTGCTCCAAGGGGATCGAGGGGCGAAGTGGCAAACTGCTCCATGACGTCGCGCGTGAAGTGCGGCTAGATTCGCCGATCGCCGTGCTGTCGGGGCCGACCTTCGCACATGAAGTTGCCGCCGGGCTTCCCACCGCAGTGACGTTGGCGTGCGGCGACCGCCCGCTCGGTCAGGCGCTGCGCGAACGGATCAATCGCGTGAACTTCCGCACTTATTGCACCGACGATGTCGCGGGGGCGGAGGTCGGCGGGGCGGTCAAGAATGTCCTCGCCATCGCCTGCGGCATCGTCGAGGGCAAAAGGCTAGGCCAGAATGCCCGCGCGGCGCTGATCGCGCGCGGCTTTGCGGAAATGACGCGTTTCGGGCTGGCGTTGGGCGGGCGGCGCGAAACGCTCGCCGGCCTGTCGGGCCTTGGCGATTTGGTGCTGACCTGCTCGTCGGTCAGCAGCCGCAACTTCTCGCTCGGCAAGGCGATCGGCGAAGGCCAGGATGTCGCCGCGCTGATGACCGACCGCCGGACCGTCGCCGAAGGCGCGCATACCGCGCCGGTACTGCACCGGCTTGCGGTCGAGCGCGGCATCGACATGCCGATCGTCGCCGCGGTCAACGATCTCCTGGAAGGCCGCGTCGGGATCGACGAATTGCTCGAAACGATGCTCAGCCGCCCGCCGGGCGACGAGGAAGATTAGAAATCGATCGCGATCCCGTTCTTTTCCCAGTCGCCATAACGGGTCGGCTCCGGGCGTGGCTTCTCGCCGGCCGGTGGCTCGGGCGCGGCCTCGGCCGGCGCGGGAATTGGCGGCGACGGGCTAAGATGCGCGGGCGGGTCGAGATGCTTGGGGCGCTTCACCCCGCGAAGATGGGCGGCGCGGACCTCGATGCCAAGGGTTGAAGGCCTTGGCGCGCGCCGCGCGGCGCTGCAGATCCTCGATGCCGTGTTGCGCCAGGGGCGCACGCTCGACGCCGCGGCGGACAAGGCCGGCGGCCTCGCCCCGAACGACAAGGCGCTGGCGATCGGCATCGCGGGGGAAACGCTGCGACGGATTCCCGACCTCGACGCGCTGATCGACGGCGCGACCCGGCAACGCCTGCCCGACGACAGCAAGGCGCGCATGGTGCTGCGGTTGGCGCTGGCGCAAAAGGCCGGGCTCGGCACCCCCGACCACGCCTTGGTCGCGACCGCCTTGCCGCTGGTCGACGGCGGGCCGCGGCGGCTGGTCCACGGCGTGCTCGGCACCTTGCTTCGCCGCGGCTTGCCGGACATGTCCGCACCGCGCCTGCCTGACGATGTCGAGGCGCGGTGGGAAAAGGCGTGGGGTGCCGACGCGGTCGCGACCGCACGCCGCCAGATTGCGAGCCGCCCCGCACTCGACCTCAGCTTCGCCGATGACGCCGTCGCAAAAGAGTTCGCGGCGCACAATGCCGGAACGTCGCTCACGCCCCGGCACGTCCGGCTGGATAGCAGCGCGGTCGCCGAACTGCCGGGCTTCGAAGCGGGCGGATGGTGGGTCCAGGATCTTGCCGCCTCGCTTCCGGCGCGCATGATTCCCGGCGACGCCGTGGACGTGATCGACCTGTGCGCCGCCCCCGGCGGAAAGACGATGCAGCTGGCTGCAGCGGGTCACAAGGTTACTGCGATCGACAATTCCAAAAGTCGTCTTGGACGACTGCGCGAAAATCTCGAGCGCACCCGGCTGACGGCAAACCTGATCGAGGCCGATGCGCTGACGTTCAGCCCGGGGCGGCAGGTCGATGCCATCCTGCTCGATGCGCCATGCTCGTCGACGGGGACGTTCCGCCGTCATCCCGAGGTCCTTTACCGCGCCCGGCCGAAGATCATCGCCGACTCCGCCGCGCTCCAGCGCCGCCTCCTCGACCGGGCCGCGTCATGGCTGCGGCCGGGCGGTGCCCTGATCTACGCCGTCTGCTCGCTTGAGCCCGAAGAAGGTGAGGACGTCGTGAGCGAATGGCTGGCCGCCAATCAAGGCTTTGCGATCGCGGTGCCGGCGGACGGCGAATTGCCCGCCGTCATGACGCCATCGCCCGAAGGGTGGGTGCGCATCCTGCCCGGGCTGATCGAAGCCGAAGGCGGGCTCGACGGCTTCTTCATGGCGCGGCTTGTCCGCAACCGTTAATCGCGTCTAATCGGCCACATGGCCGCTCCCCTCATTTCGCCTTCGATCCTGTCCGCCGATTTCGCCCGGCTGGGGGAGGAAGTGCGTGCCATCGACGAGGCGGGCGCCGACTGGATCCATATCGACGTCATGGACGGCCATTTCGTCCCCAACCTGACGATCGGCCCGGGGGTGGTGAAGGCGCTCCGCCAGCACACCGCAAAGCCGTTCGACGTCCATCTGATGATTTCGCCGGTCGATCTGTTCCTCGATGCCTTTGCCGAGGCGGGGGCCGACGTGATCACCGTCCATCCCGAGGCCGGGCCGCACCTCCACCGCACCATCCAGCGCATCAAGGGCCTGGGCAAGAAGGCGGGCGTGTCGCTTAACCCCGCAACGCCCGCCAAGATGCTCGATTACGTGCTCGAAGACATCGACCTCGTCCTGGTGATGAGCGTCAATCCGGGCTTCGGCGGGCAGAAGTTCATCGCCAGCCAGCTCAAGAAAATTGAGGCCATCGCCAACCGCATCGCCAAGCTCGACCTTGATGTCCGGCTGGAAGTCGACGGCGGAATCGACGCCGCCACTGCGCCGCAGGCGATCGATGCCGGCGCGGACGTCCTCGTCGCTGGAACTGCGGCCTTCCGCGGCGGTCCCGACCATTACGCCGCGAATATCCAGGCGCTTCGAGGCGCGGGATGAGCTTCGGCCTTCCGGGGGCCGACCGCGATGCCGTGCGCAAGCTGGCGCGCGGTTCGCTCCTCTCCCGCCTCAAGCGGTCGCGCCAGCCGCTCAAGCTCGTCGCCGTGCCGCGCGACCATGTCGCCGGCGACCGCAAGCGCGGCGACGCCTTGCTCGCCGGGCAATTCCCCTTCGGCAGCGAAGTGCGGCCCCTCGCCGACCTCGACTTCGCCGCGCTCGGCGCAAGCGGCGCGCTGGCCGAGCAGGTGCAGGGCTTCTCCTGGCTGCGCGACCTTGCCGCCGCCGCCTCGCGCGAAAGCGGGGCACGGCTGGCCGAAGCGATGGTCGGCCGCTGGCTGCTGGCGCATGGCAGCAGGCCCGACGCCGCCTGGGCGCCGCATCTGTGGGGCGAACGCATCCTCTTCTGGGCGGCCTACGCCCCTTATATCCTGTCGAGCGGAGACGCGGGCTACCGCAGCGCCTTGCTCAACACGCTCGCTCGCGGCGCTCGGCATCTCGACGGCCAGGCGGAAAAGGCGCCGCAGGGTTTGCCGCGAATCACCGCCTGGTGCGGCGTGGTCGCCGCCGGCCTGCTCGTGCAGGGCGGCGTTCCGCGCATCGCACGGGGCGAAGCCGGACTGGCCCGGGCGCTCACCGGCGCGCAGTTCGACGACGGCGGGCTGGTCAGCCGCTCGCCGTTCGAACAGATGCTCTTGGTTGACCGCCTCGGGCTCCTCCGCTCCTGCTACAGCGCGGCCAAGCAGACCATCCCCGACGGGATCGAGACGGCGTCGGCGGCCGCGCTGGCGGCGCTTCATGGCGTCACTTTGGGCGACGGCGCCTTGTCCAGCTGGCAAAGCTGCAACCCGGGGGAAGCGGCGCGGCTGGCGGCGCTGATCGACGGCTGCGGCCTGCGCGCCCGGCCGCTGCGCCAGGCGCGGGGCTGGGGCTATCAGCGGATGTCGGCGCTGGGGACGATCGTCGTGCTCGACGGCGCGCCGCCGCCGCCCAAGCATTTCTCGGCCTTCGGCGCGGCCTCGACGCTGGCGATCGAAATGTCGGACGGCGCCCAGCGCCTGGTCGTCAATTGCGGCGGTCCCGGCCCGCTCCCGACCGCGCTGTCGCCCGAACTGGTGCAGGGCCTGCGCACCACCGCCGCGCACAGCACGCTCGTCCTCGACGACACCAATTCGACCAGCATCCTCGCCGACGGCTCGCTCGGCCGCGGGGTCGAAGATGTCGGGATCGAACGCAGCGAGGGCAATGACGCAAGCCGGATCGAGGCCAGCCACGACGGTTACGTCCGCACCTTCGGCCTCGCCCACAAGCGCAGCCTGATGCTCGGCAATGACGGCAAGGAATTGCGCGGGCTCGACCAGCTTACGGCCAAGGGACGCAAGCGCATCCGCGAAGCCGCGCCATATGCGGTGCGATTCCACCTCGCCCCGGGGATCGAGGCGACTGCGACCGCCGACGGCATGGGTGCCATCCTTCGCTCGCGCGGCGCGCCGCCATGGAATTTCCGCTGCCGCGGCGGGATGTTGACGATCGAGGAGAGCTTGTGGATTGACGGCCGCGGGCAAGCCCGGGGGACGACCCAGCTCGTGATCGTCGGCGAAGTCTCCGCGCTCGGCGGCGAAATCGGCTGGCAGTTCCGCCGGACGAGTTGATCCCGTGACGTCATTGCGAGCGCAGCGAAACAATCCAATGCCGTACCCTTCGATGGATTGCTTCGTCGCTTCGCTCCTCGCAATGACGGCAACAAACTGACCAAGGATTCTCCATGACCGACCTCGTCCCCGTTCGCCGGGCGCTCATTTCGCTGTCCGACAAGGCCGGGCTCGACACGCTTGCCGTCGGCTTCAAGCGCCACAATGTCGAGATCGTCTCGACCGGCGGCACCGCCGCCAAACTGCGGGACCTGGGCGCCGACGTGCGCGACATTTCGGACCTCACCGGCTTTCCGGAAATGATGGACGGACGCGTCAAGACGCTCCACCCCAAGGTCCACGGCGGCCTCCTCGCGGTGCGCGACAATCCCGAACATGCGGCGTCGATGGCCGAACATGACATCGCGCCGATCGACCTCGTCGTGGTCAATTTGTACCCGTTCCTCGACACGCTGATGAGCGGCGCCGACCGCGACACGATCATCGAGAATATCGATATCGGCGGCCCCTCAATGGTCCGCTCGGCGGCCAAGAACCATGCCCATGTTGCGATCGTGACGGATCCCGCGGATTACGAGACCTTGCTCGCCCAGCTCGACGAGCAAGGCGGGACGACCCTCGACTTCCGTAAGAAACTCGCCGCCAAGGCCTATGCGCTGACAGCCGCTTATGACTCGACCATCTCGCAATGGTTCGCGTTCGGCGACCAAGGCGAGCGCTTTCCCAAGACGTGGAGCTTCGCCTCAAGGCTCAAGATGCCGCTGCGCTACGGCGAAAACCCGCACCAGAAGGCCGCGCTTTATCTGCCCGTCGGGCCCGCCGCGCCGGGCATCGCCCAGGCCGAGCAGGTCCAGGGCAAGGAACTCAGCTACAACAACCTCAACGACGCCAGCGCCGCGCTCGAACTCGCCGCCGAGTTCCGCGGCAGCGGCCCCAGCGTCGTCATCGTCAAGCACGCCAATCCGTGCGGCGTGGCGACGCGCGGCAGCCTGGTCGACGCGTGGAACGAGGCGCTGGCCTGCGACAGCGTGTCGGCGTTCGGCGGGATCGTCGCGGTCAACCAGCCGCTCGACGGCCCGACCGCCGAGGCCATCACTGCCATCTTCACCGAAGTCGTCGTCGCGCCCGATGCCGACGCCGCGGCGCGCGAGATCTTTGCGCGCAAGAAGAACCTCCGCTTGCTGCTGACCGGCGACCTGCCCGATCCGGCGCGCGGCGGGCAGACCCTGGCGGTCATCGCCGGCGGCCTGCTGGTGCAGGACCGCGACAATGGCGCGATCACTCGCGACCAGCTGAAATGCGTGACTAAGCGCCGGCCGACCGACCGGGAAGTCGCCGACTGCCTGTTCGCCTGGACCGTCGCCAAGCACGTCAAGTCCAACGCCATCGTCTATGCCAAGGACGGGGTCACTGTGGGCATTGGCGCTGGCCAGATGAACCGCCGCGACAGCTCGCGCATCGCGGCCGCCAAAGCACGGGAAGCGGCGGAAACGCACGGCTGGGCCGAGCCGCGGACGATCGGCTCGGCGGTCGCGTCGGACGCCTTCTTTCCTTTCGCAGACGGCCTGCTTGCGGCGGCAGAAGCCGGTGCGACGGCGATCATCCAGCCCGGCGGGTCGATCCGCGATGACGAGGTCATCGCTGCGGCCGACGAGGCAGGCTTGGCCATGCTATTCACCGGCATGCGCCACTTCCGACACTAACGCGGCGCGCTTGGGCTTTCAGCCGGCGACGGCAGGCTCATCTCGTTGATGTCGGCCTTGCGCATCTTGAACAGCTCGCGGTCGTCCGGTCCGAACCCGCGCGTCCACAGGACGTAGCCGAACGCGAGCAGGATCGCGGGGACGCCGAACAAAAGCTCGGCCCATTCGGGCACCAGGATCGCCAGTTGCCCGGCAATCACGCCGGCGATTGCGGCCCAGATGAGCGGCCAGCGCCAGCCCGATACGGGCGCCTTCAGTATCCGGCTGAGCAGTATCGATTTGGTCACCGCGGCAAAGCCCAGCGCGAGCATCAGCCCGGCCGCCGGGCCCGTCGCCTGCCACATCAGCGGCCAGTCGAGCTTGCGCATGATGAGGATCAGGGCGACCGAGAAGGCCGCCTGAAGCGCGATCATGATGAAGCTCAGCATCATGTTGCGGTGGCGCGCGGTATAGATCAGCGCAGCTTCGCTGACCGCCGCCATTGCCGCGACCACCTCGGCGGCAAGCAGGAAGCCGAGGGCCGCCGTCCCGGCCACGAACGCCGGCCCAACCAGGCCCATCACGGCTTCGCCCGGGATGCCGAGCGCCAGCGCCACCCCCATCTGCGCGCCGATCACCCAGAAACCGACCTGCCGCACCTGCTTGGCCACCGCCGCCATGTCCCCCGCAGCAAGGTTGCGCGCAATGACCGGGCCGAGAATCGGGTCGAAACTGGTCTTGAGCTTGGACGGCAGCGAAGCGACGTTTTGCGCGACGTAATAGATCCCGACCACCGCGGGCGAAAAGAACAGCCCGAGCACGGCAATATCCACCCGCCGCGATCCCCATTCGACCGCGTCGGCGGCCGCGAGGGGGAGATTGCGGCGGATCATCCGCCGCAAGTCGCCGGGCGACGGACGCCATCCCCTTGGCAAACCGTAGCTGCGCAGGAAGGGAATGGTCGAGGCGACGACCGCCGCGATCATCGACAGCGCGTAGGCGAAGATCAGGCCATCGCGCTTGGACACGAACGCAAGGGCGAAGGCGGCGATGCTGATTGTCCACGGCTCGACGATCGCGCGGGCGCGCACTGTTGCACCGACGTCATGGCGATACGCCAGCGCCGACAGCATCACTTCGGACCAGGCCAGGGCGATGACCGCGATCGGCAGCAACCATTCGAGCCCATAGATGCGGCTGTTGGGGAACATCGCCTGCGGGAAGGCGAACAGCAGCCCCATCGCCAAGAATGATCCGACGGCCGCGACCAGCAACGCGTCCCACACGACGTTGACGTGGGGCTTGTCGGTCTGCGCGAGTTGTTCGGCCAGTCCGCGCTTGAGGCCCAGCGTGGCGATCTGCGCGGCGAACTCGACCACGAGCACGGCGTAGGCGAAGCGGCCAAGCGCCTCGGCTCCGTACATCCGGCCCGCGATGAACAGGAACGGCACGCGCGCGATCAGGCGCAGGACGAAACCGAGGAAGTTGATTCGCCCGCCGCGCGCCAGGGCCGCCATGTCGGCGGCGGGTGGAGCCGCGGCGGTGCGACCGCTTAGTGGGCGGCGCCCCAATTCGCCCCCCACCCCACTTCGACGTCGAGCGGGACGTCGAGCTGCATCGCCGGCCCGGCAGCCTCCGCCATCACCCCCTTGATGACCTCGGCCGCCGCTTCTTCGCGGCCGTCGGGCACTTCGAACACCAATTCGTCGTGGACCTGCAGCAGCATCTTGACGTCACTTAGCCCCGCGTCGGCCAGCGCGCCGTCCATCCGCGCCATCGCGCGCTTGATCAGATCGGCGCTGGTGCCCTGGATCGGCGCGTTGATCGCGGCGCGCTCGGCGCCGCCGCGGATCGACGGGTTGGGCGACCGAATGTTGGGCTCGAAATGCGTTTTCCGCCCGAACAAGGTGCGCGTGTAACCATGCTGACGGACGAAGCTCAACGTCCCGTGGATGTAGTCGCGGATGCCCGGGAAGCGCTCGAAATAACGGTCGATGATCGCCTTGCCCTCGTCCTTGGGCACTCCCAGCCGGCCCGCCAGTCCCCATGAGGAAATGCCGTAGAGGATGGCGAAATTGACCGTCTTGGCCTTGTTGCGGCTTTCGCGGTCGGATGCGCCGAACAACTCCTCGGCGGTCAGGCTGTGGATGTCGTCGCCGTTGCGGAAGGCGTCCTTGAGCTGCGGCACGTCGGCCATGTGCGCTGCCAGCCGAAGCTCGATCTGGCTATAGTCGGCGGACAGCAATTTGTGTCCCGGATCGGCGACGAAGGCGTCGCGGATCTTGCGCCCCGCCTCGGTGCGAATCGGGATGTTCTGCAGATTGGGGTCGTTGGACGAGAGCCGCCCGGTCTGCGCGCCGGTCAGCGAGAAGCTGGTGTGAACGCGCCCCGTCTCTGGGTTGATCACCGCCTGCAGCGCGTCGGTGTAGGTCGAGCGCAGCTTGGTCAGCTGGCGCCAGTCGAGCACCAAAGTGGCGCATTCGACGCCCTCGGCCGCGAGCCGCTCAAGCTCATTGACGTCGGTCGAATAATGGCCGCTCTTGCCCTTGCGCCCGCCCTTCAGGCCGAGCCGCCCGTACAGCACGTCGCCAAGCTGCTGCGGCGATCCGATGGTGAACGGCCCGCACGCCGCTTCGTAGATCTTCTCTTCGAGCGCCGCGATGTCCTTCGAGAATTCGGCCGACAGCCGCGCCAGATATTCGCGATCGACGCGGATGCCGCGCCGCTCCATTCGCCCGATCACCGCGACCAGCGGCTTGTCGACCCGCTCATAGACCCGCGCGACATTCTCCTGCGCCAGCCGCGGCTTCATTCGCAGCCACAGGCGCAGGCAAATGTCGGCGTCCTCGGCGGCATATTCGGTCGCTTGCGGCAGCGGCACCTTGTCGAAGGTGATCTGCTTGGCGCCGCTGCCGCACAATTGCTTGAAGGGGATGCATTCATGCTCGAAGTGGAGCTTGGCGAGCTCCTCGAGCCCGTGGCCGAACGAGCGGCCGGCATCGAGGTCGAAGCTGATCACCATCGTGTCGTCGACCGGCGCAACCTCGATCCCCAGCCGGCTGAACATCACCCAATCATATTTGAAATTATGCCCGATCTTGAGGATTGCCGGGTCCTCCAGCAGCGGCTTGAGCTTGGCCAGCACGACATCCTGCGGAAGCTGGCTCGGCGCGTCGGAATAAAGGTCGGCCCCGCTGTGGCCGGTCGGGATGTAGCAGGCGCGGTTGGGCGCGACCGCCAGGCTGATCCCGGCCAGCTTGGCGACCTGGCAGTCGATGCAGTCGGTCTCGGTATCGAGCGCGAGATATCCCGTCGCGCGCGCATTGGCGATCCAGCGGTCGAGCGCGGCCTCGTCGATCACCGTCTCATATTTCGATCGGTCCACCTCCTGCCTGTCCGGCGCGGCAGGCTCGACAGTGGGCTTGCGATCGAGGGACGCCATGACGTCATTGAAGCCGCCGCCGCTGCTGCTTCGCGGCGTGGGCACGCTGCCGCCGGATTCCAGACGCGCGAGCAGGGTCTTGAAACCCTGGTCGGTCAGGAAGTCGCGCAATGGCTCGGGCGGAATGCCCTTGAGCGCCAGATCTTCGAGGGGCTCGGGCAGGGGCGAATCGCACACCAGCCGCACTAGCTCGCGGCTCAACCGCGCGGCATCGGCATGGTCGATCAGCGACTGCTTGAGCTTGGGCTTGGTGATCTGGTCGGTCGAGGCGAGAACGGTTTCCAGGTCGCCAAATTGCTGGATCAGCTGCGACGCGGTCTTGGGGCCGATGCCTGGTACGCCCGGCACATTGTCGACGCTGTCGCCCATCAACGCGAGCACGTCGCCGACCTTTTCGGGCGGGACTCCGAACTTCTCCATCACCTGCTCGCGCCCGATGCGGCGGTCGTTCATCGTATCGAGCATGTCGATCCCGGCATCCTCGTCGATCAGTTGCATCAGGTCCTTGTCGGAACTGACGATCGTGACCTTCCACCCCTTCGCCTTGGCCGCGAGCGCGTAGCAGGCGATGATGTCGTCGGCCTCCAGCCCATCTTCCTCGATGCAGGGGATCGAAAAGGCGCGGGTCGCGGTGCGGATCAACGGGAATTGCGGGACCAGATCCTCGGGCGGCGGCGGGCGGTGCGCCTTATATTGATCGTACATCACATTGCGATGTGTCGATTCCGACGCGTCGAGGATCACTGCCATGTGCGTCGGGCCATCCGCGCGGCTGAGGTCGCCGGCCAGCTTCCACAGCATCGTCGTATAGCCATAGACCGCGCCCGCGGGCACGCCGTGGCGGTTGGTCAGCGGCGGCAGCCGGTGATAGGCGCGAAAGATGTAGCTCGACCCATCGACGAGGTAGAGGTGGGGCGTGGCGGTTGGCGTCGTGGCTTCCGGCATGAATGCGCGGCTTTAGCAGGGTCGCGCGCCGAGGAAAGCTGCCGCCGTTGCGCGCTTTGACATCGGTCAAAGCGGTTGCGCGCGTCCCGGTTTAGCTCGGGCTCCAACAAAGGAGCTCGATTCATGACCCGCACGATCGATCACAAGCAACTGGCCGCTTCCGCCCGGATTGTCCCCGCCCCCGCACTCCCGCAGCGCGCGTGCGAGGAGCACAGCTTCGAGCTTCCGACCCGGCTCTACGCCGCCCTGGCGCTCTGCCTGTTCGGCTTCCTGGCGGTGATGACGATTGGCTTTGCGGCGCCGATGCTGGCGGTGCCGATGGGCATCAATTTCATCTTCCTGGCCGCCTTCTTCGCAGTCCCGGTGATCTTTGTCCGCACGTCGAAGGACAAGGGCGGGGCGATGCGCTGGAGCGAATTCGCCCGCAAAGGCGTCGACACCGCCACCGGGCACAGCTCCGCGGCCGAAGCGAGTGTGCTCATGCTGACGCTTCCGGTGCTGATCCTGTGCTGGTCGATCGCCGTAGTGGTCATTGCGGCGGTCCTCTGAGGCCTAGCCGCCCAGCCTCCCCAGCCGCGCGGCATCGACGATCTCGATGCCGCGCGTTCCGCTGCGGTGGATCAGTCCGTCGCGCTCCAGCTTTGACAGTTGACGGCTGACCGTCTCGATCGTCAGGCCGAGCATTCCCGCCATCTCCCCGCGCGTGACCGGGAGGTCGAAGGTCGCGGCCGGATGACAGGGGGAATCGCTGGCCGCTCGCGCCATCGCAAGCAACATCCCTGAGACTTTCTGCAGCGACGATCGGCGGCCCAACAGGTCGATTAGCGCTCGGCTTTCGAACAGATCCTCGGCGGAGCGACGGAGCAAAGCCCGGCCGAGCGCGGGAAATCGCTCAACGGCTCGCTCATAGTCTCGCTTGGAAAATACGCACAGCTTGCTGTCGGTGAGCGCAACGATCTGGTGATCCGCGACCGGCGCAAACATCTCGCCGATGAAACCTGCCGGGTGAACGAGGCTCAGGATCCGTTCGGTCCCATCTTCCCCGAAACTGCTGATCTTGAGCGCACCGCTGATCAGCGTCGCACAATGCGCTGGCTCGTCGTGCGCGGCGAACAGGGTCTGCCCACGCCGAAGGCGCTGGTGATGCCCGATTCGCGCCAGCTCGCCGCGCTCCTCCTCGCGCAGCGCCGAGCAGGCGGCGCGGCTGCGCACCGGGCATGTCGCGCAGCTGAGAGGGTTGGCACTCACCTTGCCGATTTTATGGCGGCGGCGTGTTCCTTACCAGCCCGTGGCCGCGGGCAAGGAAAAGGGCGCTCGCTTTCGCGAGCGCCCTTCGCCAGGCCATCTGCGTGCTGATGGCTTGGTCGACTGAGACTTAGTTGGCGCTGTTGCCGTCGGCGTCGGCACCGGTGCGGGTCGCGTCAGCAGCTTCTTCGCCGGCTTCGCGCGTCGCGTCGGCCTGATTCTCGAGCGAATCTTCGGTCGCTTCGGTGCCGGCGTTGTCGGCCTGCTCCTCAAGCGCGTCGGCGGTGGTCTCGGCGTTCACCTCGATATTGTCGGCGGCCTGCTCTTGCGGCGTGTTGTTGCAAGCGGCGAGCGCGCCAAGACCGGCGGCGACGGCGAAAACGGTGGTGAGTTTCATCTCTTAAAATCCCCTGTCGTTGAAGAAAGCCCGGGAGCTCTCGAAGAAGGCTAAATTGCTACGGCTGATGTTTGTTCCGTGGCTGCAACAGACAATCATGGAATGAGGACGGTGTCACGCGCTTCTGCACGCATGTCCGGGTAATCGAGGGTGTAATGTAGCCCGCGGCTTTCCTTTCGCGAAAGCGCCGAGCGGACAATGAGGTCCGCGACCTCGACCAGGTTGCGAAGTTCGATCAGGTCCGGCGTGACGCGGAAATTGCTGTAATAATCAGCGACTTCCTGGCGCAGCATGTCAATTCGCCGCTTCGCCCGCTCGAGCCGTTTGGTGGTGCGGACGATGCCCACGTAATTCCACATGAAGCGGCGGATCTCGCCCCACGTCTGGGCGATCACGACCTCTTCGTCGCTGTCGGTGACCCGGCTTTCGTCCCATGGGCGAATCTTCGGCACCTGCGGCAGCGTTTCGAAATTGGCAGCGATATGCTCGGCTGCGGCCTGGCCGAAGACGACGCATTCCAGCAGGCTGTTGGACGCAAGGCGATTGGCGCCGTGAAGCCCGGATTCGGTCGCTTCGCCGGCCGCGTAGAGCCCCGGCGCATCGGTCCGCCCGTCGCGGTCCACGACGATTCCGCCGCAGGTGTAATGTTGCGCCGGCACGACCGGGATGGGCTCGCGCGTGATGTCGATGCCAAGGCCGAGCAGCTTGTCGTAGATGTTGGGGAAATGGGCGCGGACGAAATCCTCGTCGCGATGCGAAATGTCGAGGTGAACATAGTCGAGTCCGAGGCGCTTGATCTCATGGTCGATGGCGCGGGCGACGATGTCCCGCGGGGCAAGCTCCGCGCGCTTGTCGAACTTGACCATGAAGCGGGAACCGCCACCGGCGACGCCGGGGGCAGCTTAAGATGTCCGCCCTCGCCCCGCACGGCCTCTGTAATCAGGAAGTTCTTGACCTGAAGGTGGTATAGGCAGGTCGGGTGGAATTGCATGAATTCCATGTTCGACACGCGGCAGCCGGCGCGCCACGCCATGGCAATGCCGTCCCCGGTCGCACCGCGCGGCGCCGTGGAATAGAGATAGGTCCGTCCTGCGCCTCCGGTGGCAAGGATTGTGGCCCGCGCCGTGAGCGCCTCCACGCGCTTCGTCTTGCGATTGTAGGCGTAGAGGCCGTGGACCGCGCCGCTGGTGGTGAAGTCGGCCGCGTGGCGCCCGGTCGCGAGGTCGATCGCGACCATGTCGGGGACCAGGGTGATGTTCGGCTGCTTGGCCGCGGCGCTCTCCAGCGCCTGCTGGATGGCATAGCCGGTCGCGTCGGCGACATGGACGATGCGGCGATGGCTGTGTCCGCCCTCCCGAGTGAGGTGCAGTGCGTTGCCTTCGGTCGCGAAGGGCACGCCAAGCTCGACCAGCCGGGAAATCGCGCGGGGGCCTGACTCACAACATGCTCGACCACATCGCGGTCGTTGAGGCCTGCACCGGCGATCATCGTATCTTCGACATGCGCCTCGAAGCTGTCGCCTTCCTCGAGCACAGCGGCGATCCCGCCCTGCGCGCGTCCCGTGGCGCTATCGGCAAGCGCGCCCTTCGCGATCACGGCCACCTTATAATTCTGGGCGAGATTGAGCGCCGCGGTCAGCCCGGCGGCGCCCGATCCGACGATGAGGACGTCGAACGTCTTGGTCATGTCGCCGTGTCGGCCGACACGAGACTGAGGAAGACGTCTTCAAGATCGGGGTCGCGGGTGGAGACGTCGACGATGCCGAGGCCCGCGGCGGTCAGCGCAGCCAGCACTTCGCCCGCGTTCACCCGGTCCTTGCGGAACATGATCTGCAACGTCCGCTCGTCAACCAGCTCGATATTTTCGAAACAGGCATTGGTCGGCACTTCGCCAATGTCGCGGTCGAACGTGACCACAACCGACTTTTCCTGGGTCTTGGCGATCAGTTCGCGCGTCGGCTCATTGGCGACGATCCGGCCGTGATTGATAATCCCGATGCGGTCGCACAGTTCCTCCGCCTCTTCGAGATAGTGGGTGGTAAGGACAATCGTCACGCCGGTCGCGTGAAGCTGGCGGACATAATCCCATAATTGCCGCCGCAGTTCGACATCGACGCCCGCGGTCGGCTCGTCGAGCACGAGGATGGGGGGTGAGTGGACCATCGCCTTGGCCACCAGCAGGCGGCGCTTCATTCCTCCTGACAGCGTGCGCGCATAAGCATGCGCCTTGTCGGTGAGGTGCATCGCGGCGAGCAGCGCGTCGGACTGCCGCTGCGCCCGCGCGATGCCGTACAGACCGGCCTGTATCTCCAGCGTCTCGCGCGGGGTGAAGAACGGGTCGAAGATGATTTCCTGCGGCACCACGCCGATCGATCTTTTGGCGCTTCGCGGATGTTCGTCGATGTCGAAGCCCCAGATCATTGCCTTGCCTGAAGTTTTCACGACAAGGCCGGCGAGGATGTTGATCAGGGTCGATTTGCCCGCACCGTTGGGCCCGAGCAGCCCGAAAATCTGCCCGCGCGGAATGTCGAGGCTCACATCGCGCAGCGCCTGCTTGCCCCCGGCATAGGTCTTCTCGAGCGATTCAATGCGGATTGCCGGCTGGTCCATCGTCCCTCCGGCATAGGAAAGGCCTGCCGCCGCGACAAGCGAGCCCGGGTAAACGCCGCGTTTACCTTAACCGCTAGAGTGATCTTGACGTTAACCAGACTAGTGCGCCCTCGACATGTCGAACTTCGCGTCCCGCTTTTTTCTGGCCATCGTGCTCGCCTGCCTCTGTATGCAGCCGGCGAGGGCTGCGACGCCGGCGGTCAACGCTACCGCGACGACTGCGCTTCTTCATCCAATCTCGATCATCAAGCGCTATGATCTCGACTTCGGCTACATCGCCGCGGGCGCGACCGCGGGAACAGTGGTGATTGACCCCAACACGGACACGGCCAGTGCGACGGGCGGGGCAATCCTGATCGGCGGCGATCCGCATGCAGCAGCCTTCATCGGCGCGGCGGGGAGCAGCAATGTCGTCAACATCAAGGTTCCCAGGCAGCCCGTCACGCTGACCCGGTCGGGCGGCACCGAGACGATGACGGCGACCAAGTTTACGGTCGAAGGGCTCGACAAGCGCAACGTCGCCCGGCTCGTGGCGTTCGAATTCCGGGTCGGCGCGACCCTCAACGTCGGCGCCAACCAGCCCGAGGGGATTTATGTGGGCACCTTCGACGTGACGGTGCAATATCCCTAACGCGGTGAAATGCTTGACCGTTAGGGTAAATCTTTCACGAACCCTGTCTCTCAAACGCGTGGTGACGCGGGCTCCGTAAAAGCCGGACTCCTGACTTTTGCGTTTTGGAGTGGCCAGTGGACATCCGTAAATCGTGCATCGCCGCCGCCCTTGCGGCCGTCGCTTTTCCTGCGGTTCCCGCGCTGGCCGCGACGCCCGCGCAGCAGGCGACCAACCGCGCGCTCATCCTGGTGCCGCTGACGCTGGTCAAGATCGACGACCTCAGCTTTGGAACAGTGTCGCCGTCGACGACGTCGCTTGGGATCGTGTCGATCAACGCCGCAACCGGCGCCCGCACCGTTTTCGGCGGCGTTACCGGCGTCCCGAGCGATGTCGGCAACCGCGCCCAGTTCGCCGGTGCGGGCACGCCCGGTCAGCAGGTCGTGATCACGCACACCACGCCGCTGGAATTGATCAGCACGACCAACAATGCCGACCGCATCGCCGTCCTGGGCCTGACGCTCGACGGCTTGCCGCTGCGCACCATCGATCCGGTTACCCGCGCCTTCTTCTTCCACATGGGCGGCACCATCATGCTTAACCCCAACCAGCCCGAAGGGCGCTACGAAGCGACGTTCGACGTCACCGCCAACTATCTGTGACCTTGTGACGGCGCTGCCCGCCGCTTAAGTGACGGGCATGCCACAGCAAGGTCCGCCCCCGCCCGAAGTCATCCGCATTCCGACCGCGTCGATCGCCTGCGACGGCTCGGGCGAAGTGTCGCCCGCGCTCGGCCATCCGCGCGTCTACCTGCGGGTCGATCCTGCCTTGGGCTTCGTCGAATGCGGCTATTGCGACCGCCGCTTCGTGCTCGCCGGGGGCCCGGCCGATAGCCAGGCGGCATGAGCGGCGCCGACCCGCGCCGGTTTCTGCACCGCAGTCTCGACCCGGATGCCGCGCGACGCCTCGCCGCCAAGCATTTGTCGGCGCATGACGATGGTGAGCTTTACCTGCAATATAGCGCAAGCGAATCCTTCGGCTTCGACGATGGCCGGCTGAAGACCGCCGACTACAATACGTCGTCGGGCTTCGGCCTGCGCGGCGTCAGCGGGGAAACCACGGCCTTTTCCCACGCCAATGAGATCAGCGAGGCGGCGATAGAGCGCGCCGCGGCGACGCTCAAGCTGCTCGATCCGCGCCACCAGCCCGCGCCGCCGCCGCCGCGCACCAATCAGGCGATGTATGGCGCCGACGATCCGTTGAGCCTGGTGCCCTTCGCCGAAAAGGTCGCGCTGTGCGAGGCGGTCGATGCCGCCGCCCGCGCCCGCGACCCGCGCGTGGCGCAAGTCAGCGTCGCCCTCGCCGCGACCTGGAGCGTGATCGATATCGTCCGCGGTGACGGCTTCGTCGCCCACGACGTCCGTCCGCTGGTTCGCCTTGGCGTACAGATCGTGGCCGAGCAGAACGGCCGCCGCGAGACCGGCTATCACGGCGTCGGCGGCCGCTACCTTTATCAGCCGCTCTTTGCCGAAAGCGAGTGGAACCGCGCGATCGATATCGCACTTGCCCAGGCGCTGACCAACCTCGATTCGGTCGCCGCTCCGGCGGGGGAGATGCCCGTCGTGCTCGGCCCGGGCTGGCCCGGCGTGCTGCTTCACGAAGCGGTCGGCCACGGGCTCGAAGGCGATTTCAACCGCAAGGGCACCTCGGCTTTCTCGGGGCGGCTGGGCGAGCGCGTCGCCGCGCCCGGCGTGACGGTGATCGACGATGGCGCGATGCTTCAGCGGCGCGGCTCGCTGACCATCGACGATGAAGGCACGCCGACCGGCCGCACGACCCTGATCGAGGATGGGATCCTCAAGGGCTATCTGCAGGATCGGCTCAATGCCCGGCTGATGGGCATGACGCCGACTGGCAACGGCCGGCGCGAAAGCTTCGCTCATTCGCCCATGCCGCGCATGACCAACACCTTCATGCTGGGCGGAAACGACGATCCGGGCGAGCTGGTGGAGCGGGTCAGGGACGGCATCTACGCCAAGAGCTTCGGCGGCGGGCAGGTCGACATCACCAACGGCAAGTTCGTCTTCTCCTGCACCGAAGCCTATCGCATTCGCGGCGGCAAGATCGCCGAGCCGATCAAGGGCGCGACGCTGATCGGCGACGGCCCGACGGTGCTGACGCGGGTGAAAGGGATCGGCAATGACCTCTCGCTCGACGAGGGCATCGGCATTTGCGGAAAGGGCGGGCAGTCGGTGCCCGCAGGCGTTGGCCAGCCGACGTTGCTGATCGACGGCCTTACGGTGGGCGGGACGGCCGCCTAGTGACGGGCAGCGACTGGCGGTCGGACGTCCTCAAATTCTGGTTCGGGCTGAGCTTCGACGACTGGTGGAAAGGCGGGCCCGACCTCGACCACCGCATTCGCGAACGATTCCTCGATCTGTGGTCGCAGAAACGCGAATTTCCGGCGTCAAGCTTCCTCGACGATCCACTGACCGCGCTCGCAGCCGTGCTGCTGTTCGACCAGTTCCCGCGCCACATGTTCCGCGGCCACGCCGACCAGTTCGCCACGGACCATCTCGCGCTGCAGGTCGCGCGGGAAGCCGTCGACCGGGGATTCGATGAGCAGCTGCAAACGCAGGTCGAGCGCGGCTTTCTCTACATGCCTTTCCAGCACAGCGAGAACCTGGCCGACCAGAAGCGCTCAGTGCAGCTGTTCACCGCGCTTGGCGACGATTTCCAGCTCGGCTTTGCCAGGGAGCACCATGACGTCATTGCGCGCTTCGGCCGCTTCCCGCACCGCAACGCGATGCTCGGCCGCGCGCCGCGCCCCGACGAGGTCGCGGCAGGAGAGGTCGTCCCCTGGTGAGCTAAAGCAGGTGTGCGATCGGGCCGAGGTGGATGCCCGCCTCTGCCGCGCTGCGCTCGATCTCCTCGCGGTCGGCGCCTTCCTCGCGCCGCGCCAGCGCCCAGGCGAAGGTCGACCGCGTCCCCGACCGGCAGAAGGCGAGAAGCTTGCCGTCGCCATTGGCGCGCATCGCATCCTGCATCTCGTCGACGTCGGACGGTCCTGGACCGCGGCGGATGGGCACGTAGCGATAAGCGATCCCCGCCGCCTTTGCCGCGGCCTCGATATCGGCGGCGAGCGGCTGGCCCGGGTCTTCGCCATCGGGCCGGTTGTTGACGATCATCGTCACGCCGGCCGCCTTGAACGCGGCCACGTCCTCGGGTTGGATCTGGCCGCTGACCAGGGTCTTCTCGTCAAGCTGGTGCGCCATTGTCCGCCTCCTCATACTCGCGCAGGGCATCGAGCATCGCCGCACCATAACGCTTGAGCTTGGTTTCGCCCACGCCTTGAATACGCCCGAGTTCGGCCAGCGATTGCGGGCGCGCGGCGGCGATGTCGCGCAATGTCGAATCGTGAAAGACGACATAGGGCGGCACTCCCGCCGCGGTGGCCAGCGTGCGCCGGGCGGCGCGCAGCTGCTCGAAGGCGGGATCGGCTGGCCCGTCGGCCGCTCGGTCGCGACGTCGCTTCCGGGGCGGGGCCGGAACGGCGATACTCACCGTCTCTTCGCCCTTCAGGATCGGCTTTGCCGCGGGTCCGAAGCTCAAGCCGCCATAAGCGTCGGCGCGAAGCGCATCGCGGGCGATCAGCGCGCGCGACACCGGCTTGAGCAGCGCCAATTCCTCGGCGCTGGCAATGCCGAACACCGACAGCCGGTGATGGCCAAACCCGCGCACCTTTTCATTGTCATCTCCGCCGAGGACCGCGGCTAGATGACCGACCCCAAAGCGCATTTCGGTGCGGAAGGCGGCGGACAGCAATTTGCGCGCGACCTCGGTGGCGTCGATCGTCTGCGGCGGGTCGATGCAATTGTCGCAATTGCCGCATGCCGACGGCGGATCCTCACCGAAATGGCGCAGCAGGATCGCGCGGCGGCATGTGACCGCTTCGACGAACCCCGCCAGGGCGTTCAGCCGCTCGCGCTCACCAGCGCGGCGCTCCGGCTCGACCTCGGTCTCGATCCGCATCCGCGCCCGCGCAAAGTCCTCGGCGCCCCAGAACAGCCAGGCTTCGGCATGGTCGCCGTCGCGCCCGGCGCGGCCCGTTTCTTGGTAGTACGCCTCGATCGACTTGGGGATTCCGGCGTGGGCGACGAAGCGGACGTCGGGCTTGTCGATTCCCATGCCGAAGGCAACCGTCGCCGCCATCACCATCTCTTCGGATGCGACAAAGGCTGCCTGGTTGCGCTGGCGCACCGGGGCGTCGAGCCCGGCATGATAGGCCCGCGCCGGTCGGCCCGCGCCGCGCAATTGCTCGGCGATCTTCTCCGTCCCGCGCGGCTCGGCGCATAGACGATGCCCGGCCCCGGCTGGCTCGCGAGCAGAGTCTTCAGCTGCCCGCCGATGCCGTCGCGCGGACGGACGTGGTAGCGGATGTTGGCGCGGTCGAACCCGGCGACCACCAAGCCATCCTCGGGAATCCCGAGCTGCGTCAGGATGTCGGCGCGCGTGCGGCGGTCGGCGGTCGCGGTCAGCGCCAGCCGCGGCACTTCGCGATGATCGTCGAGCAAGGGCCGAAGCAGGCGGTAATCGGGGCGGAAGTCGTGGCCCCATTCGCTCACGCAATGCGCCTCGTCGATCGCGATCAGCGCCAGCTTTTCGTGGTCGATCAGTTGGCGGAATCCCTCGGTCGTCGCCCGTTCGGGTGCGACATAGAGCAGGTCGAGATCGCCGCTGCGGAAGCGCTCGATGGTATCGCGCTGATTGGCATCGGCCGAGGTCAGCGACGCCGCGCGCACCCCGAACCCGTCAGCGGAGCGGATCTGGTCATGCATCAGTGCGATCAGCGGCGAAACCACCAGCGCCGTCCCCGGCCGCGCCAATGCCGGCAGCTGGTAGCACAACGACTTGCCCGCCCCCGTCGGCATCACCGCCAGCGTGTGCTCGCCCGCCATGACGCGGTCGATCACCTGCGCCTGCACGCCGCGGAAATGGTCGAAGCCGAAGACGCGCTTCAGGATGTCGTGGGGGTCGCTCACCGTGCCGTCATTGCGTGGCGAAACGCGCGAGCGCAATCACTCCGCAGCTTCGGCAACTGCTTCGGCGAGCCGCTCAGCCGCCTGACGCTGCCATAGCTCCGCGTAAAGCCCGCCCCGCGCCAGCAACTCCTCATGCGTGCCTTGCTCCGCGACCCTTCCTTCGTCGAGAACGACGATGCGGTCGGCGTCGACCACGGTCGACAGGCGGTGGGCGATGATGATCGAGGTGCGGCTTTGCGAGATGCGCGCCAGCGTTTCCTGAATCGCCTGCTCGGTGCGGCTGTCGAGCGCCGACGTGGCTTCGTCGAGGATCAGTAATGGCGGGTTCTTGATCAGCGTGCGCGCGATGGCGACGCGTTGCTTCTCCCCGCCCGACAGCTTGAGCCCCCGCTCGCCGACCATCGCGTCATAGCCATCGGGCAGAATGGCGATGAAGCGGTCGATCGCGGCGCCGCGCGCGGCTTCCTCGACATCCTCCTGAGTCGCGTCGGCGCGGCCGTAGGCGATGTTGTAGCCGATGGTGTCGTTGAACAGCACGGTGTCCTGTGGGACGATTCCGATCGCCGCGCGCAGCGACGCCTGCTGCACCTCGGCGATGTCCTGGCCATCGATCGTGATCCGGCCGGCGGTCGGATCGTAGAAGCGGTAGAGCAGCCGCGCGATGGTCGACTTGCCCGCGCCCGACGGGCCGACGATCGCGCAGCTCGTCCCCGCCGGAATATCGAGGTCGACGCCCTTGAGGATTTCGCGCCCGTCCTCATAGCCGAAGCGGACGTCGTCGAAGCGAACCGCGCCGCGGCTCACCACCAGCGGCGGGGCGCCGGGGCGGTCGACGACCTCGGCCGGGGTGTCGAGCAGGTCGAACATCGCCTCCATGTCGATGAGCCCCTGGCGGATCGAGCGATAGACCCAGCCGAGCATGTCGAGCGGGCGGAAAAGCTGCATCAGCAGGGCGTTGACCAGCACCACGTCGCCCGGCGTGAAGCGGCCTTGGCTCCAGCCCCAGACGGTGAAGATCATTGCGCCGGCCATCATCGCATTGGTGATCAGCGCCTGGCCGACATTGAGCCAGGCGAGCGAGGTTTCGTTGCGCACCGCGGCGCGAGTGAAGGCCGCGATGGCCTCGTCATAGCGCCGCGCCTCGCGCTCCTCGGCGCCGAAATATTTGACCGTTTCGTAATTGAGCAGGCTGTCGACGGCGCGGCCGATGGCGCGGTTGTCGACCTCGTTCATCTCCCGCTGCAGGCGCGATCGCCAGTCGGTCACGAAGCGGGTGAAGCCGATGTAGATGACAACCATCACCAGGGTGGCGGCGACCAGTCCGGGGCCGAACTTGATCCAGAAAATGACGCAGATGGCGACAAGCTCGATGATCGTCGGGGCGATGTTGAACAGCAGGAAGTAGAGCATCATGTCGATGCTCTTCGTCCCGCGCTCGACGATCTTGGTCAGGCTCCCCGTGCGCCGCTCGAGGTGGAAGCGCAGCGAAAGGTCGTGGACGTGGCGAAACACCCGCGCCGCCAGCCGCCGCGCGGCGCTCTGCCCGACCTTTTCGAACAAGGCGTTGCGCAAATTGTCCGACAGGACGCCGCCGAACCGCGCCGCGGCATAAGCCACGACGAGGCCGGCGACGACGCCGAACGCCACTGTCGCCTCCGACATGCGGTCGATCACCGCTTTGTAGGCGAAGGGCATAAGGAGGACGATGGCCTTGCCGGCCAGGACCAGCACGACCGCGGCGACGACGCGCGCCTTGAGCTCGGCCTCGCCGCGCGGCCACAGCATGGGCAGGAAGCGCCACAGCGCGGCGAACCCGCCGCCGGTCTTTTGAACGTCCCCATCGCGCATCGGCGCTTAGGTAAGAACGCACGCGCCCGGCGGCAAATGGTTCCCCCAGAAATGATTGGAACAACTGCATTAATTCGCGGTTATGCAATCAACCACAGGGGATTTGATCATGGGACCGGGGTATTTCGTCATTGCGATCATGGGCTGCGCCGACGGCGGCTCGGCTTGCACGCCGGTCGCGACACTCCCCACGCAATATGAATCGCGCGCCCAATGTTCGGCAGCGACCAATGCGGCGCTCGAAGCCAACACCGATTTCGATTTTCCCACGTTGCTCGCGCAGTGCCGCGCCGGTGGCGCCCCCACGGCTGCCGCCGCCCGCGAATCGATCCGCGTTCCGGTCGGCGCGCGCCGCAGCTAAATCGCGGAACCTGCGCGCGCCAAAGCCCGTTGCAGGTCCCATGACCGACAAAGCGAAAATCCGAAGCACGCCCAAGCTGCCGCATGGCCGCAAGGGCGCCCGGCCGCACGATGAGAATGAGAACCAGGCCACGGTCGAGGAGTTCGACCGCGAAGGCCTCGGCGTCGCCGCAAAGGAGTGAGCCGGTGTCCGACGTGATCGAACCGATGATTCACGAAGACCAGCTGCCCGGACATGAAAGCGAGCTCGAGCCCAAGCCCGATTGGCAACCGCGCTACGCTGGATCTGATCGGCTGAAGGGTAAGGTCGCGCTGATCACCGGTGCCGACAGCGGTATCGGCCGCGCCGTCGCCGCCCTGTTCGCGCGCGAAGGCGCCGACATCGCCATCCTCTATCTGTGCGAGCATGACGATGCCGCCAAGACCAAGGCGATCGTCGAAGAGGAGGGCCGCAAGGCGATCGTCATCGCCGGCGATATCGGCGACAAGGATTTTTGCGCACGCGCGGTCAAGCAGACGGTCGGTGAGCTCGGCCGGCTCGACATCCTCGTCAACAATGCGGGCGAACAGCATTCCGACGAGGGCATTCGCGACATTACCGACGACCAGCTCAAGCGCACCTTCCAGACTAACGTCTTCGGCATGTTCTACATGACGCAGGCCGCCGAACCGCATCTCGAAAACGGCGGCGCAGTGATCAACTGCACTTCGGTAACGATGTACAAAGGCTCGCCCGAACTGCTCGACTATAGCGCGACCAAGGGCGCGATGACGGCTTTCACCCGCTCCTATGCGAAGAATGCGATTGAAAAAGGCATTCGCGTCAACGGTGTCGCGCCGGGGCCGATCTGGACGCCGCTCAATCCGTTCGGCGGGCAGAAGCCCGAGGACGTGCCCGACTTCGGCAAGGATACGCCGATGGGTCGTCCAGGCCAGCCCAACGAGGTCGCGCCCGCCTTCCTGTTTCTGGCGTGCGAGGACAGCAGCTACATGATCGGGCAGATTTTGCACCCGAACGGCGGCGACTTCACCTCAAGCTGAGCGACTGTCCGGATACGGACTACAAATGTAGCGCATGTCCACAATCGGACAGGGATCCCGAACATTCAGGGATCCTCGTGGCGAAAAATCCCAACTTGCGGTACTACAAACCGCCAGTTCTGATCGACGAACAAACCGCGCCACTGAAAAATAACGACATTTTTAATTTGGCACGCCCCCTGCATTGTTTGCTGCGTGGCCCGATGGTCGGGTCACCAAGACATGATCAAGGGGTTTTAGAAATGTTCGCCATTGCTTCTCGCCAGGCCATCACCGCTTTTGCCGGTGCTTTCGTCACGGCGCTTCTGTTCGTCTCGGCCGCGACCTCGCTGCCGATCGCGTAACGACACAAATTCAAGGAAACTGCACAATGAACGACCGTTTCCTGATCAACCGGCGCGACGCCAAGGTCATGGGCGTCGCCGCCGGCCTCTCAGACTATAGCGGGATCGATCCGCTGCTGATCCGTCTCGGCTTCGTCGCCGCGACGCTCATCACCGGTCCGGTGATGATCCTGCTCTATCTGCTCGTCGGGTGGCTGGCGCCCCGCCAATAGGGCGCCGGCCCCGCGTGCGCCGGGCAGCGCCCGGCCCGCACGCTGACCTTTCATAAATTCTAGTCGAACAGTTCCTCCAGGAACGACTTGCGGCGCTTGTAGGGCTTGTGGCCGTAGCCATGGCCGTAATGGCCTTGCGGCGGCGGTTGCCCCCACGGATGCTGCTGCTGTTGCGGAGGCGGCGGCGGGGCCGCCGGGGTTGCGGCTTGCGGCGCCTGCGATTGGGCATTGCGCTCGATGATCTTGTCGAGCTCCCCGCGGTCGAGCCACACGCCGCGGCAAGTCGGGCAATAATCGATCTCGATCCCCGATCGCTCACTCATCTGCAGCGCGGTGCCGTCGACCGGGCACGCCATCGGTCCTTCGTGATTGGGCATAGATCCTCCAAGATTGTCCGCCTTAGCTGGGGTGCCGATGGCCTAGCGTCCAGTGGGCGCCGGCCGCGCGCAGCCGCGCCGTTCTTCCCCGTCGACCAGCAGCCGTGCCTCGAGCGGATAGCGGTTGTCCGACATGCCGTCCGAACAATCCGTGCGTTCGGCGATCGACAACTCGAACGGCGTCCCGCGTAGCGCGCCGGTCCAAACCGTGCGGCCACCGTCCGCCTGCCGCACCTTGGCCCAAACCCGCGTGCCGGCCTGGTCATCGGGCGTCGAATAGGTCACGCAGCGGCCGTGGGTCGTTGCCCCCCAGAAGGGTTCGGTGCCGATTGCGCGCAGGGCGGGCGCGGCGACGGGACGGCCGTCCTGGACCAGGCAGGGATGGGTGGGTTTCGCAGGTGCGGCGGCGGGCGCCTTCGCTATGGGCGTGGCCGCGGCTGGTGCATCGGGTGCGGACTCCTGCGCCGTGCGATCGGGCGCGGCAGTGGGCGCTACCGCATCCCGGCAGGCGCCCAGCAACAGGAAAGCGATGGCGATGGCGCGCATCGCACCAATCTACCGCCGCCGTGCGCTCCAACAAGTCTTTGCCGACGCTGCCCGGCTGGCCTAGGCTGTGCGCCAAAGGAGACGGTTCGATGCGCAAGCTTCTGATTTTGCTGCCCCTGTCGATGTTGCTGTCGTCGGCGGCATGGGCCGCGCTGCCCGTGGGCGCAGCGGCGCCCAACGTGGTCACGACCGGCGCAGTCGGGGGCAAGCCGTTCCGGCTCAACCTGCAGCAGCAGCTGCGCAAGGGTCCGGTGGTCCTCTACTTCTTCCCCAAGGCCTTTACCGAGGGCTGCACGCTCGAGGCGCGGGCGTTCAGTGAAGCGATGGCCGATTTCCGCAAGGCGGGGGCGCAGGTCATTGGCATGTCGACCGACGACTTGCCGACATTGCGCAAATTCTCGGTCGAAGCCTGCCGCAGCGCCTTTCCGGTCGCGACTGCGACGCCGGCGACGGTCAAGGCGTTCGACGTCGAATTCAAGAAGCGTCCCGGGATGACCGATCGGACAACCTATGTCATCGACCGCCGTGGCCGGGTGACCTTCGTGCATTCCGACCTCAATTATGCCGAACATGTCCAGAAATCGCTCGCCGCGGTGCGCGCGCTCAAGCGGTAGATGAAAAAGGGGGCGGCGGTTTCCCGCCGCCCCAGCAATCGACTAGCCGCGGACTTGGACGCGGACGACCGGGCGCCACGCGGCGCGCCTGATCGGCTCGTAGCGCAGGCGCACCGACGCAATGTCCCGGCGGTTGCCGCGCAGGTCGACGGCGCGCGTGCAGGTGCCGGGGCGCAGAATGGCGCGCGTATTCACATCCTGGCGACCGCCATTTTCAAAGCGGATGTCGAAATCGCGCAAGCGAAGCGGCTGGTTCATCGCGCACAAGCGAACCGCGCTCTGGCGGGTGCGGCCGGGCAGATAGATGGTGTCGCGGTCGCGGCCGTCGACAGTGGTATAGCCAAGCGTGCGCCAACCGCGTTCGTCCCAGCGCCAGTTCTGGGCATTCGCGGGCGCGATTGCGACCAGCGTTGCGGCGGCGCCGGCAGCGGCGAGGATCAGGGCTCGTGTCATGAATCAAACTCCTTACAGGGGTCGTCTCCTAACGGCACTAAGCGGGACATGTTGCCCGGCTGGACGGCCCAAACGGCTCGCTTCATCCCCTCTGAACGCCAGCGAAACGAACCTGTCAGCGCCCGTGCAGGCGACGCGCGAATTTGCGCTGTGCAGCCCGCTTGTGGCATCGCTTTGCCATGGCGCGCGACCTCCACAGCTTTGCTGAATTCTGGCCTTTTTACCTGCGCGAACATTCGAAGCCGCGTACGCGCGCGCTGCATTATGCCGGGACCAGCCTGGTCGTCGGCGTCCTCGTCTTCGCGCTCGCCACCGGCCGCTATTGGTGGCTGCTGCTGATCCCGCTTGCCGGCTACGGCTTCGCCTGGGCCGCGCACTTCCACGTCGAGAAGAACCGTCCCGCGACCTTTACGTACCCGCTATGGTCGCTCGCCGCCGACTTCAAGATGTGGTGGCTGTGGCTGACGCGCCGGCTCGACCCCGAGCTGCGCAAAGCGGGCATTCTCACTTAACGCTGGCAGACGTCCAGGCTGGCCGATGTCAGCCGGGTCGCTGCCGAGGTCGGCGAATTGCTGATGGACACGATTTGCGACCCGCATTTGCGCAGCTGGAAGCGGGCCTTGCGCGCGCGGAAGTCGAGCGAGACGCGCCGGAATGTCTCGAGAATGTCGGTGCCGAGCAGCAGCGCCGGTTCCTTGTTCAGGCCGAACACCTTGAATGGCGGTAAGTCGGCGAAGGCGATCGGTACGTCGCGCAGGACCACAGAGCCGATCTTGAGGTGGCGGATTCGGGCCAGCTGCAAGTCGATCGTCTTGCCCGTGACGCCGGTGGCGCCGACCACCCAGTCCTTCTTGCTGCGACGCACGAGCTTGTCGCGAAGCGCCGTGTTGCCGATGGTGATTTCAGATCCGGTGTCGACCACCGCCTGCAGGGGAAGGCCGCCGGCATCGACTTCCGTCAGGATCAGCTGACCTTTGTTCAGCCGGCCGATGACGATGATCTCGCCCGGCAGGCGCCGCGCGGGCTTGCGCGCATCCTCGACCTTGATGACCCGCTCTTCGAAATCCATCATCAGCCGCTGGCGGACCAGCGCGTCGATCCCGATCATCCCGTGCCCGCCGAGGTCCGCTTCGCGCAGTGCCGGCACTTCGAGGTCGCTGATGGTGCTGGGGCCAAGTGTCAGCTGGGCAACCTTGACCCGATCGACGACATTTCGGGCGGTCATGTCGTTGAGGATCGCCGGCCGGCCAAGTGGCAGTTGCAGGTCGCGGGCGATGTTGAGTCCGACGACCGAGGTGTCCGCCCCGCTGTCGACCACGAAATTGTACGGCCCGCGGCCGTTGACCATGACCGCGACGGTCATACGCGTCTCGGCGGCGCGCGCACCGACATCGTCGCCGCCGATGAGCAGCGAATTATCGATCACCGCCGGCGCCAGCGGCGCCATCTTGGGTTCGGACATGTCCGGCCGAGGCTTGGCGATCTGCGGCGCGGGCGTCGACGCGCCGGCAGCCGTCATGGCAATGAGCGTCAGGCTCAAGCCAAGAGCGCGCGAACGGCGGATCAAACGCATGTCATTCTCCTCACTTCGGAGACAATCGAAACGGTAGGCGCCGTGACGGTACGGCGCCAGCACCTTTCCATGGGCCGCTGGACAGGATCGACAATCGGGCGTGGGTCGGCGGCCGAAAGGCTGATAGCTTCGCTTGCTCGGGACTCGGGGAGATGCTTGCTGGACGCTTTTTCCTATCTGTCGGTGCTGCTGAGCGTGATCCTGGGCCTGGCCATCGCCCAGGTGCTGCAGGGGTATCGCGCCCTCGCGCTCAACCGGCGCAAGGTCCGGCTCTACTGGCCGAGCCTGGTGTGGAGCGCGATCATCCTGGCCATGGTTGCGCAGCATTGGTGGGCCAGCTTCAGCCTGGCCGGTCGCGGCGACTGGTCGTTCGCCGCCTTTGCCGCCATCCTCATCCAGACCGCGCTGATGTACATGATGGCCGCGCTGGTGCTGCCCGACATTCCCGCCGATGAGCCGATCGACCTGCGCGATCATTATTTCCGGGAGCGATTGTCCTTCTTCGGCGTCGCGGCGGCAGCGATCGGCTGGAGCATGGTGCGCGAATGGGTGCTCGAGGGGCGCCTGCCCGAACCCGCCAACCTGGCCTTCCACATCGTCTTCATCGTCATGTCGATGATTGCGATGGCCAGTCCGCGCGAAGGGCTGCAGAAGCTGTTCGCGGCGACGTCGGCGATCATCTTCACCGTCTATATCGCGCTGCTGTTCGCGCGGCTTGGCTAGCATCGCTTGAGCGGCGCGCCGCGGCGTGGCTATGATGGGCGCAGCGCCGCGCACCATCCCCGCGGCAGGAGGACGACATGGCCAAAGGACAAATGCGGTCGAACAAGGAAGCCCGCAAACCGAAAAAGGAAAAGCCCAAGACGATCGCGGCCAACCCGTCGAGCAAGGGCGGCGGGCTGTCGAAGGACTGACCGCTAGCCGAGGCGCCGGCGATTGCCGCGGACGCGCTGGCCGTAGACGCTGATCGCCTTGCGCGCCGCGGCTTCGGGGGTGCGGACGCGGCCACCGGCGAAGGCGCCGGCAAGCTCGAACCCGGCCTCGATCTTCTCGCTGACCGCACGTTCCATTTCGCGCTGGGCGGCGGGGCCGCCGGCCATCACCCGCCACGAGCGCAGCATCATCACCGTCGCGGCATCGGCCCACAGCAGCGAAGCGTCGGTCATGATTCGGGACCAGTCGGCGGTCTGTTGGCGGGTCATGGCATTCCTTTGAAGTGAGCGAAGCGTGCTGGGGGAACGCGCGCCGCGGGGCGGCGGGCCCGAAACGGGCGATTTCATGCTAGCGGAGCCTGCGTGACCCAGCTTGCCATCCTCGTCGACGCCGATGCCTGTCCGGTCAAGGACGAAATCTACAAGGTCGCGTGGCGCCGCGGGGTGCCGGTCAAGGTCGTCAGCAACAGTCACTTCCGCGTTCCCCAGCATGAGCTCATCGAGCGCGTCGTCGTCAGCGATGCGTTCGACGCCGCCGACGACTGGATCGCCGCCGCGGCGGGGGCGACGACGGTGGTCATCACCGGCGACATCCTGCTCGCCGACCGCTGCCTCAAGGCCGGGGCGACGGTCATCGGCCCCAACGGCAAGCCGTTCACCGCGGCGAGCATCGGCGGCGCGATCGCGACGCGGGCGATCATGGCCGATTTGCGCAGCGGGGCGGGCATCACCGGCGGGCCGGCGCCCTTCGCCAAGGCCGACCGATCGCGCTTCCTGCAGGCGCTCGACGACGCTTTGGTGCGACTGGCGCGCTAGGCCGCGCGGGCGACCGCGCGATCCGCGAACACCAGCCGCGCCTGCGGATGAAGACCGTGGAGCGCGCACAGCAATTGGCGCCCGAACACATCGAAGCAATGCAGCCCGCGCCCTTCGGGACAGCAAAGGTCGAGATCGAACGCCCGCCAGCGCGCATTGGGGTCGCGGCTATGCTGGCCAAGCAAGTCGAATTGCGCTTCCCAGCCATGGCGGTCGTGCCGCGCGCGCAGCGCATCGGGCAGCGCCCAATAATACGTGTCCTGGCGGGTGATCCCGAACAGCTGGACCGAGGCATCGTCGATGAGGAGCGGCAGCTCCTCCAGTTCATCGTCGAGCAGCCGATCACGGGCGAGCAGGTCGAGTTGGCGCTCGACCGCCGAAACGGCGGGAAGGTCGCGGAAGACAATGCGGGTCATGCGTGGTGAATCAACGAGATTCCAAGCGGTTCCACGGCCCGGTGGAAGGAGGTCACTTTTCGGCGAGCGTGTGCGCGACCAGCGCGTTGGCGTGGCCGTGGCCCATATTATGCTCGGCCTTGAGCCAGGCGACATGCTCCATGTGCCTGGCCGGCGGGCGGGCGCGGATCATTGCCTTCCACTCGGCGATCGGGCGGCCGTATTTGGCCTCGATCGACGGGAAATAGGATGCGGGGCCTTTCACCTTGTCGTCAGCCATTCGGATCTCCTGTGGCGGGGTTCGCTGCCGGCGCCTGACGCAGATAAGCGAACATGTGGGGGACGTAATCGGCCTTGCCGATCTCCACCCCAGCCATGCGCAGGATCGCGTAGGCGGCCATGACGTGGAAGTAGAATTGGCCGATCGCCCAATCGCGCGCGAACGTCTCGCGGGTGAGGTCGAAGGTCAGGCCCATCGGCAGGGTGAGCGCGATCGCGGCATCGCCCGGCGCCCCGTCGAGCGCATCGGGGGCAAGGGTGTCGAGGAAGGCGAGGGCTTCGTCGATGCGGGTGCGCGCATCGGCCAAGGTGCCGGGCTGCTCCCCCGCGTTGCGGCCTTCGTCGAGGAGCGCGTCGAGCGGGGCGTACATCCGGCCCAGCAGCCGCATCGGCGCTTCCTGCGCCTGGACGCAGGCGAAGCGCAGCTGGGTCGCCAACGGGAACATGTCGGGGGCGAGGCGGGCGGACAGAAGCGCCCCGGCCGCCTCCGGCCCAAGCTGCGCTTCGGCCTTGTCGAGCAGGCCGCGCAGGGTGCGCAGCATGTTGCGATAGGTCGGGACGAGGAGGTCGGTGATGGTCATACGACCGCTCTACCGTCGAAGGTCACAAAGGTCGCGTCCGATGCGTGGTGGCCGCCGCTCGGCAGCCGATTGGCGAAGCCGTCGAAATTGCCACTTTCCCGCCGAAAATGCGTGTCGAGCAAGCGAATCACGCGGCCGTCGGCAATCTTGCCGTTGTGACCTTCGCCAGCGGGCGCGGGCGCGAGCGCGATGTCCCACATCGCCGCGAACAAGGCCGCGCCGTCGCGGTTGCGCAAGCGATGCGCACTCGCCCGGCTCATCCCCGCGGCGGCGGCGGCCTCGGTCACGCTGCGGGTGTGCGCGAGTGCGTCGAGGAAGCGGAGCTGGCGGTCGATGGTCCAGCGCCTTGGACTTGGCTCAGGACAGGCCCTTCGACTTGGCTCAGGACAGGCGTCGGCGCGGGTGGGGGCGTGCATGGCATGAAGGTGAAGCACGGCGGTGGGGCTGTAGGACAGGGAAATCGTCGGGCGCGTTGCAATGGCGCTCCCCCCGCGTCAGTGCGAAGCCGCACTTCTCGCGGGGTGCGCGAAGCCGCGTTCACCGTTCCTTGACCCGGCACGCGGTAGCCTCCCGCCCAGGAGGCCCGCCGGATGACCGGAAAGATCATCGATTTCCTTGCCCGGCGAAAAAGCCGGAACGCGCTCCCGCCGGCCAAGGTGGCCCAGGGCCTCGACCGCCCGCGCTTCCTCTATGTCGGCAGCAAGGTCCCCCGCGGCGGCCGCGACAGCGTCGAGCTGTGCATCGTCAGCAACGAGGCGGGCAAGAAGCGCCGCATCCTGTCCCGCGTCACGGTCTACATCGACGAGCTCCACCACCAAGTGCGCGCGGTCGAGGCGGAACCGCCGTTCACCCCGCAAACATGGATTCACGACGCCGAGGTGGTTTGAGGCACCGATCAGGCCCCGTCGCGCTGAAACAGATGTGGGCGAAGCGCGCGGTCGGCAAAGTTGCTGCCGAAGCCGCGCGCGATCAGGTCGCCGCCGGCAAGGTCGGCCTTGGTGCCGTGGTAGAAGGGCGTGTTGGGCGGGACTTCGCGGGCGTACATTCAGCTATTCGGCATGAACCCGAGTCCACCGGGTTGTCGACCGGATAGCTTATTTGGGTAACCAGCCCGCACGCTCCAAGCGATCTAGCGCAATGCCGATTTGGTGCTCGCTGAACTCCGATTTTCGCGCATTCCATGCGCAATAGAATGCACGAATGTCCTGTACCGACTTCTTGCCGCCTTCACTCACCGCCCAATGAGTTGTGGCCAGAAGTTCTAAGCCGAGCGGAGTTTCAAACCCGCTGATAAGGCTAGAAATTCTGTCGAAGTTACTCGCTGTGCCCGCATCGTGTTGGATCAGCTCTTTCGCCTGTTCTACAGCCGTCGGAACTAGCGAAATTCGTTTGAAAGGCTGATCCCCGCCATCGCCATATCCGGCCGTATAATAGCCCTCCATGTCGCTCATCACATGGCGAAGATTTTCCGCATATGGCCCGTAGTGACCCTTCACGAATTTGAGACGCATATTGAGACCAGAATTTTGAAGGAAGTACACTAGTTTGTGAATTTCCAGCAGCGTCACGTAGGGCTCCATCAAACCCCTAACATAACGGTCCATCAGCTGAATAAGAGCTGCCCGGTACGGCGTTAATTTCGGCGCCTCTTTCCTTTGGTGTCTCGCCATTCGATCACTGTCGACGCGCGGCTCGAACACCGAAATATCGACTTCGTCGAGACCTTCGAGCGCGTCAATCATTCTCGATTTCACCGCATGCCACGGCAGTCCACCGAGGCCGCTACCTAGAGGCGGAATCGCTATAGATTTAATTCTCCGACGGAGGATTTCTTCGCGAAGGGCTCCCAATCCCGACTCGATATCCTCTAACTTGCTATTTCCACGCCAATGCTTCTTGGTCGGAAAGTTGATGATATACTTCGGATTAGTCATCTCGCCTGTTTCAAAGACGAACATCTTACCGGGAAGGACCTGACCCGCGTCACATGCGGCAGCATAGGCTTTAAAGTTGGCAGGATACATCTTTTTGAATTGCAACGCGATGCCACACCCCATGATGCCAACACAATTCACTGTGTTGACGATTGCCTCTGCGTCACTGTTCAACAAGTCGCCCTGTGTAAATTTAATCATGACGGGTTCCCCTTCCCATCAATAATACCAAGCGGGCATGCGCTGCACCGTCGGTCTATGTGCTTCCCCAGCCAACAGCTGAGCAACTTGATTGGCCACGGCATCTGAGTGAGTGCCAATCCGGTCAACCAGCGTCCATGGGAAGAAATCACGCACTAGCAGCTCGGACTGCTTCGCTTCCTTGACCTGCGGGTCGGTGAACATGCGTTGTGGGATGAGGTCCCACCGCAGTTCACCAAGCTGTCGGCGTGAAGATCGAAACTCAGTGAATACTGCTGTCGCATTGCCCAGACTGAAAGCCCAAGGCCTTCCGTGCCGTCTGCCCAGTCGATCACGCGTACAAGATCAGCTTCCAAATGCACAATTGGCCCCTGTCCACCGCGATATGCCAAGCCCGGATGGTTTGCCATGTGTATGACATAGAGCATAATCGAACGCGAACAAAAATAGAACGGGACGTAATCACCGACGTAACTACCTGGATGAGTAGGCACTGGCCGTGCGAGCCTAGACGCCTTTAGGTCGCCCATGCCAATTGTCGTTCCCACGCACCCGTTCGCTCGAACAAGAGCGTCGCTCGACAACCCTTCGCCATCTAGGATGCTCCGCAGCCTATCGACGTGAACGATGTGATAGATCTTCGTGTTGGCGGGCGGGGCAACCATGTATGCCAACGATGTTGCGAGTGCGGCAATTACGCAAGTCCAAGCTACGAAATCTCAGCGTTCGTCAACCTTCAGGTATGTAAAGCTCGCTGCCCTGGTCTTGAAAGCGCTGGCTCATCTTCGCCATGCCGATGTCGGCGTCACGATCGCGCCCTTCGACAAGCTCAGGACGAGCGGCTGAGGATTGCTCCTGCAGCCGCGCAAACTCTCGCACTTCTTGCGTGATCTTCATCGAGCAGAACTTTGGCCCGCACATTGAGCAGAAGTGGGCGGTCTTGGCGCCCTCCGCCGGCAGCGTCTGGTCGTGGAACGCTTCGGCGGTGTCGGGGTCGAGGGAGAGGTTGAACTGGTCTCGCCATCGGAATTCGAAGCGCGCCCGGCTGAGCGCGTCGTCCCTCAACTTCGCGGCGGGGTGGCCTTTGGCGAGGTCGGCGGCGTGGGCGGCGAGCTTGTAGGTCACGACGCCGACCTTGACGTCGTCGCGGTCGGGGAGGCCGAGGTGCTCCTTGGGGGTGACGTAACAGAGCATCGCGGTGCCGTACCAGCCGATCATCGCGGCGCCGATGCCGCTGGTGATATGGTCGTAGCCCGGCGCGATGTCGGTGGTCAGGGGCCCGAGCGTGTAGAAGGGCGCCTCGCCGCACGCTTCGAGTTGCTTGTCCATATTCTCCTTGATCTTGTGCATCGGCACGTGGCCGGGGCCTTCGATCATCACCTGGACGTCCTGCGCCCAGGCGCGCCTGGTCAGCTCGCCCAACGTATAGAGTTCGGCGAACTGGGCTTCGTCATTGGCGTCGGCGATGCTGCCGGGGCGCAGGCCATCGCCGAGGCTGTAGGCGATGTCGTACGCCTTCATGATCTCGCTGATCTCGTCGAAGCGTTCGTAGAGGAAGCTCTCGCGGTGGTGGGCGAGGCACCATTTGGCCATGATCGATCCGCCGCGGCTGACGATTCCGGTGACGCGCTTGGCGGTCAGCGGGACGTAGGGCAGGCGGACGCCGGCGTGGATGGTGAAGTAATCGACGCCCTGCTCGGCCTGCTCGATCAACGTGTCGCGGAAGATTTCCCACGTCAGGTCCTCGGCCACGCCGCCGACCTTTTCGAGCGCCTGGTAGATGGGGACGGTGCCGATCGGCACGGGCGAGTTGCGGATGATCCATTCGCGCGTGTCGTGGATGTTGCGGCCGGTCGACAGGTCCATGACCGTGTCGGCGCCCCAGCGGATCGCCCACACCATCTTGTCCACCTCGGATGCGACATCCGAGGCGACGGCGGAATTGCCGATGTTGGCGTTGATCTTGACCAGGAAGTTGCGGCCGATCGCCATCGGCTCCGATTCGGGATGGTTGATATTGTTGGGGATGATCGCGCGGCCTCTCGCCACTTCATCACGAACGAATTCGGGGGTGACGAAGTCGGGGATGGATGCGCCGAACGACTCGCCGTCGCGGGCGGCGTCCAAGGCGCGCTCGCGGCCGAGGTTCTCGCGGATCGCAACATATTCCATCTCGGGCGTGACGATGCCGCGGCGGGCGTAGTGCATCTGGCTGACGTTACTACCGCCACGCGCGCGCAGCACGCGCTTGCGCACGCGCGGGAAGGGGGCGACTCCGCCCGACCGGTCGGGGCCGAGCATGCCATTGTCCTCGGGCCGGACCTCGCGCTGGGCGACCTCCTCGACATCGCCGCGGGCGCGGATCCATGGCGACCGAAGCTCGGGCAGGCCGGCCATGATGTCGATGCGCGCATTGGGGTCGGTGTACGGGCCCGACGGGTCGTAGACCCGGAGCGGCGGCTCTCCGCACGACGGCTCAAGATCGACCTCGCGCATGGCGACCTTGAGCGGGCCGACGTGGACCTTGCGCGACCCGCGGATCGGGCCGGTGGTGACTTTCAGTTCGGTACGTGCAGGCGCGTCGCCCATCGTCAGACTCCTCTTCCTACGCCCGTGCAAACGGGATCAGGTTCGATGGGTCTCGATGCGCTTCACCGACTCTCAGCCGCGAGTCCGCGCGGCCCCCCAGGGAAGGCTTGTCCCTAGGCGCGCAAAAGCCCGCGCGCCAGTGGGCACGCGGGCTTCGCGACTCTTCGGAAGAGATTAGCGGCGCGACGCGGTCTGGGTCGCGGCCTGGCGCTCGGCCGGGCTGATCTGCCCGTCCTTGTTGGTGTCCATCTGGTCGAAGCGGACGAGGACCGGCGAACGATATTCGTCGAGCGTGACCTTGCTGTCCTTGTTCTTGTCGAGCGGGTTCATGAGGTTGAGGCCATTGCCCGTCGGCACCGTTCGCGTGGGCGCGACCGCCATGAATTCGGCCTTGCTCAGCGAACCGTCCTTGTTGGTGTCGAGCTGGGTGAAGCGGGCGTCGACCTGCTGGCGGGTCGCGTTCAAGCGCTGCTGCTGCGACTTCTGCTCGGCGGCGGCAAGCTCGGCCGCGGTCAGCGTGCCGTCGCCATTGCCGTCGATCAGCTTGAAATTATTGTCGAGGTTCCGGAGCAGGGTGGCGCGGTTGGGCGTCTGCTGCGCGGCCGGGGCGGCGGTGGCAGGCCGCGTCGCGGTCTGCGCGGCGGCGGCCACCGGAGTCGCGGCGGCGATCGTCAGCGCGGCAATCGAAAGGATTCGGTAGGTCACGGGATTCTCCCCCAAAGATGAGCAAGATGATTGGATCCGGGGCCGCCCGATACCAAGCCGGAGCGGCGCCGTCGATGCAGGCCATGATCGCGCACGTCACCTTGCTGCCAACTGAACTGCGCGTCGCCCCGCGCGGCCCGCGCCTCGCGCGCACGGGCTGAAAACCGCCGTTTACGAACTGTTGCGCCGCTGCCACAGGCCGCTAGTCAAATGGCGCCATGTTGCAAAGCGGATCAACTTTTCGGCTTTGCTTTTCCCCAATGTCAGCCATAAGCCACCCTCAGAGGAATGTTCCGCCAGACGGGGTCATTGTGCGCAACGCGAGCGCGCCAACGACCGCTCAGTCCGCCGGGCAAAGCATTCCGAGAGTACAACGAAAAGGCCGCGGCCGCGGCCAAGACAGGGGACGAATAGATGAAGACCTCGAACCGTATCGCGCTGCTTGCCGGTGCATCCGTAACAGCAATTGGGCTAGCGACGCCCGCCTTCGCGCAGACGACGCCGGCGCCGGTTGCGACCTTCCCGAACTTCGTCATTTGCCCGGCCGACGCGCCGGACCCGACGCCGTTCGTTGCGGACTGCACCTATGGCGTGATTCTCGGCACGACCGCCGCGCCGCTCGCGGGCCCGCAGGTTGCGACCGTCAACACGCAGCCGACCGGCCAGGTCGAACAGATCCTGACCGCCGCGACGGTCGACATCGACATCATCAATAACGGCGACACGCGCATCATCGCGCAAGCGGTCGTCAACAGCGACGACGCCACCGCGCAGGTGCTCAACGGCATCGAGCAGGACGGCGAAGCGACGGCTGGCAGCGCCGACGTCACGATCGACAACAATGCGCGTCTCGAAATCCTCGCGATTGCGGCGGCTTCGGGCTCGGCGGACTCGGACGCCACGGCGTTGCTGAACAGCGGCATCTTCCAGGAAGCCACGACGACGGCGGCCGGAACCGCGACCGCGACGATCACCAACGACAGCAACGAAGGCATGATCTTCCGCGCCAACGCAAGCGCCACCGGATCGGGTGCGATCTCGACGCCGAACGCGACTGCAAGCATCGGCGATAGCGTCGGTGCCGGCATTCGGCAGAACGTGAGCGCCATCAACGGCGCCGCGACCGGCACGATCACTGGGACGGCGCAGGGCCCCAACGCCCTGGTGTTCGACGTGGATGCGGTTTCCACGGGCACCACCGCCGTCGCTTTCGGCGAAATCGACGCCGGCATCTGGCAGTCGGTCAATTCCACGGCGGGCGGCAATGCCAGCGCGGTGATCACCGGGGCTGCCGCCACCGGGAACACGGCCACCACGAACGGCGGCGGGCTTCGCGCAACGCTCGACGTGACGGCGACCAGCTCCAGCACGGCCGGCGGCCAGGACGCCGACGCGACGGCTGATCTTGAGGTGGTCCTGCAGACGGCCAACGCCACTGCCGGCAACGCCAGCGCACTGATCGACATCAATGGCGTCTGGGATATCGACGCCGTCATCGGCGCGTCGACCGCGGGAACGGGCAACACGACGACCGCCAACCTCATCGAGACGGCGGCCGAAGGCGTCATCCGCCAGGTCGCAACGTCTGCCGGCGGCGCGGCCAACACGGCGACTGCCGAGCTGACCAACGACCGTGCGCTGGACATGAACCTTGCGGTGACTGCGACGGGCCGCGGCAACGCTGCGCTCGCTCTTGCAGCCGATGCCGACCTGGTCATCTTCGGCGTGGTTCAGGCGGCGAGCACGACCGGTGGTACCGGGACGGGCACGACCAACTTCATCAACCGCGGCCTCGTTTCGATGGTCAATTCGGCGACCGCCACGGGCACGCTTGGTGACGTTCCGGGTGCGACCAACTCGCAGTCCGACCTTGCTTTCGTCGGTGTCACGCAGACTGCCGAGGACCTCGCCCGCTTCGACAATACGGCGACCCCGGGCACGCTCCCGGCGGGTGCAGTTGCACGTTCCTACACGGTGACGGGCACGGCGACGGCTTCGGGCCTTGAGGGCGCTGTTGCGAACTCGACGGTCGTGGGCGTCGATCAAAACCTCAGCGCACGCGGTGCGACGGTGCAGTTCGACAACGACGCGGCGTTCAGCGTCACGGCGACGGCTGCGACCAACGCCACTTCGACGGCGGCCACGGTCATCTCCACGTCCCTCGCGCATGGTCTCGAGGTCGACGGTGAAGCCGCGATCCTGGCGATCGACAATGACGCGGCGTTCAACGTCACGTCGAACGCCACGAACAACCAGAACGGCAACGTCGGCAATGCGACCGCGATCGGCATGGACATCGACGCCGACACGGCTGACGTGACGTTCGCTGCCGCACTCAGCGGTGTGGTTCGCAACGACGCCACGATGACCATCCTGGGCAATGGCGACGATGCGGGCACGGCGACGGGCATCCGGCTTGAGGGCGGCGCGCTGACGGCGACCGTCACCAATGCGGGCACGCTCAATGTCGACGCGATCGGCGGTCGTTCCGCGACCAATCTCGGAACGGCGACGGCGACCGGCATCCTGGTTCAAACCGACGCGGGTGCGCTCATCCCGTTGGCGGCGACCACCGGCACGATCGTCAACTCGGGCACGATCCGCGTTCGTGAGAGCGTCGACAACGGCGCGACCTTCCGTCGCGGCGACGCCATCAACACGGCGGCGGCACCGAACGCGGTTGCGATCAACCTGCTCGGCGGCGGCAGCATCTTCGGCGACATCGTTCTCAGCGCCGACGACGTTGTCACGGTCGACAATGGCGAAACCAGCCTGGAAGGCACGATCAACCCGGCTTGCGCCCCGGTTGCCGAGCTGACCGCGCTCGACCTCGTCACCACGGCCTGCACCACGGGCACGCTGTCGATCACCAACGACGGTTCGCTGTTCCTGCGCAGCCGTCAGCTGACCGGCCCGACGACCGAGGTCAACGCACCGTCCTATGTGTTCGTCGACACCTTCAACCAGGCCGCCGGCGGCGTGCTCGTTCTCGAGCTGCAGCCGAACACCGCGGAAGGCGTCTTCGACTCGGACGGCGGCGCGGCGCCCGCGGGCACCTACCCGCGCGTCTTCGCCGACACGGCCAACCTTGGCGGCTCGCTTGAGGTTCGCCTCAACCCGCTGAACGGCCTGTTCGCGGACACCTACACCTGGAACAACGTGATCGACGCGTCGGTCCGGAACGGCGACTATGAAGGCGCCGGCGAGTGCACGATCGGCGGCCTCTATGCCGACTCGATCCTGCTCACGCTCGATTGTATCCCGGAAGCGGGCAACATCGACCTGGCGCTGACCCGTACGTTCTTCGATGAGGTCGACGGCCTTAACCAGAACGGCATCAACGTCGGTGCGGGCCTCGAGTGCATCTACGACACCGTCCTCGTCGGCGGCATCGCGGACGTCCTCAGCGACCTGTTCCAGATCGACACGGCTGAAGAGTATAATGCGGCGCTCAACGTCCTCGCGGGCGCGAGCTACGCCAACTACCTGCAGTCGTTCCAGTCGCTGGGCGTTCGCTACAACGACCTGCTCGACCATGCGACCTCGTGCGAGATCCCGGCCCTGGCCGGCTCGGTCATCGAGTGCCGCGCTTCGGCTCCGCTGCACCTCTGGGGTCAGTTTGACTACCAGCGCCGCAAAGCCGATGGCGACCTCGAAGCCAACGACTACAAGGCGAAGCGCTGGTCGGCCCTGATCGGTCTTGATGGCAACATCATGAACAATGTGATCATCGGCGGCAGCGTCGGCGTCGTGAACAACGACACCGTCGACGAAGGCCTGATCGGTCACGACGTCGATGCCAGCGGCTACCAGATCGGTGCCTACGGCGTGTTCGACCCGGGTCCGTTCTACGCCAAGGTGATGGGCACCTATAACTGGTTCGACGGTGACGCGAATCGCGTGATCGATCTGGTCCAGTTCGGCGGCAACTTCATCAACAACGTCGAGGGCGACCCCGACGTGCGGATGTGGACGCTGGGTCTCCATGCCGGTGCGCGCTTCCCGTTCGGCGGTTCCGCCACGGTCACGCCCTACGCCAACCTCGACTATGTCGCGGCGACGCTGAAGGGCTTCACCGAAACGGGTGCCGCGGGTCCGGGCCTGACGATCTACGACAGCGAATCGAACCACACCTACGGCACGCTCGGCGTGAAGCTGGCTGGTCAGTTCGCCGGCGTCGTTCCGGAACTCAACCTTGGCTACCGTCACCGCTTCGGCGACCGTCGCTCGAGCTTCACGGCATCGTTCCTCGAGGATGATGGCTGCGAGTTCGACGTGATCTCGGCGAGCGAGAAGCGCGGTGCCTTCATCGGCGGCCTCAGCGTCGGCGGTAAGGTTGGCCCGATCGATCTCCGTCTGGCCTACACCGGTGAGTATAACAGCAACGTCACGAGCCATGCGGGTAACTTCCGCGTGATCATCCCGATCGGTGGTCGCGCAGCCCCGGCTCCGGCGCCGGTTCCGGTCGAGGCAGCTCCGCCGCCTCCGCCGCCGCCGCCGCCGCCGCCCCCGCCGCCTCCCCGCCGCCGCCGCCGCCGGCCGCTGGTGAGCGCGGTCAGTAAGGGACGGCCTCGGGCTCGACCGGGCCTGGGAACGGACATGACAAGAGGAGGGAGGGGAGCAATCCCCTCCCTCTTTCTTTGTGCGTGCGCGCCGGGCGTTCGCGTCGCGCAATGCGCGTGCTAGGCAGCATCGCTCAGGGCACCACGCGGGGACCTTCTTTGGCGGAACTGACGCATCTCGACCGGCTCGAGGCGGAGAGCATCCACATCATGCGCGAGACGGTCGCGGAGGCCGCTCGCCCGGTCATGCTCTATTCCATCGGCAAGGATTCCGCGGTGATGCTGCACCTCGCCAGGAAGGCGTTCTTTCCGGCGCCGCTGCCGTTCCCGTTGCTCCACGTCGATACGACCTGGAAGTTTCGCGACATGTACGCGCTTCGCGACAAGGTGGCTGCGGATCCGGGCGTCAGGCTGATTGTCCACGTCAACCGCGACGCCGAGAGTCAGGGGATCAACCCCTTCGACCACGGCCCTGCGCACACCGATCTGTGGAAGACGCAAGGGCTCAAGCAGGCGCTCGACGCGCACAGGTTCGACGCGGCGTTCGGCGGCGCCCGGCGCGACGAGGAGAAGAGCCGCGCCAAGGAGCGCATCTTCAGCTTCCGCGACCGCAACCACCGCTGGGACCCCAAGCGCCAGCGGCCCGAGGTGTGGGCCAATTACAATCTGCGCACCAACGCCGGCGAGAGCATGCGGGTGTTCCCGCTGTCCAACTGGACCGAGCTCGACGTCTGGCAATATATCCTGCGCGAGGGGATCGAGATCGTGCCCCTGTACTTCGCCGCCGAGCGGCCGATCGTCGAGCGCGACGGCCTGCTGCTGATGGTCGATGACGATCGCTTCCGGCTCGACGGGGCCACGCCGCAGATGCGCCGGGTCCGCTTCCGCACGCTCGGCTGCTATCCGCTGTCGGGCGCGATCGAGAGCGATGCGGCGAGTGTCGAGGAGATCATCGCCGAAATGCTGACCACCACCACGTCCGAACGCCAGGGCCGCGCGATCGACCGCGACGGCGGCAGCGCGAGCATGGAGAAGAAGAAGCAGGAGGGCTATTTTTGAGCGCCTCCGCGCCCGGCGTCGCCCCGGATATCGCATCATGGATGCGCGAGCAGGACGGGATGGAGCTGCTGCGCTTCATCACCTGCGGCAGCGTCGACGACGGCAAGTCGACGCTGATCGGGCGGCTGCTCTTCGACAGCAAGCAGATCTTCGACGACCAGCTTGCGGCGGTCGAGGCCGACAGCGCGCGGCACGGCACGCAAGGGGATGCGGTCGACCTCGCGCTGCTGGTCGACGGGCTGTCGGCCGAGCGCGAGCAGGGCATCACGATCGACGTCGCCTACCGCTTCTTCAACAGCGCGCGGCGCAAGTTCATCGTCGCCGACACACCGGGGCACGAGCAATATACGCGCAACATGGTCACCGGCGCGTCGACCGCCGACGCGGCGGTCCTGCTGGTCGATGCGCGCAAGGGGGTGCTGACCCAGACCCGGCGCCATTCCTATCTCGCCCGCCTGGTCGGCATCCGCCACCTCGTTCTGGCGGTGAACAAGATGGACCTGGTCGATCATGACCGGCAAGCGTTCGACGGAATCTGCGCAGACTATCGCCTGTTCGCCGAACAGATCGGCGTGCCCGACTGGACCGCGATTCCGCTGTCGGCGCTGACCGGCGCCAATGTGATGGAGCGCAGCAGCGCCATGCAGTGGTACGATGGGCCGAGCCTGCTCGAGGTGCTGGAAACGGTGCCGCTCGATACCGCCGCGGATGCGGCCAAGCCGCTCCGCCTGCCGGTGCAATGGGTCAACCGGCCAAGCCATGACTTCCGCGGCTTCGCGGGACAGATCGCCGCGGGGACGTTGGCCCCGGGGACCGAAGTCCGCATCGCGCCGTCGGGCCGGACGACGCATGTTGCGCGGATCGTCACCAGCGACGGCGATCTCGACGAAGCGCGCGCCGGGCAATCGGTCACGATCACCTTCGCTGACGAGGTCGACTGTTCACGCGGCGACGTCATTGCCGCGGCAAGCGCGCCGCCCGAAGTGGCCGACCGGTTCGAAGCGACCATCGTGTGGATGGCCGAGGAGGACCTGCTGCCGGGCCGCGGCTATTGGCTGAAGATCGGCACGCAGACGGTGACTGCGACGGTCCAGCGCCCGAAATATGAGGTCAACGTCAACACGCTCGAGCAGCTCGCGGCGCCGACGCTGAGGCTTAACGCGATCGGCGTGGCGGAAGTGGCAACAGATCGGGAGATCGTGTTCGAGCCCTATGCCGCCGAGGGCGCGAGCACGAACAAGGTACTCGGCGGATTCATCCTGATCGACAAGCTGAGCAATGCGACGGTGGCGTGCGGGATGCTGCACTTCGCGCTTCGCCGCGCCCACAACATCCACCGCCAGCACCTCGAAATCGGGCGCGACACGCACGCCGTGATCAAGGGGCAGAAGCCCGCGGTGCTGTGGTTCACCGGACTTTCGGGCGCCGGCAAATCGACCATCGCCAACATTGTCGAGAAGAAGCTGGCGGAGCGCGGGCGCCACACTTTCCTGCTCGACGGCGACAATGTCCGCCACGGCCTCAACCGCGACCTCGGCTTCACCGAGGCTGACCGGATCGAGAATATCCGGCGTGTCGGCGAGGTGGCGCGGCTGATGGCCGATGCCGGGCTGATCGTGCTGACCGCCTTCATCTCCCCCTTCCGGGCCGAGCGGGCGATGGTGCGCGCGATGCTGCCGGAAGGCGAGTTCATCGAGATCTTCATCGACACGCCGCTGGCCGATGCCGAGCAGCGCGACGTCAAGGGCCTCTACGCCAAGGCCCGCGCCGGCGAGCTCAAGAACTTCACCGGCATCGACAGCCCCTATGAGCCGCCGGAAGCGCCTGACATCCGGATCGATACCACGCAGATGTCGGCGGAGGAGGCTGCAGAGCTCATCGTCGAAGCGCTTCTGAAGCGGCGTTAGGCTGCCCTTCGGCCCGCGAATCGGCTACGAGACTCGCGAAAAAGGGGACCACCATGATCAGACCGATCCTCATTGCCGCCGTTGCCCTGTTCCCGGCGTGGGGGGCGGCACTTGCGCAGGACAGCGACGACCTTCGTGTGCGCGTCGGATTGGGCGCGCAGGTGCAGCCGAAGTTCATCGGTGCGGACGAAAGCGAGCTGGCGCCGTTGTTCGAACTCGATTTCGCGCGCGGATCGAATGCGTTCGACTTCGAGGCGCCCGACTACCGCTTCGGTCTGGACGTGATCTCGAGCGGCGGCTTCTCGGCGGGGCCATCCGCGAGCTTCGCGAGCAGCCGGAAGGAATCCGATGTCGGCGCGCCGGTGGGGAAGGTCAAAAGCACCGTCGAATTGGGCGCGTTTGCGAGCTACGCGGTGTCCGACACGATCCATCTGCGCGCCGAAATCGTGAAAGGCCTGGGCGGGCACAAGGGGATCGTCGGTCAGCTTGGCGCGGACGCCGTGTGGCGCGACGGCGACCGTTATGTCTTTTCGGTCGGACCACGGCTGCTGTTTTCCAACGCACGTTACCACCGCGCTTATTTCGAGGTGACCCCTGCGGCGGCGCTGGCGACGGGCCTGCCCGAATATCGCCCGAGCGGCGGAATCCACGGCGTCGCGCTGGCAAGCGGCCTGTCGACCCAGTTCACGCCGCGCATCGGCATGTTCGGTTACGCGCGTTACGAGCGGCTGGTCGGCGATGCCGCGGATTCGCCGATCGTGCGCGAACTCGGATCGCGCAACCAGCTGTCGGGCGGAATCGGCCTCAACTACACCTTCACGATCGACCGCTAGGCGGCCGCCGCGATCCGATTGTGCTCGAACAGGCCCCCGGCCCGTCCTGCGCTCAATCGCCCTGACCGGGGTCGGCGGAGAAATATTTGTCGTATTTGCCCGCTTCACCCTTGTGCTCGTCGGCGTCGGCGGGGCTGTCTTTCTTGCGCGTGATGTTGGGCCATTGCGACGAGAAGGTCGCGTTGAGCTCCAGCCACTTTTCCTGGCCGCTTTCGGTATCGGGCAGGATCGCTTCGGCCGGGCATTCGGGCTCGCACACGCCGCAATCGATGCATTCGTTGGGATTGATGACGAGCATATTCTCGCCCTCGTAGAAGCAGTCGACCGGACAGACCTCGACGCAGTCCATATATTTGCAGCGGATGCAGGCGTCGGTGACGACGTAGGTCATGGTTGAAGGCTCCCTTTGCTCGCTCGCTATGTCGCGGGCTGGCCGGCGTCAATTCCCAGCTCTTCGAAGCAGGCGCGCGCCTCGGCCGGCGGGCCCCGCCGGGCGGGCAAAGCAAGCACTCGGAGGATGCGGACCTGCCCATGCAGCGGAAGCGCGACCACGCTGCCGACGCGCACCTCTTCGCTATGCTTCTCGACGCGCTTGCCGTCGATGCGGACATAGCCGCCGTCGATCACCGCCTGCGCCAAAGTGCGGCTCTTCGTCAGTCGGATGCAGTGGAGGTATCGGTCGATCCGCATTGCGCCGTCATCGCGAGTTCGTCGCTTCGTTCATCGCGATGACGATCATCGCTTGAGCTTGGCCAATTCGGCGAACGCGTTGGACGTGGTCCCGCGCCGGTCCGGCCGGTCGGGCCGACGCCCGCGCCAGCGCCAGGCGTCGCCGGCCCTGGTGAAGCCGACCTCACCCATCAGCCGGGCGACGCTGTCCTCGCTCAGGCCGAGCGAAGTCGTGAGTGCGGTGTCGACCGGGTCGGCGCCGCCGGCCGAACGCACCTTGCGCGCATGGCTCGCCAACCGGTCGGCGAGGTCGATGCGGATCCAGTCGCGGCCGATGCGGCGATAGGCCTGCGCCGCGCCGCGCGGGTCGGCATCGGGTCCGAGCGTTGCCGCCCCCGGCGGCGGAAGTCCCGGCATCGGCGATCCCGTGCGCACCGCGAGCAGGGCCGCGCGCCAAAATTGCGCCCTTGGCTTGAGCAATGCGGGCACGAACACATCGAGTGGGCCGAGGCGGACACGAAGCCGGTGGAGGGCCTGCCGGTCGGGCTGCTCGAGATGCGAGATGGCGGCCAGCACGGCTTTGCGCGGTATCGCACCGCCGGCGTCGGCAAGCATCGCCGCCAGGGCGCGCACGCCGGCCGAGCTTTCGCGATCCGATGCGGCGGTGGCGAGGCGCTTCAGGGCGCGCAGGTGGGTGTCGATTTCCTGCTCGAGCCATTGTTCGAGGCGCGAGCGGAGCGCGGCCCGACTGGGCGCGGAGAGGCGGTCGAGCGCGCGCGCAGTGCGCAGGGCGGGCTCCAGCAGGGCACGTCCCGGCGCCAGGCGTGCGAGGACGTGACCCTGCCAGCCCACCGCAAGCGTGCCGGACTCTTCGACGACCAGGGTGAATTGGTCGCTCGATCCCTCGACGAGCGCGTTGGCGCGGCGGTCCAGCTCCTCGCCCAGGCGACGCTCGGCGGCCGCGAGCAGTAGGCGCTTGTCGGCCAGCCGCGCCGATGGGTCGACGCGGAATTCGAAGCCGGCGAGATGGCCGATCGGCTCGGGGCCGACGCTGACTTCGCCGTCCGCGGCGACAGTGACGGGCAGCGCATCGGCGCCGCGCGCACCAATGTCGCGGACGAGGACGGCGGTGCGGCGGTCGACGAAGCGCTGGGTCAAGCGTTCATGCAAGGCGTCGCTCAGCCGCGATTCCACCTCGCGCGTGCGCTCGGCCCATTTGGCCGGCTCCTTCAGCCAGTCGGCGCGGTGCGCGATATAGGCCCAGCTGCGCACCCCCGCGAGGCGATCCGCAAGCGCCTCGATGTCGCCGTTGACGTTGTCGAGCCGGGCGACCTCCGCAGCGAACCATTCGTGCGGCACATGCCCGCCTTCCTCGATATAGCTGAACAAGCGGCGGACCATGCGCGCATGGTGCATCGGGCCGACCTTGCGGAAATCAGGAAGGCCGCACACCGCCCACAGCCGCCGCGCATGTGCGCCGCGCCGCGCGGCCACTGCGGGATCCTCGGCAATGAGCTTGAGGACGGCAAGATCGATCGCTTGCGGCGCCGATCGCAGGAGCGGGTCGTCGCTGCGCATCTCGAGGCTGCGAATGAGCGCGGCGACGTCGCTGAAATCGAGGCTCGCGTTACGCCAGTAGAGGGAATCGAGCGGGCGGAAGCGATGCTCCTCGATCGCCCCGACTTCCTCCTCGCTGAAGCCGCCTGATTCTTCCGTGAGTCCGAGCGTGCCGAAGGTGCCGTCCTTCTGGTGGCGCCCCGCGCGGCCAGCGATCTGCGCCATTTCCGGGATGGTCAGGCGGCGGTCGCGGCGGCCATCGAACTTTTCCAGCCCGGCGAAGGCGACGTGCGTGACGTCCATGTTGAGGCCCATGCCGATGGCGTCGGTGGCGACAAGGTAATCGACCTCGCCGCGCTGGAACATGGCGACCTGGGCGTTGCGCGTGGCCGGCGACAGGGCGCCCATGACCACGGCGGCGCCGCCCTTGAAGCGGCGCAGCATCTCGGCCAGCGCATAGACTTGCTCGGCGGAGAAAGCGACGACGGCCGATCGCGGGGGCAGGCGCGACAGCTTGACGCTGCCCGAATAGCGCAGCGTCGAAAAGCGCGGACGGCTGACGATCTCGGCCTCGGGCAGAAGCTCGCGGATCAGCGGCCGAAGCGTGTCCGAACCGAGGATCAACGTCTCCTCGCGGCCCCGCGCGCGGAGCATCCGGTCGGTAAAGACGTGCCCGCGTTCGGGATCGATGCCGAGCTGCGCCTCGTCGATCGCGGCGAAGGCGAAGTCGCGCTGGAAATCGTCGTTGTGGTGCGTTTGCCCGCCCGGGACAGGCCCTTCGGCGCCGCTCAGGACAGGCATCGATTCGGCCGTGCACAGGAAATAACGCGCCTTGGGCGGGACGATGCGCTCTTCGCCGGTGAGGAGCGCAACGTGTGCCTCGCCCTTGAGGGCGACGACGCGGTCGTACACCTCGCGTGCGAGCAGGCGCAGCGGGAAGCCGATGACGCCCGAGCTGTGACCGCACATGCGCTCGATCGCCAAGTGGGTCTTGCCGGTGTTGGTCGGCCCGAGGATCGCCCGGACCGGTGCGTCTGAACGCGGCGCCATCATCGTCAATGTGGCAGCGCGCGCACCAAGCGCAAGGTTCCAATTTTTAGCACGGCCTTAACCCTGTTGCGGCATCACCGCTGGATGAGCTTGCCCGCGCAAAAGCCGTTCGCTGCGGAAATGCGTAGCGCGCCCGCGGGGAAGGTCGTGCCCTTTCCGGCGCGCGCTGGCTTCGGGCGCGCACGACCGCGCCGGCCATTCAGCCTCGTCGTCGATCTGACACGCGAACCGCTCGGCTGGCGCTGGTGCGCCGGTGCGGCAACGCTTGCCGGACTATGCGCCAGCGCCCTCGCGCTTGCCCCCGGCCTGGACTTTTCCGCTGCCGCCAAGCCAACCTCCCCGCGCCTTCCGCCCGGGGAAATGCGGCAATATCAGCCGCTCGCCGCTGCAGCCGCAATCGCAACGGAAGTTTCTGCCGAGACGCCCGACAGGATCGCAAAGCCGCGCGGCGTAGCGACCGGCGAGCGCGCCGGCCTGAAGCGGATCAGCGGCGACATCACCGACGGCCTTTATTGGTCGCTGCGCGGCGCGGGGGCGTCGAGCGAGACCGCCGCGCTCTATCTCCAGGCGCTCGCAACCCAGATCGACGTCGGCGAGGTGGCGCCATCCGATCGCTTCGATTTCGTCGTCGATACGCGGCGCGGAGATGCGCTCGTCTATGCGGCACTCGACCGGCAATGGGCAGGCGACGTGGCGGTCATCCGCTGGCCGGGGCCGAACGGCGCGTGGCTCGATTCGTCCAACGCCGGCGAGCATCGCACGCTGAGCGGCCTCATGAGCCCGGTGGCGGGCCGAATCACCTCCGGCTTCGGATCGCGTACCCACCCGATCTTGCGCTTCACCCGCTTCCATGCCGGAATCGATTTCGGTGCGGGGATGGGAACGCCGATCGTTGCCGCCGCCGACGGCCAAGTCGTCGATGCCGGCTGGGCCGGCGGATACGGACGGCGCGTCGCGGTGGCGCATGGCGGCGGGATCGTTACCACTTATTCGCACATGAGCGGCTTTGCCGCCGCTGCAGGGACTCCAGTCCGCCAGGGCCAGGTGATCGGCTACGTCGGGTCCTCCGGCCTGTCGACCGGCCCGCACCTTCACTTCGAGGTTCGCCTGAACGGCCGGGCCGTCAATCCGCTCGCGGTGCAACTGGTCCAGCGCCAGGCTTATTCGAAAGCGCAGCAGCAAGCGATGAAGGCGCGCGTCCGCGAGATGACGTCGATCCCGCAAACGACCAGCTAATCAGCGCTTCGTGTCGGGGGCTCGTTCCCCTCATCCTCGAACCGGAGCAGGTCGCCCGGCTGGCAGCCGATGACGGCGCAGAGCCTGGCCAGCGTCTCGAAGCGGACGCCCTTCACCTTGCCCGAGCGGAACAGCGACAAGTGCGTCTCGCTGACGCCCACGGCGCGCGCGACGTCCTTGGCCTTGAGGCCGTTGCGGGTGATGAGCTCGTCGAGCGTGACGCGGATGCGCATGGCTAGAAGAACGCCTCGAGCTCGCGCTCGGCATGGGCCGCGCGGGCGATCAGCTGGCCGACGAAGATCATGCCGAGCCCAATAACGCCGAGCACGAGGGTCGAGATATCGGCGTCGATCAGCCGCGTCGGCGTCTGACCAATTGCGCGCGCAAGCAGCGGTACGACCAGCAGGGCCGTGGCGGCGCTTGCCGCAAGCAAGGCGCCGACGCGGCGGAAGGCGGTGACGGCGACCCGCCCGAACGGCTGACCGGCGGCGGCGGCCGCTGCCGCGGTGCGCAGGCACCACAAAGCAGCAAGGTTCATCAGTGCCGGCAGGCTGAGCAGAAGCTGCGCCGGGAGTTGTGCTGCATCGACGCCGCCCCGCCGGTAAGCGCCCGCATAACCCAGGCGCTCGGCCACCAGGATGAGCAGCAACCCCACCGCCGCGCCCGTCAGCAGCATGCGCAGTCGCACTGCGGAAACACGCACCGGATCGCCTTCGTCTCGAGCCATGAAACTTAACCTTGACTTAAAGAACACTCATCCACCATCTTTAAGTTACAGCTAAAGATTCGGAGCGGTGGATGCAATATGCGATTGAGACGGCTGGGCTGCGCAAGGCCTATGGGGGCGTGCATGCGGTCGATGGGATCGACCTTCGGGTTCCAGCGCGGTCGGTGACGGGGTTCCTTAGGCCCAACGGGGCGGGGAAGACCACGACCATCCGCATGCTGCTCGGCCTGACTCGGCCGGATGCGGGGCGCATCACGATGCTGGGGATGGCCATGCCCGGTGCGCGGCGGCGGGTTGCACGGAACGTCGGCGCATTGGTCGAAACGCCGTGCCATTACGACAATCTGACCGGGCGCGAGAATCTCGAGATCAGCCGCCGGCTGCTCGCCCTCGACGCGGACGAGCCCGACCGCGTGCTCGCGCTGATGGGATTGCACGGTGCGGCGGGCAAGCGCGTCGGCGACTATTCGCTGGGCATGCGCCAGCGCCTCGGCATCGCCCGCGCATTGCTCGGCGCGCCCAAGCTGCTGATCCTCGACGAGCCGACCAACGGCCTCGATCCCGATGGGATCGTCGAAGTGCGCGAACTGATCCGCGCGCTGCCGCGCGACGCGGGCACCAGCGTCCTCCTGTCGAGCCATCTGCTGGCCGAAGTCGAGCAGACCGTCGATCATGTCGCGCTGATCCACGGCGGGCGGCTTCTGGCGCAGGGGCCGCTTGCCGGCGTGCTGTCCGATGGCGGCCCGCGCATCCTGGTCGAAGTCGGCGACGCGCTGGGCGCGCTGCGCCTGCTCCGGTCGCAAGGGATATGCGCCGCCGCGCGCGACGGGCGGCTGATCGAAGTGCCCGACCCGCGCCTGTCCCCGGCCGACCTCAACCAATTGCTGGTCAATCACGGCGTTGCGGTGTCGCGGCTGACGCAGGAGCGGCCCTCGTTGGAAAGGATCTACATGGACTTGACCGACACCTCGCTTGCGCGGGCAGCATGATGCCCGCGCCGCTGACTGCCGAGCTGCTCAAGCTCCGCCGCTCGCTCGTCCTGCTGGTGACCTTCGCGGCGCCGCTGTGCGTGCTCGCCTTTGCCGCGATCGCGCTCGGCACGCGCACCGCGGAAGTGAAGTGGGAACGCTACCTCGACGAAGGCCTCGCCATGTGGTCCTTCTTCATGCTGCCGATGTCGGTGACCGCGGTCGCGACCCTGCTGGCGCAGATCGAGCATGGGTCGCGCATGTGGAACCACCTGCTCGCGCTGCCGACGCATCGCGCGACATTGTTCGCAACCAAGGCAGGCGTGGCCTTCATCCTGCTGCTGGCGATGCAGCTGATTGTCTATGTCGGCCTTTATGCCGTCGGCTATGCGGTGGGGGCGGTGTTGCCCGACCGTGCACCGGTGGGCGACCGGCAGTTCGACGACATGGCAGTGGGCATGGCCGCCATGGCATTGGGCGCGATCCCGACGGTGCTGCTGCAATTGTGGGTCGCGCTGCGCTGGCGCAGCTTCGTCGTGCCGCTGATCGTCGGCATCCTCGGCACCTTCTTCGCTTTGGTCATCACTGCGTCGGGGGTCACGGTCTACATTCCCTGGCTGCTGCAGATCTATGCGACGATGTGGCCGAAGCCGGCGGGCGTCATCGGCGTATACGCAGCGCTGGCGAGCGGCGCGGGCATTCTGCTGGCGATGCTGTGGGACCTCGGCCGCCGCGAAATGCGCACCGCGTGACTTGCGGTGTGTTATTCCAGTGATACAGGGAAATTTGAAAACCGGAGAGTCGCATGCGCCTGCCGATCATCACTGTCGTCGCCTTTGCCTTGCTGTCGCTCGGCCAGCCCGCGGACGCCAATCCGCAGCTGGCGGCGATCCCGGGCGCGCGGGCGAACATGGACCTGCTCGCGCCGCAGCCGTTCCAGTCGCGCGCATTCGCTTATCCGCACGAGCTGACGATTGCGCTGCCGGCGAGCTATGCGGCGCAGCCCGGGCGCAAATATCCGGTGCTGTGGGTGCTCGACGGGCCATTGATGACGCGCGCGGTGGTCGGCATCCTCGACACATTGGTGATCGGCAACCACGCGCCGGAAATGATCGTCATCGGAATCGGCAGCCCGGCCAAGGACGGGCTCGCCGGGGTGGGCCGGCGGATCGTCGAATATTCGCCGCAAGGTCGCGGCTACGCACCGCCGGGACTGGCGGGCGAAGCCTGGGCCAAGGTCGCGCCGATCCCCGACTTCCCGCACCGTGCCGACGACTTCCTGGCAATGCTGATCGACGACCTGCGGCCGCGGCTTGCGGCTCGCTACCGCTTCTCGGGGGAGCATACGCTCTACGGCCACTCCGCGGGGGGATGGTGGCGGCATATTCCATCTTTCAGCGCGGCGCTTTCCAGAAAGTGATCCTAGGCAGCCCGTATCTTGCCGGGGTGGATGGCGCCGTGTTCAAGGCCGAAGCGGCTTATGCGAAGCGCCACAAGACGCTTCCCGTCGCGCTGTTCATCGGCGTGGGCGGGGGCGAAGTCGACGAATGGTTTCTGGCTGCGTCCAACATTGTCAGTTCGACCGCTTCGTTCGCGGAGACGCTGCACTTGCGCGGCTATGCGGGTGCCGAGGTCACCACGCGCATCTATTCGGACGAGGACCACTACACCGTTGTCCCCCGCGTCATCGGGGACGGCATTCGCCATCTGTGGCGCGATGAAGCGCGCAAGCTCGGCTCGTCATGGCCGGCCCGGCCGGCGGCCGATCAGACGCGGTAACGGGAGGGGAAGACGATCAGGAGAGCGTCGAGCTTTCGTTCGCGGACCGTCCGGGAAAGTGTGCCGGCGCGGGTCAGCGGGTCGCCGCTGTTGATCCCGATGTCCCAGCTGAAGCGGTGGATCTTGCGCGCTGTAAGAAAGCGGTCCAGCTCGCGGTCGACGAAAGGCTGCAGGCGGGCATCGTAGGTGACTGCGCCGAAGCGGCCCCTGTCGATGGTCGCGCGGAGCTCGGCACCCAGCCGGTCCGTGGCTTGCGGGCCCTGTCCGAGGGCCGCCGCAATGCGCTCGGTCGGCAGGTAGAAGCCGTGTCGAAAGCCACTGCCGGAAACGGAGACGATTTCGGGGAAGGTCGCATCCGACGGCGTTTCGACCAGCGCTCGACCGCGGATGCGGTATTTGGCGTCGAGACGGCCGAATTCGCGCATGGCCTGGGCCAGATTGTCCGGTCTCGGATTCTTCCAGTCGAGCCACAGGCGGAGATTCGGGCGGTCTGCCGCCGCCGCGAGATAAGCGTCGAGATTCAAGCCAGTGCTGGGCGCGGGCGGGTGCCGCACGTCGAAGCGCTGCGTTCGAGGATCGAACACCAGATCGACCTCGACCCCAGCGAACAAAGACTTCGCTTCGAGCAAGGCGCCGATCGAGTTGACGCGATGCGCCCATATTCTTGGCGCTTCGGGCGTGCGCGCCAGCAGCGACCGCGCGGTCGTTTCATATGCGTAGGTTGAAACGAGACGATAAGCCGCAGCCAGGATCAGCAGGCCTCCAAAGAGGACCGCCAAGCCGACCAGCCATGGGTTCGGCCGCTTCACCGCCTGAGCGACCGCGCGCCGAGGCAGCGGCGGGCCTTAACGGCCGTGGCCGCGCCAGCGCTTGATGGTGCGTTGGATGATACCGGCTTCGTCGCCGGTTTCACACCACAGCCGAGCGAAGCTCGGGTCGGACGAGGCCGGACGCTTCTCCGGCTCGAGGTCGTCGAAACGCACGCGAATCGGAATGGCGACACCTTCACCGCAGACGATGCATTCGCGATTGCGCAGCGCAGGAATGGCATCGAGGAACCCGCGCGCGCCTTCCGGCATCGCCGCTCGGACGCAGGCCTGGTCGCGGTCGTTGTTGAGGCGCATGGAGATGATCGTACCGCACTGCGACAGCACGCCTTCGGCCAAATCCGACGGACGCTGCGTGATGAGGCCGAGCGAGACGCCGTACTTACGGCCTTCCTTGGCGATCCGCTCGAGGATCTTGCGCACGGCCTGGCCATTCGCATTCTCATCCTTGGGAACGTAGCGGTGCGCTTCCTCGCAGACCAGCAGCAGCGGGCGCTGCGCTTCGGTCCGCGACCAGATGGCATAGTCGAACACCATGCGCGCCAGCACCGAGACCACGACCGAGGTGACTTCGGACGGAACGCCGGACACGTCGACGATGGAGATCGGCTTGCCGTGGCTGGGCAGGCGGAACAGCTTGGCGATGAAGCTGCCCATCGAATCGCTGACCAGCATGCCCGAGAACATGAAGGTGTAGCGCGGGTCGGACTTCAGCTCGTCGAGCTTGGTCTTGAGCCGCTGGTACGGCAGCGTGTCGCCGGCCCGGTCGAGCTTGCCCATCTCATTGACGAGGATCGTGTTGAGATCCGCGAGCAGGTAGGGGATCGGGCTGTCGACAGTGACCTTGCCGAGCGTTTCGGCGGCCTTGCCCTTCATTCGCGCCGCCAGCAGGCATTTCGCCAGGATGTCGGCATCGCGCTGCCGCTCCGCCCCATCGGTGGTCAGCAGGACTTCGCAATGCTCTTCGAAGTTCATCAGCCAATAGGGCAACTGCAGGTTGTCCGCGTTGAAGATTTCCCCGCAGCCCTTGAACGCCGCAGAATATTCGCCGTGCGGGTCGATCATCACGATGTGACCTTCGGGCGACAACTGGGAAATGCGGTGAAGGATGAGCGCGACCGAGGTCGATTTGCCGGTACCGGTCGATCCCAGGATGGCGAAATGCTTCGACAGCATCGGATCGACGTAGAGAGCGCCGCGAATATCCTCGGTCGGATAGACGGTGCCAATTTCGATATGCGGCTCGTCGCTTGCTGCAAACACCGCGCGCAAGTCTTCGGTCGACACGGGATGCACTTCCGATCCGGGTATCGGATAACGCGTCACGCCGCGGCGAAAGTTGCTGATGCGGCCGCTCGAATCCTTGGTACCTTCACCCAGGAAATCGATCTGCGCGACGATTTCGCCCTCATCGCCCTCGCGCATCGTGCGCACGTTGGCGATCAGCCAGTTTGCGCCGACGATCATCTTGACCTGGCTGCCGACCTGACCCGACATGGCGACCGACGCGTCCGGATTGGCCTGCGTCGCGGTCAGCGCTGCGCCGTCGAGACGGACTTGCGAGCCGGAGCCGGCAATTTCCACCACCCTCCCGATGGGCGACAGCTTCTGCGCGGGCTTCGCGGCGGGCGCAGACGGCGTCTCCTCCTCGCTGAAGCTGCTGATCTGATCCACGAACTGCCGCAGATTGGGTTGATCGTTCATCTTAAGCCTACTCCACCGGTGGTGCGAAAAGCATTTAGGCGGAAGCGGTTAAGATTGGCTTAGGAACGCGTTCTGCTAGATGCGGCGCCGGAAGGCGGCTGCGGCCGTCCAGCCAAGGAAAAGCGACAGGACAACTGCCGCCAAGCCATAGAGCAAACCGTGGCGTTCGGCAGCTGCCGCGACAAAGCGTTCGAAGCCGAACTTGTTGATCTGGATGTCGCGCGTCGCAACCGCAATCACGTCCTTGCCGTCGATCAGGAAGGTTTCGGCCGTGTAGGTCCCAACCGGGACCTGGCTGGGAATGCGGATGGTGGCGCGGTAGAGAACGCGATCGGTGATCTCGACCCCGCGCGGATTCTCCGAATAGAGCGCCTGGCGCTTGCGCAGGTCGAGGAGGCCGGCTTCGAAGCGGCGTTCCTTTTCGGGCAAATTGCCGCCGCCGGGCGACAATTGGAGATTGCCGACGCCCATTTCGTAGATGGCGGCCGTGCGCTCATCGACCAGTTCCGCAATCGGGCGCGACGAGGCGACCGCGTAAAAGGAGGGCGCCGACCGGAAGCGGGCCGAGTCGGCATTCATCCAGATGCCGGCGATCTTCTGCTTTTCGCGGATGAGGATGGGCTGCACCGGCCCGCGCAGCACGACGACGATGTCGGCCGGCTCTTCGGGCGGGCGCCCGCCGGGATAGATGATCGCCCCGAACAGAAGCAGCTGGGCGCCCGTGAAGCTGTAGCGAATCTGCACTTCCCGCGCGGAGATGTCGGGGACCAGGACGGGCTTGGCCTGCGCCATCAGCAGCGGCGTCAGCAGCGATATCAGGGCAAGCCGGAGGCGCGCGTTCACAGATATTCGATCGAGTAGATTTCGTCGGGTTGCCAGGCGAGGCCAAGTGCCATGCGCAGCGCGACGACGAGGATGATGAAGCCCAGCGCCAGACGCAGCAGGTCTGGCTTGATGCGCGTGGTGAACAGCGCGCCATATTGCGCGCCGATCACGCCGCCGATGAGCAACAGGCCGGCAAGGACGATGTCGACCGCCTGCGTCGTCAGCGCGTGGATCATCGTGGTCGCCGCGCTGATCGCGAGGATCATCACCAGGCTGGTGCCGACGACGACGCGCGCGGCCATGCCGAGCAGATAGATCATCGCGGGCACGAGGATGAAGCCGCCGCCGATTCCGAGCAGCATGGTGAGGATGCCGGCGACGAAGCCCAGCGCGAGGGGCGCCAGCGGAGAGATGTAAAGCCCGGACGCGTAGAAGCGCCAGCGCAGGGGCAGGGACGCCACCCAGCGATTGTGCCGCGGCGGACTGGCACTGGCGCTGGCCTTGACATAGCCGAGGCCAACCAGCGCATCGCGCAACATCAGCGCGCCGATGCCGCCGAGGATCAGGACGTAGAGGGCGCCGATCACCACGTCGATCTGCCCGCTGGCCTGAAGCGCGCGGAAGATGGCTGCACCGGCAAGCGAGCCGACGAGCCCGCCCACGATCATCACCAGGCCCATGTGGAGATCGACGCCGCTCTTGCGCGCATGGACCATCACGCCCGACACGCTTGCGCCGGTAATCTGCGTCGCTGCCGATGCGACGGCGACGGATGGCGGGATGCCGTAGAAGATCAGCAGCGGCGTCGTCAGGAAGCCGCCGCCTACGCCGAACATGCCAGAAAGGATGCCCACCAGAAAGCCGAGCGCGACGATGAAGAGCGCGTTGACCGACTGACCGGCGATCGGAAGGTAAATGTCCATCGGCTGGCCAGCAGGACTAGCCGCAAAAGGCGCCGCGGGCCAAGCTTGCGCGCGCCGGGGGCTAATGCGTGCTGTCTAAATCCCGCGCTCGCCGCTCGGCTCAGAAATTGCCTGCCAGGGTGACCGCCGGGCCGGAGCCGGGAGCGGCGTTGCCGGCGACGCGCTGGCGCCAGTCGAGGTGGATGCGCACATTGTCGCGCACCTTCATGCTGACGCGCGGCCCGGCGTCGAGGCGGTAGAGGCCGGGCTGCACCCCGCCCCACGCGCCCGCGCCGGCGCTGAAACGGCCGAACACTGGCCGCGAAATCGCCAGTGCGCCATCGGCAAAGGCATCGCGGCTGCGCACCCCGACCACGCCGCCCTGCAGATAAGCGTCGAGCGCAAAGCCCCACGGCAGCGGGCTCTGATACAGGCCGGCTTCGGCAAAGAGGGCGAAGGCGTTGCGTCCGGTGCCGGCGCGGCCGATGCGCTGGCGCCGCTCGGCAGTGATCCAGACGGGGAGCCCGCTGACCGGCTGCACGCGCAGCCCCGCGGCCACTTCGCCGCCGCGCCGCCCGACGTCGGTGCTGGTGCGCAGCACGCCGGCAATCTGCCGCGTGGCGTGGATCGATAGCCGCGCCCCGGCCTGGCCTCCGCCGAGCTGCCCGCCGTTGGCGAGCGAGCTGGGACCGAGCGGTTGGCCCTGCTGGCCGCGCATCAGCGCCCAGGCAGTCAGCTGGAGCCGGTCGAGCGCGGGCTTGGCAGGCACGGCCGGCACGCTTTGGGTCGGCGGGATGCCGGCGGATCGCCGCGCCGGACGCGAGGCTTGCGCCATCTGTGGAAGCGTCCAGTCGTCGAGGCCGGGGATCGGGCCGTAGAACAGCGGTTCGGCGGTCGGCGCGGACGGCTGGGCCGGAAGCGATGTGCCGGGGTATTGCGCGGGCATGATCATCGGGCGGATGACCACGGGATAGGATTGCGGCATGGCGCCGTAGACATAGGGATAGCCCGGCATCATTCCCGCGCTCTCCGCCTGCTGCGGCGCGATTGGTTCGATCGGCGCGAACTGGGTTGGGACGATGGGCGGCACGCGCGCTTCGCTCGGCTGCACCGCGAACAGTTCGCGCCCCGGCAATTTGTCGAGCGTTGCGGCACGCAACACGCCCCAACCGACCAGCGCCAGTGCGAGGAAGCGCAGGGACGGGCTCATTGCGCTAACTCCACCGGGAAGATGTGCCGCGTCTTGTCCCAGCGGCGCGGTCCCCCGCTCATATGCTGGGATATGGCCCGCGCGGCGGCGAGCATGGCGATGACGTTGCCGATGACCAGGCGCGGGATGGACATCAACCCTTCGGCCAGCCCGTAGGCCGAGGTCGTGAAGGCCGCGCGCATCAGGATCCGCCAGGCGAGAAGCCAGGCGTTGATCGTCAACAGCACCGTCAGCGCCGGGTCGAGCCGCGCCTGGACGGGCGCGCCCAGTGCCTCGGCAAGCCACAATTGCGACCAGAGGAGCGCTGCCAGATAGGCCGCGACCAGCAGCAAAGCGGCAATCGGCCCGCGCCGGTCACGCATCCGCATCCAGCGTTCGCCCCAGCTCCCGCTCCAGCCCAGCCGGTCCCAGCCGGAAAGCGCAATTCCGCCTAGCCAACGGGCCTTCTGCCGTACGGCGGCGCCAAGCGTGGCCGGAAAATGCCCGCGACTTGCGACGACGCCCCGGTCGCCGGCTTGCGCTGGGATACGGACGAACATCGTCTTGAAGCCGCGCGCCCCGAGCCGGAGCCCAAGTTCGTAATCCTCGGTCATGCTGGCGCCGGCGAACGGCTTGCCCTCCTGGCGCGCAGCAAGTTCGGCCAGCGGTTTGCGCGCGATCGCGCAGCCGACGCCGGCCAGCGGGACCGCCGCGCCAACGGCTTCGCGCACGACCAGCTCCTTGATATGCGCCTCGGCAAACTCGTCGCAATAATGGCCGCTGATCCAGCGCGACCCGCGATCGACCAAAGGCAGCACGGGCAGCTGGATGACCGCCGCGCGGTCGATCAGGCGGTCGAACAGCCGGAGCTCGAGCGGGTGAACGACATCCTCGGCATCGTGCAGCACCACCGCCTTGGCGGTGCGGCCGATCGCAATCTCATGCGCGATCAGGGCGTCGTAGAGGTGATTGAGGCAATCGGCCTTGGTTGTCGGGCCGGAATGGCCAATCTGCACCGCATGGATGCGCGGGTCGGCGACGCTGGCGATCGCCGCGGCGGTCGCCGGATCGTTGCGGTAATGACCGACGAAGAGGATGTAGTTCGCGTAGTCGAAGCGCTGCAACGTCGCCCGCAGCATGTCGGCGATGACCGCCGATTCGTCCCACGCGGGAATGAAGACGGCGATCAGGCCGGGCTCCGGCGCGGGCTTGATCTCGCTGGCGAAGGCACGCGGATAGCGGCTGTACACGGTCAGCGCGCGCCAGCCGCGCCGGGCAAAGTAGATCAGGTCGACAAGCAGGTCGTTGAGCGCGAACAGCAGGAACCCGACACCCGCGAACAAGGCCAGCTCGGCCGCGGCGCGGCTGAGCAGTTCGGCAAGGAACATGGGAGGCGCCGCTAGTTAGCGGATGAGCGCAGCGTGATGTGGCGGAACGCTCGGTACATGACATGCCTCCCCTGCGGGCGAATCAAACGCAAAACCGAGCGAGGGAAAAGTGGCACACTGCTAGCCATCCCGCAAGAATGGATGATTTTCCGCTCCGCCAAGGCTTGCCACATGGGTCATACACTGCGCATAAATTATGCGCATGAATCATGCTCGCATTCAAAAAGCTCCGCGTGGTCGCAGAAAGAGCGTGCCGACCAACGTTTCGCTCGATGCCGCGCTAGTCGCTGAAGCGCGCGAGCTTGGCGTCAATATCTCGCAGGCCTCGTCGGAGGGGCTGGAGAAGGCGGTAAAGATTGCGCGCGGCGAAGCCTGGCTCGAGGAAAATCGGGCGGCGCTTCAGTGGTGGAACAACTATGTCGAGGAAAATGGACTCCCCCTCGCCAAGTATCGTCTTTTCTAGGTCGCAGACGCGTTGGCTCAATTCGATGCACGACGGCTACGAGATGAGGCCGGGCTTGTTTTGGACTGCCAAGCCGACCTGCTCGACAGTTTGCCGACGCGCTTCGTTGTGCCGCTGATCGCCCACAGCGGCCGGCAAGCGGAGACGCGCCGACTACATCCGCTCTTTATCATCGAAGGCCAGCAATATGTGATGGCAACGCACCTCGCCGGCGCTGTTGCGCAGAAAGAGCTTGGCGAGGTCGTAACATCGCTGCGGGATCATCATTTTGATATCATTGACGCCTTGGACGTCCTGCTTGGTGGGGTTTAGCCAGCCCGCGCTTGCACTGACAGCGGTAGCGGCGTGCGCCAGCGCTGCTCACGCGTCCGGTACCGTGATCCACGCCAACCCGACCTGGGCGGCGATCGACCGGGGCGGGGTGTGCGAGGCGCGGGCGCGCGCATTGCGCATTGCCGCCAAGGGCAAGATGCAGGCGATCGCGGGGTTTGCCTTTTCGGTCGACCGGCGGCGCTGGGGCGAGTTTCACGCGCGGCTGAGCCGGGCGCCGCGACCGGGTTCCAGCGTGATGCTAACCGTGGGCACGCAACAATTCCTGCTGGTCGCCCGCGGCGGCTGGGCGTGGAGCAGGGGACCGCTGCAGGAGCAGGCGATGATCGAGGCAGCGCGGGGCGCTAGCGGGATGCGGATCGATGCGCGCGACGCCGCGGGCCGCCGCTTCGTCGACCGCTACTTGCTTGCTGGGGCACCGACGGCGATCGATGCAGCGGCCGCGCGCTGCGCGAGGAAGGGGTAACCTCATGAACGTGATGGCACTGCTGATGCTGGCTGCGGCGCAGACGAGTCCTCCCGCCGCGCCGCCACCGGTGAATTGCGCTGACGCCGATCATAGCGCGCTCGATTTCTGGATCGGCGACTGGGACGTTTTCCCCGCGGGATCGACCACTCTTCTTGCCAAAAGCAAGATCGAGAAAGTCGTCGGGTGCGCAATCAGCGAAACCTATCATCAAACCGTCGGTCCGGGAGGCACGGCCATCGACTATCATGGCCGGTCGATCAGTTCCTACGTCCCGGCCGACAAGGAATGGCGCCAATTTTACGTCGATAATGGCGGCCGCGCGGCGACATTGACCGGACCCTGGCGAAAAGGCGCCGTCATTCTGTCACAACGCACGCCGGCGGGCGTCACGCGCATGACAATATCGGCGAACCCCGACGGCACCGTGCGCCAGCATGGCGAGCTGTCCAAGGACGAGGGCAAGAGCTGGTCGACCTCGTTCGACTTCATCTACCGGCGCCGCTAGAAATTTCACCGCATTCGCACTAGATAGGCCGCCTCACCATGAGCGCCGACACCAACCTGATGCCCATTCCGGGCGCCGTCGATCCTGTGCCCGTGCCGCGCGGCGCATCCGCGCGTGCCGACGGCCGGATCGAGCTTGTCGGCTTGCCGCGCGAACGTATTCGTGAAGAGCTTGAAACGGCCGGGCTCGAGCCGCGCCAGGCCAAGCTGCGCGCCAAGCAGATCTGGCACTGGATCTACAATCGCGGGGTCGGTGACTTCAACGCGATGAGCGACATCGCCAAGGCGCAGCGCCCGTGGTTCGCCGCGCGCTTCGCCATTTCGCGCCCTGAAGTGGTCGAGGCGCAGGTTTCGACCGACGGCACGCGCAAGTGGCTGCTCAAGACGCACGACGGCCACGAATTCGAAATGGTGTTCATTCCCGATGCCGACCGCGGCACATTGTGCGTGTCGAGCCAGGTCGGGTGCACGCTCAATTGCCGCTTCTGCCACACCGGGACGATGGCGCTGGTGCGCAACCTCGAGCCGCAAGAGATCGTCGGCCAGGTGATGCTCGCCCGCGATGCGCTGGGCGAATGGCCGAGCCAGCCCGAAGGGCGGATGCTGACCAACATCGTCATGATGGGCATGGGCGAGCCGCTGTACAATTTCGACAATGTCCGCGACGCGCTGAAGATCGTCATGGACGGCGACGGACTGGGCCTGAGCAAGCGCCGCATCACGCTGTCGACCTCGGGCGTGGTGCCGATGATGGCCCGCGCGGGCGAGGAGATCGGCGTCAACCTTGCCGTTTCGCTCCATGCGGTGACCAAGGACGTTCGCGACGAGATCGTGCCGCTCAATCGCAAGTACGGCATCGACCAGTTGCTCGAGGCGTGCGCGGCTTACCCCGGCGCCAACAATGCGCGGCGCATCACGTTCGAATATGTGATGCTCAAGGACAAGAACGACAGCGACGCCGACGCACGCGAGCTGGTGCGGCTGATCCGCCAGTATCGGCTCCCGGCCAAGGTCAACCTGATCCCGTTCAACCCGTGGCCGGGTGCGGGCTACGAGTGCTCGACCGACGAGCGCATCCGATCCTTCAGCAACATCGTGTTCGAAGCGGGCATTTCCGCCCCGGTCCGGACGCCGCGCGGCCGCGACATCGACGCCGCCTGCGGCCAGCTCAAGACCTCGGCGGAACGGAAACGGAAGTCCCGGGAGACCGCCTAGGCGCTTTTGAGACTTTTGCGCTCGCTCAAAGGGTCAGCGGGCACTTGGGGCGATTTGGGCAGGCAGACACCTACGCCCAGCGAGATCACATCGCCCAGCACGCTTGCCGCGCGATGCATCAAGGCAGCCGACAGCGCCGGGCCGCCACCCACGAACGGGGCCAGTCCAAGGACGATCACCGAATCGCGCACACCCAGGCCGCCCGGCGCGCCGGGAACGGCAAAGCCGACCACCCAGGCCGCGGCGAATATGGCGACCGACAGCGACAGCGACACGCTGGCTTGCGATACGGCCGTCGCAATGAAATGCAGGGAGGCGCCGAGAAGCAGGAACGCGACGACGTGCATGGCGATCAAGGCGGCGAGATGTTCAAGGCGGATCTTCGGCAGCAAGTCGGCGCGCACGCGCTTGGCCACGACGAGCCATGTCACCAGCGCCAGCACAACCGCGCACAGGGTCACGGCAACGCGGCTCCATGCCTGATCCTGCGGAAGGATGGTTTCGACCCGGGTCAGCAGGCCTGGGTCGAACGCAATGGCGACCGCCACGGCGCACGCCCCGCCGACCAACGTGACGAAGGTTTCGGCGATGAGTGCGAAGCCGACCGTCCTGGCCGGGACGCCTGCCTTCATCGTCATTGCGGCGCGTCCGAGGAATTGGGCGACGCCGCCGGGCACATATTTGCCGATCTGTGAGATCAGCACCTGACGACCCGCCGCCGGCCAAGATTGCGCCGATCCAAACGTGTCGAGGATGATTTTCCACACCGATGCCGCAACCAGCATCGCCGCGACGTAAAGCGCGACCGAAGTGGCGAAGCCTGCGGCGACGGCGCGATTCCACGTCGCTGCCGCACGGAGGTCGCCGCCGAAGAGGTAGATGACGAGGGCCATGGCGAGGATTGCTGCCAGGCTGCCCGCCCACGCTGCCCAGCGCGTCATCCTTCGCGTCGTCGCGCGATAAGGATGAAGCCCGGACCGAGCTGCGTCTTCACGAACAGGCGTTGCACCTGGCACAGGACACGCATTGCAAGCGTGCCCGGCAGGCTGGCGTAGAATGGCCAGAAGCGCGCGTGCGCCGAACGGTCCGATCCACTGTCGTCGGTCAGCGCGGCGGTATCCAGGCCCATCCTGGCCTTTTCAGCCAAGCGCTTGCGATAACCCGGCGCGCACAAGCGCTCCATGAGGTTCGCCAGGGGAAACCCGTAGGTCTCGACAAGGACGACGTTAAAGCCGGCGCTTTCCACCGCACGGATCAGCTCGTCGCGCTCATAACGGCGCACATGCCCGGCCCATTCGTCGGCCGCGTTCCAGCGACGCTGATGCGCCGGCGTGGACACAATCAATTGTCCGCCGGGTCGCAGGAAACGGCGCCAATTGCGCATTTCCCGGACATCTTCCGCCAGATGCTCGATCACTTCGAACGACATGACGACGTCGAACTTGCCCTGCCACGATTCATCAATCTCGGCCCGCAATTCCATCCCCGGCGCCTGCTGCTGGAGATGGCGGCCAAGCGCGATGGCCTTGGCCGATCGATCGACGCCATGCGCATCGTATCCCGCGCGGCGCAGTTCCGAGACCAGCGCACCCGGGCCGCAGCCGATGTCGAGAATGCGGCACGGGCCGATCCGTCGCAGATGCCGCAAAATGCGATCACGACGCAGGACGTAGCGTGGCGCGGGCGTCCAGTTCAGCGACGGCATCGCCGGCCCGAAATGCGGATGATACGTGACCGTGCTCACTGCAGTCCTTCGAGGTAGCGGATCATTTGCGACCCCAGCCTGTCTGCCGAAAAGTGGTTAACGAGATGCGAAGAGGGCTCAGGGCACCCGGCGGCCAGTGCGGCTTCGATGCCGTCGAGCAGGCGATCCGGTGAGCCCGGCTCAACCATCGTCAGGCCCGCGTCGGCCGGAAGCTCGGCAAGCGCGAGCGATGCGCGGGTGACGACATGGCGGCCGCTCGCCAGGCATTGGAAGACCTTGTTGGGCACCACCGACGCGGCCTTGCGCGACGTGCCGAAGATGCCGAGGCAAATATCGGACTGCGCGATCCAGTGCGGCAGTTCGGCATATGGCACCCACTTGATCCAATGCACGTGACGGGGGCCGGACGGGCCAAGCGCGGCGGCCACCTTTGACGCATCCTGCCCGTCGCCGATGATGGTCCAATCGAAAGCCTGCCCCCGGTCCGAGCAAGCGGCGGCGAGGATGGTTTCGATCCCGTGCAGGGGGATCAGCTGGCCGTAGAACAACAGCCGCGGCCGGCCTGCCTTGGCTCGGCGCGGCAGGCGTTCGAACTTCGCAATCTCCGCCCCGACGGCGACGTGGCCGACCGACCCCGCCGGCAGGTCGAACAATTCTTCGACGTAGCGCGCATGGGCCGCGGTATCGATGATCACTCGGTCCGCCGCGCGGCACGCGAGCCATTCCATGCCCCAAAGCAGCCGCGCCTTGAGCGACCCCGGTCGCGTCAGCGCGCGATCGTGGACGGTCGTGTCGTAGATCGAGATGAACAGATCCATCAGGATCGGGACGCGGCGCAGCTTTGCCGCCGGCCACAGCATCGACACGTCGAGCTGCGCGGGATAGCCGACCACCAGCGCATCCGGCCGCGGCGCGAGCAGGAACTGGATCAGCAGTTTCGGATAGACGAGGACGAGCCGGAGATAGCGGGCCAGGCGCGCAGCGCGCCCCAGCCGGCTTTTGTCGGCGACGCCCGCCCAAACGTCGGCATGCACTTCCTGAAGTTCGAAGTCGGCGTCGCGCAGCGCATCGAGGAGGATGCGGTTGCGCGGCTTGTCGCGGTCGGCCGTGCCCCATGCCATGACCCGGCGCAGCGGCCGCTGCGCAGCGGCGGCGTCGATGGCGGGGAAGGGCGCGTTCACCTCGTCACGCCGCGCTACAGATTGTCGAAGACGAGTTCGCGCGGCGCGGATTGCGCGGCCTGCGGAAGCCCCGCGCCCCACCGCAGAAGAATCCCCTGCGCGCCCTGCGGCGAAACAATGCGATGCCGGCCCTGACCAATCGTCACGGCCGCGTGGGGCGCCACGGTGCGACCATCGATCTGGACGGGAACACGGCTGTTCAGCACATAGGTTCCCGCGACTTGGAAGTCCGCGACGACCGGCCGCGGGGAGGCTGCAATCCGCTTTCCGGCGATCCAGATCGGCCCCGTGTAATGCACATATTGCGACTGCAGTGCCGCACGGTCTTCGGGATGGAAAAGGATGCGCGGCGTTGCACTGGGCGCAATCCCGAAGCCCTCGGAAATGATCGGGCTGTTGGCGATGATGAAAACCGGCTGGCGCGTTGCGAGCAACGTCCGGATCGTTGGGCGCTTGCCGTCACGATAATTCTCCATCTCCCAGCTGCTCATGAACATTCCAGCCTGCGGAAAGGTCGGGATCATCGAGCTGCGGTCGAGATAGGGAACGGGACTTGGAAACAAGCGGTGGACGAGGTTTGTCGCCGCCGCCTGGTCGGCCGCGGTCGCCGGGTTGATGCGCATCATCATCAGTGCGGCGACGATCGTCCAGCCGGTCGTGACCAGCCACAGGAAGGGCCGCAGCCACGACAAAGTTGCCGCACCTGCGACAGTGATCGCCGCAGGCGCCAGGATGAAGGCGTAAAAATAGGGGAAGGCGTTGCGGTAGAAAGTTAGCGTCAGGAACGGCAGCATGAAGGCCAGCAGCATCAGCGACCGGACCGGCTGGTCGCGAAGGCGCCGCCCGATCGCGAAAATTCCGGCCGCGAGCATTACCCAGTAGACCGGGTTTTCGAGCACGGCACGAATGAAGTAGCGGTGCGTCCAGAACGGCCGCCAGTCGCTTAAGGTCTTGTCGTAGCTCGACCCCAATTGCTGCTGGGTCGCGCTCACGGTCGGCGCGGCGAGCGTACTTGCGTGCCACGCGTAGAGCAGCGCCAGGAACAGTGCGGAAAGCGCGGCACCGCCGGCCAAGGCGAGGAGTGTCGGCACGCGCCGCTCCGCCTCCATGATGCGGTAGACACCCGCGGCGACGAGCAACGGCGCGGCAAGTGCGACTTTCACCGTGACCATGGTGGCAATGGCGACGGCCAGCGCGACTGCGGAAATCGTGACCAGGCGGAGCGGCCGGCAGATCAGCAGCCACGTCGCGAACATCACCAGGAAGATGGCGATCGGATCGAACCGGAAGCTTGCGCCGTGCAGGAAGACGTAGCTGAAGGACAAATAAGCGGTCGCAGCGAAGGCGGCCGCGGTCGCGTCGAAGAAGCGCCGGGCGATAAGCCAGATGAAGACCACCGTCCCGCTTTCCAACGCAAGCATCACGCCGCGCGCGACGTGAATCTGGTCCATCTCGTTCGGGAAGCGTGTCAGCCACCCGAACAAATGCACCTGGAATGTCAGGAAGGCGCTCGACAATTCCCCGCGCTGGAAGGCGTGGATGTCGGCAAGGAAGCGATATTCGTCCCAATGGATGGGCTGCAGGAAAATCATGCGCGCCTGAAGAAGCAGGCACACGACGGCACATGCGGCCGCGATCCACGCCTGCCGCGCACCGATCTGGTCGAACAGGTGCGCGTGGCGCGGGTGCCCAGGTGCGCGCGCACCGATCGTCAAGCTCAACGACATTGGTCGATCAGCCTGCGCGCCGTTGCTTGATTGCGGGCGCCACAGCCGGATCTTCCCGCGCTGCCACCGCCGATTCCAGCGCACGGACGCGCTCCAGCATCTGTTCGATCAGCTGACGGTTGCGGCCGATCAGATCGGCCAGCGCGCCCAGCATGGCGGCGATGACCCCGACGATCATCAGGACGCCGCCAATGACCAGCGACTGGACATGGCCCGCACCGTCGCCGGTGAAATAGAAGAAGGCGAAGCGCAGCATGGGGGCCAGGCCGATGAGGAATGCGGCAAGGCCGATCGACGCGAATACGCGCAGCGGATTGTACATCATGTAGGCGCGAACCAGCGTGACGCCGGTATTCATGATGAATTGCGGAATCGAACTGAACAGCCGCGACGGGCGCACCGCGCCGTTGGTGCGGATGGGCACCGAAACCACGGCCATCCGCTTACGGCCGGCCTGGATCAGCATTTCGGTCGTGTAGGAAAAGTCGGACGTGATGTTGATCCGCTGCGCGGCCGACCGCGTGATGGCGCGAAAGCCGCTGACGGCGTCGGTGACCTGCGTTCCCGACAAGCGGCGGACGACGGCGCTTCCAAGGCGCTGGAGCAGCCGCTTGACCCGGCCGAAGTGCGCGTTGTCGCGAACCCTGCGGTCGCCGATGACGACGTCGGCCTGGCCGGCAACGATCGGCGCCACCAGCTGGGCGATGTCTGCGCCTTCATACTGATTGTCGGCATCGGTGTTGACGATGATGTCCGCGCCCAGGTCAAGCGCGCGCTGCAATCCGCTGCGGAAGGCAGCTGCCAGACCACGATTGGTACGATGCCGAACAACGTGATGAACGCCCCAGCGGCGCGCCACGCCGGACGTGTCGTCGCGGCTTCCGTCGTCGATGATCAAAAGCTCGATTGCGTCGATCCCCGGCAGGGTACGCGGCAGGGCGGCGAGTGTCGCCGGAAGGCTTTCCGCCTCGTTGAAGCACGGGATCTGGATGATCAACTTCATGGACCGCGCCGCTTTCTTCCCCAACTTGGTAAACGGCTAGTCCGGAATGATTGCGTTCGGGTTAAAGCGAAGCCATCGTTGAGCGCCAATTTTTGCGGAGGAAGCGTGCTTCTCGACACGTTACTGGGCAAGCTGCTCAAATCCGGCAGCCTGACGATCAAGATGCCCGGCCGGCCGGCGCAGACATTCGGGCCCACGGGCGGAAAGCATTTCACGATCGCATTGACCGACCGCAAGGTCGCGTTCGACATCGTGCGCAACCCGCGGCTTGGCCTTGGCGAAGCCTATATGGACGGTCGTCTGACAATCGAGGACGGGACGATTCTCGACCTCATGGAGATGATCGTCGGCGCCAATCGCTGGGAGGACGGCGGGGCGGGGCGCAAGGCGCTCAACAAGCGCAAAAGCAAGGGCAAGTTCCTGCGCTGGCTAAAGCCGAACGACTTCGGGCGCGCGCGGCGCAACGTCGCGCATCATTACGACCTTAAGGACGAGCTCTACGAACTCTTCCTCGACGACGACAAGCAATATAGCTGCGCTTACTTCACCGACCCCGCCAACAGCCTGGAACAGGCGCAGGCCCACAAGAAGGCGCACATCGCCGCCAAGCTCGCGCTCCGGCCCGGGCTGCGCGTGCTCGACATCGGCAGCGGCTGGGGCGGAATGGCGCTCTATCTGCACAAGGTCGCGGACGTCGACGTGCTTGGTGTCACCTTGTCCGAACATCAGCTCAAGATCGCGCGCGAACGCGCGGCGGCGGCGGGCGTCGCCGACCGGGTGAAGTTCGAGCTGATCGACTACCGCCAGCTCGACAAAACCTTCGACCGCATCGTGTCGGTCGGCATGTTCGAACATGTCGGGCTGAAACATTATGACGAATTTTTCGCCAAGTGCCGCGATCTGCTGAACCCCGATGGCGTGATGCTGGTGCACACCATCGGAAAGCTCGGCAACCCGTCGAAGGGGCCGGACCCGTTCACCGACAAATATATCTTCCCCGGCTACCATTTGCCGTCGCTGGCGCAGATGGCGGAGGCGAGCGCGCGGGCGCGGCTGATCTCCGCAGATGTCGAGAATTTGCGACGCCATTACGGCTACACGTTGCGCCACTGGCTGGCCCGCGCGACCGCGGCGCGGGCGGAGATCGAAGCGATGTACGACGCACGCTTCTTCCGCATGTGGGAATATTATCTGTCGGGCGGCGTGGTGATGTTCGAGACCGGGGCGGCGTGCAATTACCAGGTACAATATGTGCGCGACCGCAATGCGCTGCCGATCACCCGCGACTACATGTTCGAGGCCGAGGGGCGGTACCGCGAGATTGCCGCGGCCAAATGAAAAGGCCCGGCAGTGAAGCCGGGCCTCGGTTGCGCTAGCCGCGGCGCTGCGCGCGCATTTGCTGGCGCATCAGGCGCCGCTCTTCGCGCGTGACCTGACCGTCGCGGTTGATGTCGGTGCGGTCGAAGCGCTGCAGTGCGGCATTCTGCGCCTCGGCCAGCGTCACGCGACCATCGCGGTCGACGTCCGCGGTGTCGAACATGCGTCCGCCAAGGCCGCCCATGCGGGCCATGCGCGGACCGCGGGCCTGGCCGCCCATCGCGGCGCGGCGCTGCTGACGCAGCGCGGTCATCGCGTCCCACTCGGCGCGCGAGATGGCGCCGTCGCGATTGGTGTCGAAGCGGTCGAAGGCGGCGGTGCGCGCCTGCCCGCGATTGCGCTGGGCGTTGCCGCGCATCCGCTGTCCGCGCATCGCACGGCCGGCCTGCGCCTCGGCTCTGGTCAGGGCGCCGTCGCGGTCGGCATCGAGGCGAGCGAAGGTTGCGCGGATATTCTCGACCACCTGCGCGCGGCTTTGCGGCGCGGCCATGCGCGCTGGCGCGGGATTCATCGGCTGCACGGGCTGCGCCGCCGCGGGCGCAAAGGACAATGCGACGACGCTTGCAGCGATCATTGCAAGTGACTTCATGATCCGACCCTCCTCGATCATTTCGAAGGGAGCCTATGGACGGAAACCTGTATTGCGCTTGAATGAAGGTTTAGTCGGCGGCCGCCGGCGCGGCTGGCTGGGCCGGCAGCAGCGGCAGCTTCAAGCGTCCTTCGTAATAAGCGAGCGCAAGACGGTAGCAGCCGAGTGCGGCCAGCGCACCCACGACGCCGTCGGCGGCATAATGCCAGCCAAGGCTGATCGAGAGCAGGAAGATGACGAAGCCCGGCGCCGCCATCGCCCAGGTCCAGCGCCGCGCGAGGGCGTAGATGGCGATGACCATCCACGCCGTGGTCGCAATGTGCATCGAGGGCATGGCCGAAATCCCGCTGCCCGGACCGAAGCCAGCGCCGGCGTAGGTACGCCACAGATAGTCGGACATCTGCACCATTTCGGCCGGCACCTGGATGCCGGCGAAGTCGCTGCCGTAGCCCAGTTTCTGGTAGAACACCGGTCCCGCCGCGGGCAGCAGGATGTGGATCACGGGACCAAGCACCGACCACAGCAGGAAATAGGTGATGAGCACCGCCGATTTGCGCGCCGACGCCGGCTGGCAGAACACCACCAGCAGCGTGACGATCATCATTGCGAACCAGCCGCGGTGATAGAAGAGCGCCGTGCCGAAGCCGTTCAGCCAGCCGAGCAATCTCCACGGATCATGCCCCAGGAACAGCAGCCGGTCGAATCCGGCCAGCAGGGGGTCCGCCCAGAACGGCACGTAATGGTTGAGCAGCGGCTTGGCCCACATGAAGGCGACCATGTTCAGCCCGGCGATGGCGATGCCGCCGCCGATCATTGCCAGCCCGCGCCAATCGGTGCGGACGGTGTGGATGATGTGACCGATCGGGCTCTTCACGCCGCGCATCAGCATGGTGACGAAGGCGGTGACGCTGGCCAGCGCAGCGCTTGCGAACAGCCATAACGGCAGCAGGCCAAGGGCTGGAAGGACGCCCGACCAGTCGGGCATCAGGGCCAGCGCAAGCGTGCCCAGCGCCACCGTCAGCACCAGGCTCGGAACCAGCCAGCTACGCTCGCTCATGCGCTCCCCCATGCGCTTCGATCTACGGTGCGACCGTTAACAATATGCGAACCATGCGAAAGTCCCTCGTCGATTAGCCATTGCCAAGCGACGCGCTGCTGGCGAAGGCGCTGCCAATCAGGCGCAAGGGGCGAATGGCACTCGGACCGGTTCTGGACGACGAACGAGAGGATCGGGCCCACCGGCCATGGTGGGAGACCCGGCCCTTCGTCGCGGCCGTCATCCTGCTGTCGATGGTCCCCTTGCTCTACCCGCCGATCCCGCCGCTAGTCGATTTGTTCGGCCACATGGGGCGCTACCGGGTGCAGCTCGACCTCCACAATTCGCCGTGGCTGTCGCAATATTACGGCTTCCACTGGGCAGCGATCGGCAATCTGGGCGTCGACCTGCTGGTCATGCCCCTGGGGCGGCTGATCGGGCTCGAGCCCGCGGTCAAGCTCATCGTCCTTGCCATCCCGCCGATGACGGTCGCGGGCTTCCTGTGGGTCGCGCGCGAGGTGCACCACCGCCTGCCGCCAACCGCGTTGTTTGCGCTTCCCTTCGCCTACAGCCATCCGTTCATGTTCGGCTTCGTCAATTTCGCATTGTCGGTGGCATTGGCGTTCCTCGCCTTCGGCTTGTGGCTACGGCTTGGCCGGCTCGGCAAGCTGCGCCTGCGCGCGATGCTGTTCGTGCCGATCTCGATCGTGGTTTTCTTCGCCCATACGTTCGGCTGGGGCATGCTCGGCCTGCTATGCTTTTCGGCGGAGGCGGTGCGCCAGCACGACGAGGGGCGCAGCTGGTGGCGATCGGGCATCAACGCCGCGCTCCATGCCTCGGTCATGGCGCTGCCCCTGTTCATCATGCTTGCCTGGCGCAGCGAGGCGCATGGCGGGATGACCCGGGGCTGGTTCGACTGGGATTATAAGTGGACCTATATCAAGCAGGCGCTGCGCGACCGCTGGAAGTGGTTCGACCTGGCCTCGGTCGCGGCGGTCGGTCTGGTCTTGCTGACCGCGATCGCCGTCCGCCGGCTGACCTTTTCGCGCAACCTGTTGTTTACCGCGATGGTCCTTACGGTCGGTTTCGTGATCCTGCCGCGCACCGTGTTCGGGTCGACCTACGCCGACATGCGGCTGTTGCCCTACGTGCTTGCAACGGCAGTGCTCGCGATTCGCTTCCACGGGCCGACGCACCTGCCGCTGGCGCGCGTGCTCGCCATCCTCGGCCTCGGCTTTTATGCGATCCGCCTCGGCGGGACGACGGTCAGCATGGCGCTGGCCGCCAATGACCAGAAAGCGGAGCTGGAGGCACTTGACCATGTGCCGATGGGCGCCCGCGTTGGCTGGATCACCGACGAACTCAGCTGCGGACATGGCTGGCGGCTGCCGACCAACAGCCATTTGGGGGCGATGGTCATCGTCCGCCGCCACGGCTTTTCAAACGACCAATGGGTGATCGAGGGCCTGAACCTGCTCGACCTCAAATATCGCGCCGCGGGCAAGTTCGCGTCCGATCCGTCGCAGATCACGCGGCCGTCCTGGTGCCGCGGCCGCGGCGGCTGGTTCGTCAACGCGGCCTTGTATCAATTCCCGCGCGACAAGTTCGATTATCTGTGGATGATCGATCCGCCGCCGTTCAACCCGGTCTATGTCGAAGGATTGACACCGGTCTGGCGCAATGGCCGGTCGATCCTCTATCGGCTGGATTGATGCCACGGCTGTCGATCGTCGTTCCCTGCTTCAACGAGGAAGCCTGCCTGCCCGCGCTGCATGAGCGGCTGACGGGGGCGGCGCGCGATGCAGCGGGCGAGGATTATGAAATCGTGCTGGTCAACGACGGTTCGCGCGACGGCAGCTGGGCGATCATGCAGCGCCTGGCGGAAAGCGATCCGCGCCTGGTCGCGGTCAACCTTTCGCGCAACCACGGGCACCAACTGGCGCTGACCGCCGGGCTCGACCTGTGCCGCGGGCAACGCATCTTCATCATCGATGCCGACCTCCAGGATCCGCCGGAACTGCTCAAGGACATGCTCGCGACGATGGAATCGGAAGCGGCCGACGTGGTCTATGGCGTGCGCCGGAGCCGCGCGGGCGAGACCGCGTTCAAGCGGGCCACGGCGCACGGCTTCTACCGCCTGCTCAGCCGCGCCACCGACGTCGACATCCCGGTCGATACCGGCGACTTCCGGCTGATGAGCCGGCGCGCGCTCGACGCGCTTCTGGCGATGCCCGAGCAGGCGCGGTTCATCCGCGGCATGGTCGCATGGATCGGGTTCAAGCAAATGCCTTTCCCCTACGACCGTTCGGAGCGGTTCGCGGGGACGACCAAATATCCGCTGGGCAAGATGATCCGCTTCGCGCTCGATGCGCTGACCGGCTTCTCCTCCGCCCCGCTGAAGCTCGCCAGCCATGCCGGCCTTGCGCTGTCGGTCGGTTCGGTGCTGCTCATCCTTTACATTGCCTACGCCTGGAGCGCGGGGCGCAACGTTCCCGGCTGGACCTCGCTGATGCTGATCGTCGTGGTACTCGGCGCGATCCAGATGTTCGTGCTGGCGCTGATGGGCGAATATATCGGCCGCCTGTACAATGAAGCCAAGCAGCGGCCGCTGTACATCGTGCAGGAGATCGCCGGCGGCGACCCGCGCCCGGGGCGGCTCGGTTACTTGGCCGATGCCACCGCGAACAGCGACAGGCCGGGCGGCAAGGGCACGCGCCCGATCAAGTGACGTTCCGCCGCGAAGGTCCGCTCGAGCGCGAGGTTGAGCGGTCGCGCCGGCAGTGCCAGATCGGCATTTTCCTTGCCGCGCAGCTTCGACGCCATGCGCTCGGTAACGGCGACGGGAAAGAGAAGGCTGTTGAAATAACCGACGGCTTCCAGCGTCAGCGGCGACCCCTCGATCAGCCGGCGCAGCGCGGATTTCGAATATCGCCGCTTGTGATGGTTCACGACATCGTGCGCCGACCACATCCACTGGTGGGCGGGAACCGTCATGACCAGTTTCCCGCCAGGCTTCAGTCGCGCCGCGATCGACGCCAGCGCCGCCGCGTCGTCATCGATATGTTCGATCACATCGAAGGCGCCAACGAGGTCGTAGGCACCTTCGGAGATGCCCTTGAGCTCGGGCAACGGCGCGTCGTGCACCACGCGCCCCAGCCGCTTGGCCGCCATGGCGCGCGCTTCTTCGTCAAGCTCGACCGCATCGACCGTACCGAAGCGTTCAAGCATTGCGAGATTATGGCCGGTGCCGCAGCCCACTTCGAGGATGCGCGCCCCTGGCGGCGGGGGCGCGAGGCGCCGGATCAGGGCGGCGACAACCTCCCGCCGTGCCCGGTACCACCAGTGGCGCTGGTCGAGCTCCGCCATCTGCTCGTAGACGACGCGCTCCATCAGCGGAAAACCCACTGACGGTTGAGCGTGAAGGTGACGGCCGGGGTCACGAACAGCATCGGCACGATCGGCGCGCCGCGCCCCCATTGCAGCTTCGTGTAGAGCAGCCACACCCAGAAGCTGTTGAGTGCCAGGCTGGCAAGCGAGACGATGACGAACTTGAGCTTGGTCCCGCCGGTGCGCTCACCGCCATGGTCGCGGAAGCTCCAGCGGCTGTGCATGATGTAACCCGTCGCCATGGCCACGACATAGGCCAGGAAATTGCCCAGCTGCGGATGCCAGCGCAGGCCGAGCGCCACCAGCGCATAGACGCCGACGCCGAGCGCGGTGACGAAGGCGCCGCTGACGATGAAGCGGGCAAGCTGGCCGATCATCGCGCGGCGCTCGGGCGGCAGGGTGGACGGACTCAACACGAAACACGAAGCTCCAAAAGGGCAGCTTGCCCTTAGCGGTTGAGCGGCTATGCGCGAAAAATGGCCCAGCGCAAGGACGAGACACTGGAGCAACGCGCCGTGGGCCTGCTCGAACGCCACTGGAAGCTGCTCGTAATCATCGTGTGGCTCGGCTTCGCGGCCTGGTCGGTCTATTCGAAATGGCCCGACATCCGCTTCTTCAACCTCGCCGATACCGACGACAACATGCGCATGATGCAGGTCCGCGGGCTGCTCGCGGGGCAGGACTGGTACGACCTGCGCCAGTATCGGATGAATGTACCGGCGGGCCTCGACATGCATTGGTCGCGACTGGTGGACCTTCCCCTTGCCGGCCTGATCCTCTTCCTGAAGCCGCTTCTCGGGGGCGCGACGGCCGAACGCGCGGCGGTGGCAATTGCGCCCTTCCTGCCCTTTCTCGTCATGCTCTTCGCGCTGGCACTGACCGCCCGCCGGCTGATCTCCCCGCGGGCTTACCTCCTCGTCTTCCTGGCCTTGTTCTTCGCCGGCTCGACCAATGGCATGTTCCGACCGACGCGAATCGATCATCACGGCTGGCAGCTCGCGTTCCTGGCGATCGCGGTCGCGGGGATCGCGGATCCGCGGAAAGTCCGCGGCGGCCTGACGCTGGGTTTCGCAACCGCAGCGTCGCTGGCGATCGGCCTTGAACTGCTGATCTATCTGGCGATCGGAGGCGTCGCCATGACGCTTTTCTGGGTCCAGGAGCGGGACGAGGCGGAGCGGCTGCGCGCTTATGCCGTGGCGCTTGGCGGCGGGACCGCAGCGGCGTTCCTTCTCTTCGCCTCCAACGCCAATTGGCAGGCCGTCTGCGACGCCTTGTCGCCTGTCTGGCTTGCAAATGCCTTGGTGGGGAGTGCCCTGCTGTTCGGATTGGCCTGGATCTCCCCTTCAGACTGGAAGCATCGTCTGGCGCTCGGGGTCGGCGCGGGGCTGATCATCGCCGCCTTCCACGCGTTCATGTGGCCGCACTGCCTGCAGCGGCTCGAGGGCGTATCGCCGGAGGTCGAGCAATTATGGCTAAGCCATGTGCGCGAAGCGCGGCCGGTATGGGCGCACGGGTGGCGCGTCGCACCGCTCATCGTCGCGCTGCCGATCACCGGGATCGTCGGATGGGGCGTGCTCGTCTGGCTTCGTCGCAACGATCCCGAAGCGCTTCGGCGGACCCTTGCGGCCTCGGCCCCCGGCCTTGTCGCCGCGCTTCTGCTGATGTGGCAAACGCGGACCGGTCCGGCGGCGCAAATGCTCGCGACGATCGGGGCCGCGGCGCTTTTGTGGTGGGTTGTGCCAAAGGTCTGGAACGCCACCCGCGGTATCGTTCGCGTGCTTGCGGTCACCGCCGTCGTCCTGATCTGCGCGGGGGCTGCCGTGCCATTCTTGATGGAGCAGCTGCCGCCCAAGCCGCAAACCAACCGCACGATCGCCATCGGCAAGGCCAATCGGCTGTGCAATTCGCTCTGGGGTCTCCGCGCGGTAGGCCTGCAGCCCAAGGGGATGGTGTTCACTTTCGTCGACCTTGGCCCCCGCCTGATCAACGTCACGCACCACGATGCGGTTACGGGACCGTACCACCGCAATGGCGAACAGATCGGCGACGTGATGAACGCCTTTCGCGGAAATGCGGACCAGGCGCGGCGCATCATGCGCAAATATGGGGCTGACTATCTGCTCACGTGCCCGAACAGTTCGACCACGACGATCTTCATGTCGGAAACGCCGAAGGGCTTTTACGGCCAATTGTCGCGGGGCCAGGTGCCGGGCTGGCTGCAGCCGGTGCAACTGCCCGCGGGTTCGCCATACCGCATGTGGCGAGTGATCGACTAGGCGCCCGCCAGACCGGGTAATGACCGTTCCAGGCCATCGAGCACGAACTGCGTCGCAAGCGCTGCCAGGATCACCCCCAGGATCCGGGTGATCATCGCTTCCACCTTCGCGCCGACGAAGCGCATCAGCGGGCCGGCGGCAAGCAAGGCGAGCAGCGTGAGCAGGATGACCAGGGTCATCGCCGCGAGCACGGTGAGGGATTCCGTAAGGCCCTCGGCGCGTGCGTTGAGCAACATGACCGACGCAATCGACCCGGGCCCGGCGATCATCGGGATGGCCATCGGGAAGACGCTGATGTCCTCGACCTCGGGCGTGTTCTGGATTTCCTCGGCACGCTTCTCGCGGCGCTCGGTGCGGCGTTCGAACACCATGTCGAGCGCGATCATGAACAGCATGATGCCGCCCGCGAGCCGAAAGGCCGAAAGCGAGATGCCGAGGTGCTTGAGCAGCGGTTCCCCAAGCAGGGCGAAGAAGGTCAAGATACACCAGGCAACGATGCACGACCGGATTGCCATGCGTCGCCGTTCGGCCTCCGCGGCCTCGCTGGTCAGCGAGGCGAAGATCGGCGCGCAGCCCGGCGGGTCGATGATCACCAGCAAGGTGATCAGGGCCGAGCTGAACAGTTCGATCATTTTTTGGGCGGTGCCGGGACGGTATTGACCAAAGCCTGGTCATAGCCGCGCCCGTTCCACAGGAACACGCGGAAGCGGTGTGCGCCGTCTTTCTCGACCTTCCAGTCCCAGCCCAGCGACTTGTCGGCGGATTCGCCGCGCCCTTGGTCTTCAGGGTTGGAGCGCGCGGCCTTCGATGACAAAGCCGGCGGCGCAATCACCGGCGCGCCGGGCGCGCGGGCGCGGCAGGAGGCGCGCGTGACCTTGGTCCGAAGCGGTTTGCGCGATGCGCCAGGCTCGGGCGGGACGCCATTGTCATAGACCCAGCGCCATTGCCCCTTGTCGCGTTGCCACACGGTCGTGAAGCGGCCGTACGGCGTGCCGTCGGGCTGGAAGGCCGGGCCGGTGTTGACCGCGATCCGGCCGTCGCACGACACCCAGCTCTTGTCGGGCCACCATTCGACCGAGCGAGGCGGATCCTTGCGGCCTTTCAGGAAATTCTGTGCCCAGACCGCCTGCGGCACGAACATGACCGCGGTGTCGTCGGCCCATTTGCGAAACGCGGTCCACTGGCCGATGCGCTGCGCATCGCGGGCGAAGGCGCGTTCGGCATCGACCGCGGTCGGTGCGGCGGCGGCGAGGAACAAAGCAGTGATGATCATAGACCCTCCGGGTCGTTCAGGCCTGCGCGGCGGTGCGCTGCGACCAGGGTGTTGCGCATCAGCATGGCGATGGTCATCGGCCCGACCCCGCCAGGCACGGGGGTGATGGCGGCGGCCACTTCGGCCGCTTCGTCAAACGCCACGTCGCCGACCAGGCGGCCCTTGCCGTCGTCGGTCGGCACGCGGTTGATGCCGACGTCGATGACGATCGCGCCCGGCTTGATCCAGTCGCCGCGCACCATCTCCGGCCGGCCGACCGCGGCGACGACGACGTCCGCGCGGCGGACGACATCGGGCAGGTCGCGGGTGCGCGAGTGGGCAATGGTCACCGTGGCGCTTTCGCCGAGCAGCAGCTGGGCCATCGGCTTGCCGACGATGTTCGACCGGCCGATGACGACGGCATTGGCGCCGGACAGGCTGCCAAGCTCATCCTTCAGCATCTGCAGGCAACCGAGCGGCGTGCACGGCACCATTGCGGGCAGGCCGGTTGCCAGCCGTCCGGCATTCATGGCGTGGAAGCCATCAACGTCCTTGGAGGGTTCGATCGTCTCGATCACGCGCGACGCATCGATGTGGCCGGGTAGGGGCAGCTGGACGAGGATGCCGTCGACCGCTGGGTCGGCGTTGAGACGCCCGACGAGGTCGAGCAATTCCGCCTCGCTGATCGTGTCGGGCAACTGGTGGTGGAAACTTTCCATCCCCGCTTCGGCGGTCGCGCGATTCTTGGAGCGGATATAGACCGCACTCGCCGGATCCTCCCCGACCAGGACGGTGGCGAGGCCCGGCGCGCGGCCGGCCTTGGCGCGGAACGCGGCAACGCCCGCCGCGACCCGCTCTCGAAGCGCCGCCGCGGCGGCTTTGCCGTCGATACGCCGCGCGGTCATCAGGCGTAGGAATATTCCATCGCGACCCCGGCCAGCAGCTTCTTGAGCACCTGGATCAGGATCAGGACGATCAGCGGCGAAAAGTCGATGCCGCCGAAATCGGGCAGGATCTTGCGGATCGGGCGGTAAATCGGTGCGGTAATCTTCTCGAGCGCGAGGGAGAAGGCGCGAACCCCGCCGGAACTGGTGTTGAGGACATTGAAGACGAACAGCCAGCTGAGGATCACCTGGATGATGATGATCCACATCAGCACGCTGAGCAGCAGGTCCGCGATGGAAATGAGGGCGAGGAACATGGGCGGGGCTTAGCGGGACGACCGGGCAGCCGCAATCTACGGGGCGAAGCGTTCGGGCTGCGCCTCGGCCAGGATCACGGCAAAATCCTCTTGCCGGTCGGTCCATTCGGCGATCGGTGTCCAGCCGCCGGCAAGAAGCATCAGCCGCGCGCCGTTGGGGCCGTATTTGTGGCTGTTTTCGGTGTGAATCGACGCGCCCGCGGCAAAGTCGAAGCGCTGGCCGTCGATCTCGAACGTCACGTCGCGCGTCGCCACCAGGTGCATTTCGATGCGCGACATCATCTCGTTCCAGCGGGCATCGTGGGCGAAGGCGTCGACCGGCACGTCGCCACCCAATTCGCGGTTGATGCGCTCCAGCAGGTTGAGGTTGAACTCGGCAGTGACACCCCGCGGATCATCATAAGCGGCAACCAGGCGATCGACGTCTTTCAGGCGATCCATCCCGATCAGCAATTTGGAGCGATCGCCCAGGAGATCGCGAAACTGCCGCAGCAAGTTGGTCGCGCTCCACGGCACGAAATTGCCGATGGTCGAACCGGGAAAGAAGCCGATGCGCGGCAAGCCGTCGAGACCGCCGGGCAGATCGAACTTGCGCATGAAATCGGCGACGACGGGGATCACCTCGAGGTTGGGGAACTCCCTTTGCAGATCGGCCGCGCTAGCCCGCAGATAGTCGCCCGAGATATCGACCGGCACGTAAGCGGCGGGGTGGATGCCTTTGAGCAGGATCGGCGTCTTGGTCGCCGATCCCGCGCCGAATTCGATCACCGCCGCGCCGGCGGGGAGCCGCGCGGCAACCTGCGGCATGACCTGTTGCAGCAACGCCGTCTCGGTCCGCGTCGGATAATATTCGGGCAGGCGGGTGATGTCGTCGAACAGCTCCGACCCGCGACGATCGTACAACCAGCGCGCGGGGATTGCGGGGACGGGCGCGGCCAGGCCGGCAAGCACGTCCTTGCGGAAGGCCAGCGTCTGGTCGTCAAGCGTCGCGAGCAAGGCGCACCCCCGTGAACTGCCAGCGCGCGCTGGGCGGAAAGAAATTGCGGTAGGTCGCCCGGCTGTGCCCGCGCGGCGTCGCGCAGCTCGCGCCCTTGAGGATGAACTGCCCGCACATGAACTTGCCATTATATTCGCCGACCGCGCCTTCGGCGGGGGTGAAGCCGGGGTAAGCGGCGAAGGCGCTCTGGGTCCATTCCCACGCGTCGCCGAACATGCCGCCGCCCGGCCGCGGCGCGACCGCTCCAGCAATGTCGAGTTGGTTGCCAAGCATTGGATCGGCGCTGTCGGCGAAGCTTTCCCACTCCGCCTCGGTCGGCAGGCGCGCGCCGGCCCAGCGGGCGAAGGCGTCGGCCTCGAAATAGTTGATGTGCGCGACCGGCGCCGCCCCATCGATCTCGCGCCGGCCGCCGAGCGTGAACGCCGTGCCGTCGTCGTGCCAGTAGAGCGGCGCGGTGATCGCCTCGCGCTGGACCCAGTACCAGCCTTCGGACAGCCACAGCGTCGGCGTGCGATAACCGCCGTCGTCGATGAACGCGCGCCATTCGCGGTTGGTGACCTTGCGGTTGGCAATGGCGTGGCCGGCAAGGAAGGCGCGGTGGCGCGGCCGTTCGCTGTCGAACGCGAAGGCGTCGCCCGTCGCGCCGATCTCGACGATCCCCGCGCGGCCGGAATGATAGGTCAGCGGCTCGACCGACCAGCAGGCGGGCTCGGGCAACTCACCATAAGCCGGCTCGATCGGGTTCTCGGCGAAGGTCGCCAGGATGTCGGTCAGGAACAGCTCCTGGTGCTGCTGCTCATGGTTGATGCCGAGTTCGATCAGCTCTAGCGCTGCAGGCGGAAGCGATGGCATTGCGGCCTCGAGCGCATCGTCGACATGAGCGCGATAGTCACGCACCTCGTCGAGCGATGGACGGCTGACCATGCCGCGCTTGGGCCGCTCGTGGCGCGGGCCGGCGGCCTCGTAGTAAGAGTTGAAGAGGAAGGCGAAGCGGTCGTCGAACGGCGCGTAGCCCGGCACCTGTTCGCGCAGGATGAAGGTTTCGAAGAACCAGGTCGTGTGCGCCAGATGCCATTTCGCCGGGGAGGCGTCGGGGAAGGGCTGGATGGTCGCATCGGCATCGCTCAGCGGCGCCGCAAGATCGCGTGTCAGCCGCCGGGTCGCGCGCAGCCGCTCGGCAAGGGTCGATCCTCCCGCTGCTGCATCCGCGCGTGCCATGATTGCATTGCCCACCCGAAACGAACCGATGAAACTCGTTTTAGTTCAGGACGCGGCTACCGCCTTTAGTCCCGCGTGCTGCCCGGTTGCCACAGGACATCGCCGCCTTCCTGCCTGGCGACGAAGCGCGCGGCCACGAACAGGAAGTCCGACAAGCGGTTGAGGTAGGAGAGAAGGTGCGGGTTGAGCGGCTCGCGTTCATGCAGCGCCACCGCCACGCGCTCCGCCCGTCGCGTCACCGTCCGCGCCAGGTGCAGCGCGGCGACCGCCGGCGAGCCGCCGGGAAGGATGAAGCTGGTCAAGGGGTCGAGCGCGTCATTCATCTCGTCGAGCTCGATCTCGAGCCGCGCGACCTGGTTCGGGACGATCCGCAGCGCGCCTTCGACCTCGCCCGGCGTCGCCACGTCCGCGCCAAGGTCGAACAGCTCGTTCTGGACCGCCAGCAGCTTAAGCGCGAGATCGCTGTCCTTGAGATACGCGATGGCCATGCCGATCGCGGCATTGGCCTCATCGACCTCACCGATGGCGCGCATCCGCGCGCTCGATTTGCTCACCCGGCTGCCGTCGACCAGGCCGGCGCTGCCGCCGTCGCCGGTCTTGGTGTAGATCTTGTTGAGCTTGACCAAGCCTTATTTGTCCGCGCCGGCGACGATCAGGATCAGCACCACCAGCAAGATCGCGACGCCCTGGAACAGCACGCGCTTGCGCATCCATTCCTGCGACTTGGCGCCGCTCACATCCTTGCCCGACGCCATGTTCATGACCCCGCGGACGAGGACGTAAGCCGTCGCCGCCATGGCGATCACGAGGAGGGTGATGAGGAGCGTGTTCATGCACGCCTATTTAGGCGTCGCGCAGCCGAAAACCAGCCGGAAGCTCCCCGTGCTTTAGGGCATGTGCGAACTGGCGGCCGTCGACACCCGCCGCGCGCATCGCCGCCAGCGTCGGCGCAAGGTCGCGCTTGGCCAGCCGCCGCCCGTCGTCATGCCTGACGAGCGGGTGGTGGAGATAGTCGGGTTCGGGCAGGCCGAGCAGCGTCTGCAGCAGGCGCTGGACCGGGGTCGAGGAGCGCAAATCGGCGCCGCGCACGACCAGGTTCACGCCGCTTGCCGAATCGTCGATCACGCAGGCGAGGTGGTAAGCGGCCGGCGCATCCTTGCGCGCCAGGATGACGTCGTCGAGATCGGCGCGATCGGCGGTGATGGTTGTGCCGCCTTCGCGCCACGACGGCATTCCCGCCAGCGCCAAGGCCTTGGCCGTGTCGAGCCGCCAGCTGTGCGGTTGCGCCTGTCGCCGGGCCGCATCCTCGGGCAGGTCGCGGCAGGTCCCCGGATAATGGCTCGCGGCGGGCCCATGCGGAGCGGCCAGCGCCGCTGCGATGTCGGCCCGCGTGCAATAACAGGCATAGACCAGACCCATTGCGCGGAGGCGGTCGAGGGCGTCGGCATAGACTTCGCTGCGCTGCGACTGCACCAGCACCGGCTCGGCCCAGTCGAGGCCGAGCCAGCGCAAATCCTCGAAAATGCCGTCGACATGTTCGGCGCGGCTGCGGGTCTGGTCGAGATCCTCGATCCGGACCAGGAATGTCCCACCGCTTTCGCCCGCCAGGTCGTGGCCAATCACCGCGCTATAGGCGTGGCCCAGATGCAACCGCCCGGTCGGCGACGGCGCAAAGCGCGAGACCTTCACGTCACACCCCCTTGACGGCGAATCGGCAATCCTCGATTCATGGCAATGTCACGTCGGGTTGGCATCCGGCGGGTCACAAGGGAAGACGGGCCGAGTGCCCTCTCCTCCCTGCCCTTCACTGGGCGTGCGACGGGGCCGGGGAGCTGCAGTTCGGACCACCGAACGAAAGGCAGTCGCGCTTGTATCATCCCGAGCTGATCCGCCATCCCGACAGCTGTCCGGCATTGGTCCTCAACGCCGATTACACGCCGCTGTCTTATTATCCGCTGTCACTGTGGCCGTGGCAGACCGCGGTCAAGGCGATGTTCCTCGAACGGGTCGACATCGTCGCCCATTACGACCGCGAAGTGCACTCGCCGAGCCTGGCGCTCAAGCTGCCGTCGGTGATCGCGCTGCGCGAATATGTGCGGCCCAACGAATATCCGGCGTTCACCCGCTTCAACCTGTTCCTCCGCGACAAATTCCGCTGCGTCTATTGCGGGTCGGGGCGCGAACTGACCTTCGATCACGTCATTCCGCGCGCCCACGGCGGGCGAACGACGTGGGAGAATGTCGCCACCGCCTGCGCCCCATGCAACCTGCGCAAGGGCGGCCGCACCCCGGCCGAAGCGCACATGCAGCTCTATCGCGAGCCCGAGCGGCCGACGACCTGGGACCTGCAAGTCCACGGCCGCGCCTTCCCGCCCAACTATCTTCACGATAGCTGGCGCGATTATCTCTACTGGGACGTCGAGCTGGAGCCGTAGGGTCTTTCCTCGGCGTTAACCATTTTCGTTTAGCCGCGGGATCATGGAAGATCGTCCGCGCATCCTGGTCGTCGAGCCCAACAAGACTGCTTTGTCGGTGCTTGCCCGGCGGCTGTCGGACGCTGGTTTCCGCGTTGCCACCGCCGATAGCGGCAGCGGGGCGATTGCCGAGCTTCACCGGGTACCGGTCGATCTCCTCCTGGCCGAGATCAGCATGCCGCGGATGAGCGGTGCGGAGCTGGCGCGGCTGATCCGCTCACACGTGCAATTGGCCGATCTGCCGATCATGCTGATCACCGGCCGCTCGGCGCCCAAAAGCGCGGTGCTCGCTTACGAAGCGGGCGCCGACGACGTGATCCTCAAGCCGTTCCACTTCGAAGTGCTGGTGGCGCGGATCGAGCGCCGGATCGCGCGCATGCGGGCGGTCGAGCAGCTGGCGCAGGACAAAGCTGCGCTCGATGCCCGCGTGGTCGAGCGCGCAATCCAGATCGGCGAGCTCAAGGAGCAATTGGCCGAAGCGCAGGCTAGAGCCCGCGCATGAACGTCCGCACTTGCGGCGCGACGTCCTCGCGCTGCAGGGCCAGTGCCAGATTGGCGATGACGAACCCCGCCGCGCCGCCGCAATCGTAACGCTGCCCGTCGAAGGTCAAGGCGTGGAACGGCTGGTCGCCGATCAGCTTGGCCATGGCGTCGGTCAGCTGGATCTCGCCACCCGCGCCCGCTTCCTGCGCATCGAGATGGTGCATCACTTCGGGCTGGAGGATGTAGCGGCCGGGCAGCATCAGGTTCGACGGCGCGGTGCCCGGCGCGGGCTTTTCGACCATGCCGCGGATCTCGGTCAGCGCGCCATCGCGCGCGCCGGGATCGATCACGCCATATTGATGCGTTTCCTCGGGCGCGACTTCCAATGCCGCGACGATATTGCCGCCGACCCGCGCGTAAGCCTCCATCATCTGCGCCAGGCAGTTGGGCTTCCCCAGCATCAGCTCGTCGGGAAGAAGCACCGCAAACGGCTCGTCGCCGACGATGTCGCGTGCGCACCACACGGCATGGCCGAGGCCGAGCGGCTCCTGCTGGCGGACGGTGACGATCTCGCCAAAGCGCGCGCGCGACGATTTCAGCGAGTCGAGGCTTTTGCCCTTGCCCGTCATCGTCGCCTCCAGCTCGAAAGCGTGATCGAAATAATCGACCAGCGCGCTCTTGCCGCGGCCGGTGACGAAGATCAGCTGCTCGATCCCCGCCTCGCGCGCTTCATCGACCGCATATTGGATGAGCGGCCGATCGACGATCGTGATCATCTCCTTGGGGATGCTCTTGGTCGCGGGCAGCAGGCGCGTGCCCAGGCCGGCGACCGGGAAGACGGCCTTGCGAACGCGATTTGTCATTGGGGAACGGCAGGTCCTGTTTCGTTGGTGACGGGGTCGGGGTCGGTGCCGGCCGGCTCGGGCGGCGCGGCGCTGCCGGTCGGCGGCGGCAGGTCGAACGCGTCGGGCTTGCGCGGCTCCGACCGGCGGACAAGCTCATCGACGCGCTCGGGCCGGGCGTAAGGCGGGGCGGTCAGCAATTCGGCCGGGGTGGGCGTGGCCCGGGCCATCAGCGGCTTGACCGGCAAGGGCTGGCCCGGCGCGGGCTCGAGGTCCGCGACGCGGCCACAGCCGGCCAGCAGGCTCAATGCGGTCAGCAGACACAGGCGCGCGCGGATCATCATCGCCGGTTAGCGCGTCCGACGCGGCGGCGTCCAGCTTGCCGCGCGAACGGCAGCCTCTTATCGCCGCGCCATGCGCATCCTCGCCGTCGCTTCCTTGATCCTTGTCGCCGCTTGCCAGCGTGAGGCGCCAGCGCCCGCGCCGGCCAACCAAAGCGAAGGCGCCGAAGCGCCCGCGGGCCCGGTCAAGGGCGTCGACCGCAGCCGCAAGGGCCGGCCCGCGCCTGACGTGACCTTCAACAATCCCGACGGCGGCGAGATCGACCTGGCCGATTGCAAGGGCGTGCCGACTTTGGTCAATCTGTGGGCCAGCTGGTGCGCGCCGTGCGTCAAGGAGTTGCCGACGCTCGATGCGCTTGCGGCGCGGCATGAGCGCGACGGCGACCTCGGCGTGATTGCAGTCAGCCAGGACAGTGCGCCGCAGGGCTCGGTCGAGGCGTTCCTTGCCAAGCTCAAGGTGAAGCGGCTCGGCGCTTATCATGATCCGAAGATGGCGCTGTCGGGCGGGCTGGGGGTCGAAGTGATGCCGACCACCGTACTGTACGACGCGCAGGGTAAGGAAGTGTGGCGCTACGTCGGCGACCTCGACTGGAGCGGGGCGGAAGCGGCTAAATTGCTGGCCGAGGGCCGAGTCGCGTCAAAGCCGTAAACAGCCGTCCATCGATTGCCGCCAGGCCCAGCGCGATGAGCGTGAGCCCCGCGAAATCCTGCGGCGCAAGCGTCTCGCCGAGCAGCAGTGCGCCAAGCAGGATGGCGACCGGGGGCACGAGCAAAGTCACCAGCAGCGCGTTGGTCGCGCCGGCAGATTCGATCAGGCGAAAATACAGCACGTAGCCGAAGGCGGTGCAGAACAAGGCCAAGGCAATGATCGCGCCCCAGGCCGAGAGCGGCGGGAAGGGCTGCGTCCACGGCCGGTCGACGAGCAGCATCAGCGGCAGCATCATCGCCGCGCCTGCAGTCAGCTGGCCGGTGGTCACCGCCATTGGCGACAGGCCAAGCGCCTTGAAGCGCCGCGCCCAGACCGCGGCCAGCGCATAGCTGAGCGAAGCCGCGATGCACGCCAGCTGGGCGATCGCGCCGGTGCCGATATCGGCAAGCAGGGTCGGGCCGATCATCACCGCCACCCCGCCAAAGCCGAGCAGTACGCCCGCGGCCTTGCGCGGAGTGATCCGCTCGTCGCGGGTTAGGAGATGGGCGACGATCACGCCCCAAATCGGCGTCGTGGCGTTGAGGATCGCCGCTAGGCCGCTGGCGATATGCGTCTGACCCCAGCCGAACAACGTGAAGGGCAGGGCATTGTTGAGCAGGGCAAGCAGCAGGATCGATCCCCAAACCTGTGGCGGCAGGCCGAGCCCCTGGCCGCGGAGCGTAAGGAACAGCCACATCGCGCCCGCGGCGATCGTCAGTCGCAGCCAGACATAGGTCAGCGGGTCGACGTGGCGCACGGCAATGCCGATGAAGACAAAGGCGCCGCCCCAGATCAGCGCGAGCACGCCGAGGATCGCCCATTCGCTCTTGTTCATCACGGTATGAATCATGGGCGTCGCGTAAACGTCGGGCGCTCCCGCACCATCCGCGCAATTGCGCTCGAACTCGGAAGGTGCGGCGGGTTTCATCCACGCAAGCTAGGGCCGCCGGGTGCGCCGGCGCCAACAAATGTGCCGCGCGCGGCGATAAGCTGGGCTTATGTTATCGCGTCATTGCGAGCGAAGCGAAGCGGCCGACGTGGATTGCCGCGTCGCCTGTGGCCCGTCGCAATGACGGTCAATCCCGCAGCAACTCGTTGATACTGGTCTTCGAACGCGTGCGTTCATCGACGCGCTTGACGATCACCGCGCAGGCGAGGCTCGGGCCGCCGTCCTTGGCTGGGAGGGCGCCGGGGACGACGACCGAATAAGCGGGGACTCGGCCGTAATGGATCTCGCCCGTCGCGCGGTCGACGATCTTGGTCGATGCGCCAAGGAACACGCCCATCGAGATGACCGATCCGCGCTCGACGACGACGCCTTCCGCCACCTCCGAGCGCGCGCCGATGAAGCAATCGTCCTCGATGATCACCGGGCCCGCCTGGAGCGGCTCGAGCACGCCGCCGATCCCGGTGCCGCCCGAGATGTGGACGTTGCGGCCGATCTGGGCGCAGCTGCCGACGGTCGCCCACGTGTCGACCATCGTCCCCTCGCCGACATACGCGCCGATATTGACGAAGCTCGGCATCAGCACGGCGCCCGGCGCGATATAGGCGCCGCGCCGGACGATCGACCCCGGCACGGCGCGGAAGCCGGCCGCGCCGAACTCGGACGCGCCCCAGCCGGCGAACTTGCTCGGCACCTTGTCCCACCAGTGCGCGCCGCCCGGCGCGCCCGAAATCGCCTCCATCGGGTTGAGGCGGAACGACAGAAGCACGGCCTTCTTGAGCCATTGATTGACCTGCCAACCGTCCGCCGAGGGCTCGGCCACGCGCGCTTCGCCGCGGTCGAGCGCATCGAGCGCGGCCTCGACCGCGTCGCGCACCTCGCCCTGCGTATCCGCGCCGATCGTGTCGCGCGCGTCCCACGCCTGCTCGATCACCTGCTGCATCAATCGTCCCCTAATATCTGTTCGAGCCATTCGCCGACGTTGGTGATGCGCGCGTCGATCGCCGCCGCGTCATAATCGTGATTGCCGCGCTCCGACCCATTGTCGACCCACACCGTGGTCATGCCGAGCGCCTTCGCCGGCCGCAGGTTCTGCGCCATGTCCTCGACCATCACCGCGCGCTTGGGGTCGATGCCGAACTGGTCGCACAGCAAGCGATAGCCGTGCGGGTCGGGCTTGGGTCGAAGCTCGCTGGCGTGGATGTCGTGCAGGCATTCGAAATCGTCGGGAACGCCGATCGCATCGAGCACGCGCCGCGCATAAGGCGCGTCGCCGTTGGTAAAGACGAACTTGCGGCCGGGCAGCCGCCCGAGCCCGCGCACCAGCCGGTCGTCGCGGGAAACGCGGTCGAGCGGGATGGCGTGGACGTCGTCGAGGAAATCGTGCGGGTCGATGTCATGCTCGGCCATCAGCCCGGCAAGGGTCGTCCCATGCGCGTGGAAATGCGCTTTCTGCACCCGCCGCGCCTCGACCGGGTCGCAGTCGAGCAGGCGCTGGATGTAGGCGCCCATGCGCTCGTCGATCAGCCCGAACAGCCCGGTCGATGCCGGGTACAGGCAATTGTCGAGATCGAAGATCCAGTCGCGGATGTGGGCGTAGGCGGGGTCCATGCGTCGCCGGCGCCTAGCCCGTTTTACTTCTTCAGGAAATTGTAAGATATTGGGAACCATAAGTTGCTCGGGGAAGCCGTTAATTTTCAGCGGCTTGCGGGGAGTTGCACGATGAGTAACCGGCGCTTTTACAGCAGTAGCGCGTGCGCGATCGTCCTGGCCTTTGCCGTGTCCGCTTGCGGCGGCGGTGGCGGCGGCGGCAGCGTCGGTTCGACCCCGCCACCGCCCAAAGCGTCCACGCCGACGCCCTCGCCGACACCAACACCGACGCCGACTCCGACTCCGACCCCGACTCCAACGCCCACTCCGACGCCGACGCCGACTCCCGGCGTGAACTACGACACGCCCGAATATCGCAATTCGGCGTCATCGGTCGCGGCCAATGCGATCAGCGCGTATCAGTCGGGCGCGACCGGCGCCGGGGTCAAGATCGCGGTGATCGACAGCGGCATCAATCCGGACCTGAGCGAATTCACCGGTCGCATCGACGCGGCCAGCGCCGATGTTGCGGGCAGCCGCGGCGTCAGCGACGAGGGCGGGCACGGGACCGCGGTCAGCGCGATCGCGGCGGGCGCCCGCAACGGGTCCAACACCATGGGCGTCGCGTTCGACGCGACGATCGTCAGCCTTCGCGCCGACGTCCCGGGCAGCTGCGCTACCAAGGACGGCTGTTCCTTCCGCGACGATACGATCGCGCGCGGGGTCGATATTGCGCGCACCGCGGGCGCCAAGGTCATCAACCTGTCGCTCGGCGGCGGGGGGATTTCGTCTGGGCTGATGTCGGCGATGAGCCGTGCGGTGCAAAACGGCATCGTTCTTGTGATTTCCGCCGGCAATGACGGCGAAACAGCGACCGGCGGCAGTCCCGACGAATTCGCTTCGACCCCTGCAAGCCAGTTCCCCGGCATGGTCATTATCGCCGGATCGGTCGGGGTCGACGCCGGCAGCAGCATCGACATCAACCAGATTTCGAGCTTCTCCAACCGCGCCGGGGGAAGCGCGGAGCATTATCTGACCGCACGCGGCTTCCAGGACCGCGCGCCGGATCAGACCGGCCAGCAGTTCCTGTGGTCCGGCACCAGTTTTTCGGCACCGACCATCAGCGGTGCGGTTGCGCTTCTTGCCCAGGCCTTCCCGAACCTGTCGGGCGCGCAGATCGTTTCGATCCTGATGAAAAGCGCCGACGATCTCGGCGCGGCGGGCACCGACAGCGTCTTCGGGCGCGGGCGCCTGAATATCGCAAAGGCATTCCAGCCGCAGGGCCCGATGTCGCTTGCGGGAAGCCAGGTCCCGGTGACCGGAAGCGCGGGCGATCTGCCCCCGGCGGCCGGCGATGCAGCGACCGGGCAATCGCTCGGTGCGATCATCCTCGACGGCTACGACCGGGCTTATGTGGCGAACCTGGCGGCATCGTTGCGCCGCGCGGATATCGATCGTCCACTGTCGCGCGCGATTCAGAACGACATCAGGTCGGGCGCCATGGCGGCGGGGCCGCTTTCGGTGGCAGTGACGGTGCATGAGCGCCGCGACCTCGTCGGCAGTGTCGCGATCGATCAGATGGGTATCGGGCCCGAGGACGCGCGCAAGGCGCGGCTCGTCGCCGGATCCGCGGTTGCCAAGCTCGATGACCGCACGGCCGTCGCGTTCGGCTTTGCCGAGGGCGCCAAGGCGATGGAGCGCAAGCTTAGCGGAAACACCGCCGGGGCATTCCTGATTGCCAAGGACATTGCCGGCGATCCGGGCTTTGGCGCACGCCGTGAGGGCAGCCTTGCCATCCGCCGCAAGTTCGGCGCGACCGGCGTCACCTTGTCGGGGGAAACCGGTGAGGTGTGGCAGGAGATCGAGACCAGCGCGACCGGCTCGCCCTATCGCTGGACGAGCCTGGCGCTCGACCGCACATTCGGCGCGACGTCGCTGTCCGGCGGGATCAGCCGGCTCGAGGAACGGCAGAGCCTGCTTGGCGGCCGCATGGGTGCGATGCTTGGCGGCGGCGGATCGACATCCTTCTTCGTCGACCTCGAAGCACGGCGCGAATTGGGCCGCGGGTGGAGCGCGGGCGTGTCGGCGCGGCGCGGGTGGACCGATTTCGCCGCCGGGCGTTTCCAGACCGGCGCTTACGGGTTCGACCTCGCCAAGCTCGGCGTGCTGGGCGCGCACGACCGCCTTGGTCTGCGCATCGCGCAGCCGCTGCGCGTGGAACGCGGCGGCTTCGCCGCGCTGCTGCCGACGGCCTATGATTATGCGACGACAAGCGCGACGCATTCGGTGACGCACATGTCGCTGGCGCCGAGCGGCCGAGAAATCGATGGCGAGATCAGCTACGGATCGACCCTGTTCGGCGGGCGCGGCTTGCTCGGCGGCAACCTCTTCTACCGTCGCCAGCCCGGCCACATCGCCAACAGCCGCGACGATGCCGGCGCGGCGATCCGCTTCACGCTCGGCTATTGATCAGTCGAGCGGCTTGCCGAAGACGACCAGCCGCTCGATCTCCGTGAAGCCTGCCGCGCGGTGCCAGGCGTGGCTGGCCTCATTGTCGATCAGCGCATCCGAGCCGAGCCATTCGAGCCCCTGATCGCGCGCCCATTGCTCGACCGCGTCGAGCAGCAGGCGCGCAATGCCGCGCCCGCGATGGGATGGTGCGACCCACAAATCCTCGACATAAGCCGCGCGCAGGTTCGGCGCCCCTTCCGCAAAATTGCGTTCGCGCGCGTCGATCATGCCGATGGCTGCGTCGCCGTCAAAAGCGATGAACCCGACATAAGGCTGGTCGAGCGCGGTGAAGACCGGCAGTTCCGCCGCGAAATCCGCAATGTCGCCGTGCAGCGCGGCCAGCATCTCGGCCCATGCCGGAAAGTCGGCGACGGTCGCCCGCCGGACGATCAAACGGTAAAGCTCTCGCCGCAGCCGCAGGCACCCTTGGCGTTGGGATTTTCGAACGTGAAGCCGGCGGCGAAATCGTCCTCGACCCAGTCCATCGTCGATCCGACCAGGTACAGCACCGACGCGCCGTCGACGTAGAAGTCGCCGCCCGGCGTCGCGATCTTCTCGTCGAACGCCTGCGCCTCGTTCACATAATCGACCGAATAAGCGAGGCCCGAACAGCCGCGTCGCGGGGTCGACAGCTTGACCCCGATCGCGCCCTCGGGCGCACGCGCCATCAGCTCGGCGATGCGCGCTTCGGCGCGCGGGGTGAGGGTGATCGCGGCAGGTCTGGGGCGACGGCTTTCAATGTTCATCTTACGCTCCCAATCCGCTCATGCTGAGTAGCCGCGAAGCGGCGTATCGAAGCACGGTCCTTCGATACGCGCCTTTGGCGCTACTCAGGATGAGCGGGCTTACGGGGTTGCGATGACGAAGGATCACAGCATCCCCAATTCAAGTCGCGCTTCGTCGCTCATCTTCGACGGATCCCACGGCGGGTCCCACACCAGTTTCACTTCCGAATCGCGGATCCCGGGCACCGACAGCACGCGCAGCTCGACTTCCTGCGGCAGGCTTTCCGCGACCGGGCAATGCGGCGTGGTCAGAGTCATTGTCACCAAAGCATCGCCATCCTCGCTGATCTCGACATCGTAGATCAGTCCGAGCTCATAGATGTCGACCGGGATTTCCGGATCGTAGATCGATTTCAGCGCCGCGATCACCGTATCGCGCAATTCCTCATTGCCGGCCGATCCGCCCGGCTGGGTCTCGGTCTCGCCCGCAAGGAAGCCCGTCAGATAATCGCGCTTGCGCTCGAACGTCTCGGTGACGCGGGCGCGCGGCGGCGGCGTCACCGCCTCGACTTCCTCGGTCTCGATCTTGCGCTCCTCGTTCATGTGAAAATCCGCTTCACTTGTTCAATCCCGCGCACCAGCGCGGCAATGTCGCTGCTGTCGCTATGCGCGGCAAAACTGGCGCGCGCGGTCGCCGCAATGCCAAGCGAGTCCATCAGCGGCTGTGCGCAATGGTGCCCGGCGCGAACGGCGACGCCCGCATCATCCAATATGGTGGCGACGTCATGCGCATGCACCCCATCGACGTTGAAGCTGACGATTCCGGCGCTCGCTTCCGGCCCGTAGAGCGTCACCCCGTCGATGCCCGCCAACGCCGCGCGGCATTCGGCGACCAGCGCCGCCTCATGCGCGTGCACCGCGTCGAGGCCGATGTTCGTGATCCAGTCGATCGCCGCGTGGAGGCCAACCGCGCCGACGATGTGCGGCGTCCCTGCCTCAAACCGCTGCGGCGGATCGGCATAGGTCGTCGACTCGAACGTCACGCGGTCGATCATCGCGCCGCCGCCCTGCCACGGCGGCATGGTCTTCATCAGGTCGGGGCAACCCCACAGGACGCCGATGCCGGTCGGGCCGTAGAGCTTATGACCCGAATACGCGTAGAAGTCGCAGCCGAGCGCGGCGACATCGACCGGCAGGCGCGCCACCGCCTGGCAGCCATCCAGCAGCAGATAGGCGCCCTTGGCATGTGCGATCTCCGCCGCGCGCTTCGCATCGAGGATCGAACCGAGCGCGTTGGACACATGCGCAAAGGCGACGATCAAATGCTCGTTGGTCAGCATGTCCTCGGCGGCGTCGAGGTCGATCTGCCCATCATCGGTGAGCGGCACGGCATCAACCTGGAAGCCCGCGAGCTGCCACGGCACGATGTTGCTGTGATGCTCCAGCGTCGACACCAGCACGCGGCGTCGCCCTTCGCGCGGCAATGTGTAGGCGACCAAGTTGATCGCCTCGGTCGCGCCGCGGGTGAAGACGGTTTGCGCGGGCTTGCCGCCGATCAGCGCTGCCGCCGCCTCGCGCGCCGCCTCGTAACGGCCGGTCATCTCCGACGAGCGCTGGTACACGCCGCGGTGCACGGTTGCGTAGTCGCGCGCGTACGCGTTGGTGATCGCGTCGATCACGGCCTGCGGCTTCTGCGCGGTCGCGGCGCTGTCGAGATAATGCCAATTCTCGATCGCCGGAAACTGCGCGCGGACGTTCAGGGTCGATGTGATGCGAATGGGCGCGTTCATGCCGCTCTCCCAACCTCGTTCGTCCTGAGCGAAGTCGAAGGGCGCTGCGCCGACGTGCGAGCCGAGAGCCCTTCGACTACGCGCTGCGCGCCTCGCTCAGGACGGACGAATGTGCGTTGCCGCTTCATGCGACAATCCGGTGCAGCGCAGCGCGCGCCGCATTGCGGATCGCATCGCCGTCGCTGGCGCTGTCCCACAGATCCATCACGAACCCTTCGAGCAGCAGCGCACGCGCGCCCGCCGGATCGAGCCCGCGGCTCTGCGCATAGAATAATTGCATCGCGTCCAGCTCGCCAATGCTCGCGCCGTGTGCGCATTTGACGTCGTCGGCGTAGATTTCGAGCTCGGGCTTGCAATTCGCAGTCGCGCCGCGATCGAGCAGCATCGCCTTGACCGACTGCTCGCCGTCGGTTTGCTGCGCGCCGCGCGCAACTTCGACCTTGCCGAGGTAGGATCCGACCGCCTTGTGCCCAGGCACGCTGCGGATCACCTGCCGCGATCGGCCGCGCTCGCCCAGATGGCGCACGTGGGTGACGACTTCGTTGGTCGATATCCCGCCGCCAATGTTCGCGGCGTAAAGCTCGAAGTCCGCGCCCTCGCCAAGCGTCACCTCAAGCTCGATCCGCCCGTAAACCGGCGCGACATTGAGCGCGAAGATCCGCGCGCGCGCGCCGTCGTCAAGTGTCATTCGGACGCGCCGGACCTGTACGTCATCGCCGCTCGGCAGCCAGACTTGCTCCAGCGTTTCGCCCGCGCCGACGGTCAGCGTCGCGACATCGCCGAGCTGATCCCACACAGGCTTCAGCGCATCGAGGTCGGCATAGCGCCACGCCTCCTGCTTGCGGCTTGGGAAGGGCGCCGTCATGCGCGCCGCCGATGCCAGAAATCGCGCAGCGCGCGATCGCGGCGGCGCTTTCGCTGCGGCGCCATATAGCCGTAGATCGCATCGAGCGCGAAACCACCGGCAACGACGGCCGCGATCGTCCACGCGGCGTCGCCGGTATCGAACATTGTGCCGAGCAGCAGGTTGCCGATCGCCAGCAGCGCAAACATCCCGACCAAGACCGTGATGTCGGTCAGCGCGCGGCCGGCATTGTGGCGTGCCGACCCCGCGAGAAGAATGATCGCCAGGCTGGCGACGACGATCCAGAAAGCGGTCACGCGACCGCCTCGACATAGCCCGCGCGCTCGAGGTCGCGGGCCAGTTCGATCCCGCCCGAACGCGTGATCCGCCCGGCCTGCAGCACGTGCACGCGGTCGGGGCGGACATGCTCGAGCAGGCGCTCGTAATGGGTGATCAGAAGCACGCCCTTGTCGGCGCTGCGCATGATGCGGTTGATGCCTTCGCCGACGATGCGCAGCGCGTCGATGTCGAGCCCGCTGTCGGTCTCGTCGAGCAATGCGAACTTGGGTTGCATGATGCCCATCTGGACCATCTCGGCGCGCTTCTTCTCGCCACCCGAAAAGCCGACGTTGACCGGCCGCTTGAGCATCTCGATGTCCATGCCCAGCGCCTCGGCCTGGCCGCGCGCAAGCTTGATGAATTCAGCGCCGCTGAGATCGGCCTCGCCGCGCGAACGCCGCTGCGCATTGAGGCTTTCGCGCAGGAATTGCAGATACGACACGCCGGGAATCTCGACCGGATATTGGAAGCCCAAGAACAGCCCGGCGGCCGCGCGCTCGTGCGGTTCGAGAGACAGCAGATCCAACTCGTCATCCCGGCGAAGGCCGGGATCCAGTTTTTCTTGTTGCGCTGGGCCCCGGCCTTCGCCGGGGTGACGGAACATCACCGACCCCTCCGTCACATCATACCCCGGCCGCCCCGCGAGCACATAAGCCAGCGTCGACTTACCCGACCCGTTCGGCCCCATGATCGCATGCACCTCGCCCGCAGGCACGTGCAGCGAAACGCCCTTCAGGATCGGCTTGTCGGCGACGGACGCGTGGAGGTTGGTGATTTCGAGCATGTTTAAGTTCAATTTTCCCGGCATTGGTTCAAGCGCGTGTTGAACCGGTCGATGAATGCTTCGACTTCGGCCTCCACGCCGGCAAATTCCTTACGCTGAGCGGCGGTCAGGGGGCGTTGCGATCCATCTGGTCGGCGGAGATCGCGATTCATGCGCTCCATACGGTCGAATATCTTGGCGGTGAAAGCTGCCTGCTCACGCCGCACCGCGGAACACGGCTCGGCGCCGGAAACGGCCGCAGCAAAAGCGAGTCCGAGCAAGCTCATCCCACGCTCCCCTCAAGGCTGATCCCCAGCAATTTCTGGGCCTCGACCGCGAACTCCATCGGCAGTTGCTTGAGCACCTCGCGCGCGAAGCCGTTGACGATCAGCGCGACGGCGCTTTCGGCGTCGAGCCCGCGCGACATGGCGTAGAACAATTGGTCCTCGCTGATCTTGCTCGTCGTCGCTTCGTGCTCGATCTGCGCGGTCGGGTTCTTGATCTCGATATAAGGTACGGTGTGCGCGCCGCAGTCGCTGCCGAGCAGCAATGAGTCGCACTGCGTGAAGTTGCGCACATTTTCCGCGCGCGGCAGCACGCGGACCAAGCCGCGATAAGTGTTGTTCGAACGCCCCGCGCTGATGCCCTTCGACACGATCGTCGAGCGCGTGTTGGCGCCAATGTGGATCATCTTGGTGCCGGTGTCGGCCTGCTGGCGGTTGTTGGTCAGCGCGACCGAATAGAATTCGCCGACGCTGCCGTCGCCCTTGAGGATGCAGCTCGGATATTTCCAGGTGATCGCGCTGCCGGTCTCGACCTGCGTCCACGAAACCTTGCTGCGGTCGCCCGAGCACAAAGCGCGCTTGGTGACGAAATTGAAGATCCCGCCCTTGCCCTCGGCATCGCCAGGATACCAATTTTGCACCGTCGAATATTTCACTTCGGCATCCTCGTGCGCGAAAATCTCGACCACCGCGGCGTGCAGCTGGTTCTCGTCGCGCATCGGCGCGGTGCAGCCTTCGAGATAGCTGACGTAGCTCCCCTTGTCGGCGACGATCAGGGTGCGCTCGAACTGCCCCGTATTCTCGGCATTGATACGGAAATAGGTGCTCAATTCCATCGGGCAGCGAACGCCTTCGGGAACGTAGACGAACGTCCCGTCGGAAAAGACAGCGGCGTTCAAGCAGGCGAAGTAGTTGTCACGCTGCGGCACGACGCTGCCGAGATATTTGCGGATCAGCTCGGGGTGCTCGCGGATCGCCTCGCTGATCGACAGGAAAATGACGCCCGCGCGCTTCAATTCCTCGCGGAAGGTCGTCGCCACGCTGACGCTATCGAACACCGCGTCGACCGCGACCTTGCGCGCGCCCTCGACTCCCGCGAGCACCTTCTGCTCCTCGATCGGGATGCCGAGCTTTTCATAGACGCGCAGGATCTCGGGATCGACCTCGTCGAGGCTGCCGAGCTTGGGCTTGGCCTTGGGCGCGGCGTAATAATAGCTGTCCTGATAATCGATCTTGGGGATGTCGAGCTTGGCCCAGTCCACCTCCTCCATCTCCAGCCAGGCGCGATAGGCCTTCAGCCGCCATTCGAGCATCCACTCGGGCTCGTTCTTCTTGGCGGAGATGAAGCGGACCGTGTCTTCGTTCAGCCCCTTGGGCGCGAATTCTTGCTCGATATCGCTCGAAAAGCCCCATTCGTAATCGGACAGCTTCTCGGCTGCGGCGTGGGCCTCGGCGTTGCGGATGTCGTCGGTCATCGCGACAGCTCCGTCAGCGAAACCGCGCCGAGCGCGCCGCGCACCGCATTTCCGACCACGCCCATGTGCGGCTTGACCCGGCAATGCGCGTCAAGCGCGCAATCCGACGCGCCCTCAAGGCCGGAACAGACCGTCATTGCGATCGGCCCCTCGACCGCCTCGACGATGTCGGCGAGGCTGATCTCCGCGGCCGGCCGCGCCAGCGTGAAGCCTCCACCGGCGCCGCGCGCGCTGGTCAGCAGCCCGCACGTTGCGAGCTGGCCCATCAGTTTCTGCGCGGTCGGGAGTGGCACGCCAGTCTCCTGGGCCAGCTCGGTCGCGCTCAGGCGCGCGGCCGCGGGCCGGCGAGCGGCAGCGGTCATCAGCACGACCGCATAATCGGCGAGATGGGACAGGCGCATATCTAATTCGGAGCTTTCCAGTCCGATTTAGGGTGTCGCTGAAGGATTCGCAACCGCGCCCCTCCCCTTGATGGGGAGGGGTTGGGGTGGGGTGAGGTTCGTCGTAAGGCGCGCCCGATGTCGGAGTTCACCCCCACTCAACCCTTCCCCATCGAGGGGGAGAGCTAAATGCACCTCTACCCATTCCTTCGCCCGTTCGCCTTCGCACTCGATGCCGAAACGGCGCACCGCGCGACCATCGCCGCGCTCAAGCTGATGCCGACGCACGCGCCGCCGCCGGTGCCGGCGTCGCTGCACACGCGCGTCGCGGGTCTCGACTTCCCCTCGCCGGTCGGGCTCGCCGCGGGGTTCGACAAGAATGCCGAGGTGCCCGAGCAGATGCTGTCGCTCGGTTTCGGCTTCGTCGAGGTGGGAACGGTGACGCCGCTGCCCCAGGCCGGCAATCCGCGCCCGCGCGTGTTCCGGCTGGCCGAGGACCGCGGGGTCATCAACCGGCTCGGCTTCAACAACGACGGCCAGCCCGCTGCCTTTGGCCGCCTGCGCGAATGCGCCCACCGTAGCGAGATCATCGGCGTCAACGTCGGGGCGAACAAGGACAGTGCGGACCGGATCGCCGATTATGTCCGCGGCGTCCGCGCGATGGCGCCGGTCGCGCGCTATATGACGATCAACATCAGCTCACCCAACACCCCAGGCCTGCGCGGGCTTCAGGACCAGGGCGCGCTCGAAGATCTGCTTGCCGCCGTCCGGGCCGTCGGGGTGCGCAAGCCGATCTTCCTCAAGGTCGCGCCCGATTTCGCGCCCGGCGATCCCGAACGGATCGTGCGCGCCGCCATCGATCACAAGATCGCCGCTCTCATCGTCGGCAATACGACGCTGTCGCGGCCGCCGCTGAAATCGCGGTTCGCGCGGGAGGAGGGCGGGTTGTCCGGACGCCCGCTCAAGCCGCTCGCGCTCGAGGCGTTGCGCGCCTTCCGAGCGGCGAGCGGGGGGGAAATCCCCTTGGTCGGCGTCGGCGGGATTGCGACGGCGGAAGATGCGTGGGAGCGGATCTGCGCCGGGGCGAGCCTGATCCAGCTCTATAGCGCGATGGTCTATGAAGGCCCGCGCATCGCCCAGCGCATCGTGCGCGGGCTCGCCGCGCGGCTGCGTGTTTCGGAATTCGCGACGATCGCCGACGCCGTCGGCACCAGCGCCTAGCGGCGCGGCAGCGTCAGCACCCGGCCCTCGCGCCGCGGATCGAAGCCGCCATCGACTCGCCCGCCGCGGATGATCACGCCGTGCACGCCCGAATCCTCGCCTTGGCCGGGCCGAAGCTCGATCCCGCGCTGACGCAGGCCTTCGAGAAGCTCGGGCGAAAACTTGGTCACCTCGCCCTGGAAGTTCGGCCCGCGCGCGACGAGGTTGGGAAGCGCGATCGCCTGTTGCATCGGCAGGTTCCAGTCGATCGCCCCGACCAGCGACTTGCCGACATAAGCGAGGATCGCATTGCCGCCGGCCGATCCGATCGCACCCGCGAAGCGGCGGTCGGGGGTGAGCAGGATCACCGGGGTCATCGACGATCGCGGGCGCTTGCCCGGCGCGACGGCGTTGACCACGGGGCGCCCCTGCGCATCCACTGGCGCGAAGGCGAAGTCGGTCATCTGGTTGTTGAGGAAGAAGCCGTCGACCATCCGCCCGCTGCCGAAGATCGATTCGACCGTGGTGGTCATCGACACGACATTGCCCTGCGCATCGCCGACGATGAAGTGCGACGTGCCCGCGACCTCGTGCGTGCCGTCGACGCCCGCGACCAGCGCGCCGGCCGGCGTCCCCGCTTGCGGCGGTGGGCCGGCGGTCGTCCCGATCAGGCGGGCGCGGCTGGCGACATAGTCGGGCGCAAGCAGCCCGGCGACGGGCACCGTCGCAACGTCACCGACATATTTGTCGCGGTCGGCGTACATCAGGCGGCTGGCTTCGGCGAACAGGAACCAGGCCTGCGGATCGTTCGGCCCGCGCCGCGCGATGTCGGTCAGCTCGAGCATCTTCATCAGCTGGAGCAAACCGACGCCGCTCGACGGCGGGGGCGGCACGCACATGATGTAGGTGCGCACCGGGCGGCACAGGCTGTCGCGCTTGACCGGGCGGTAATTGGCCAGGTCGGCCAACGTCATCAATCCGCCGAGGGGCGCGGCGCGGGTGCGCGCGACGATCCGCGCGGCGGTCGATCCGGCATACATTGCGTTCGGGCCCTGCGCGGCGAGGCGACGCAGGAAATCGGCATAGGCCGGGTTGCGCAGCCGATCGCCGACGTCGACGCGCGTTCCGTCGGGCTTGCCGAAATAAGCGATCACGTCGGGCGCGCGATTTTCGGCGAAGTTGCCGCGCAGCAATTTAGCGAGGCGCGGACTGACCAGGAAGCCCTGCGCCGCGGTGCGCTCCGCCTCACCGAAAAGAGTTCGCCACGGCAGCCGCCCGCGCTCGCGATGCGCCAGCGCCAGCATCTTGACCGCGCCTGGGACGCCCGTCGCGCGCCCGCTCAGCACCGCGGTGCCGAACGGCAGCGGCTGCCCGGCGGAATCGAGGAACATGCCCGGCGTTGCCTGCGCTGGGGCGGTTTCACGCCCGTCATAGACCATCGTCCGCTGGGTGCGCGCGTCATAGTAATGAAGGAACGCGCCACCGCCGAGGCCCGAGCTTTGCGGTTCGACCAGCGACAGCATCGCCTGCACCGCAATCGCCGCATCGACCGCGCTGCCGCCGCGCTTGAGCACGTTGATGCCGGCTTCGCTTGCGAGGGGATTGGCAGCGATCACGAACGGCTGGGTCGCGACCGCAACCGTCGTCTGCGGGGCACGTTGCTGGGCGGGGGCGGCGGCGCCGACACCAAGACAGGCAAGCGCGGCGGAAAGCATGAGCAACAGGCGCATGCCGTCCGCCTAGCCGACCATCGCCGGGGCGTCCACGAGGAGTGGCACCCGGAACGCTTTCCGCTAAGAAGCGCCGCCGTGGCAGAAGGGAAGAGCATGGCGCGCCAACTCGAACATTTTCCGAACCTGGTGACGATGTTCCTCACGCGCGCCGAGGAGAAAGGCGACGCGCCCTTCCTGTGGGCCAAGCGCAATGGCCAGTGGCAACCGATCACCTGGACCGAAGCGTCGCGCCAGGTTGCCGCGATGGCGGCGGCACTGAGGGACATCGGCATGAACCCGGGCGACCGTGTTGCGCTGGTCAGCGAAAATCGCCCCGAATGGCTGATCGCCGACCTCGGCATCATGGCCGCCGGTTGCGTCACGGTGCCGACCTACACGACCAACACCACGCGCGATCACGCGCATATCCTCGGCAACTCCGGGGCACGGGCGGTGATCGTGTCGACGCAGAAGCTGGCGAAGACCTTGATCCCCGCGGTCGTCACATCGTCCGAATGCCATCACGTCATCGGCATGGAGGACATCCGCACAGGCCAGGCGCCGGAGGAGCTGCAATTTTATCATTGGGACGAACTGGTCGCCGGGCCGAGCGACGTCGGCGAAATGCGCGAACGAGTCGCGTCGGTCGCGCGCGACGCGCTGGCGTGCATCATCTATACCAGCGGCACCGGCGGGGCACCGCGCGGGGTGCAGCAGCATCACGGCGCGATCCTCCACAACGTCGAAGGCTGCATCGACATCATCTCGACCGACTTCGGCTGGGAGGACGAGATCTTCCTGTCCTTCCTGCCGGCCAGCCATGCCTACGAACATAGCGGCGGCCAGCACTTCCCCGTCGCGCTCGGCGCCCAGATCTACTACGCCGAAAGCCTCGAGAAATTGGCCGCCAATATCGAGGAGGTGCAGCCGACGATCATGGTCGTCGTCCCGCGGCTGTTCGAAATGCTGCGCACGCGCATCATGAAGACGATCGAAGCCAGCGGCGGCCTGTCACAATATCTGCTGCGGCGCGCGCTCAAGATCGGCAACGACCGTCACGAAGGCGGAGTCAAACCGTGGGACCTGCCGATGGACGGCATCCTGTCGCTGACGCTGCGGCGCAAGGTCAAGGCCAAGGTCGGCGGGCGGACCAAGGCCTGGGTGTCGGGCGGCGCGCCGCTCAATCCCGAAGTCGGCAATTTCTTCCAGTCGCTCGGGATCACCTTCCTCCAGGGCTACGGCCAGACCGAGGCTGGGCCGGTCATCAGCTGCAATCGGCCAAGCGCCGGGATCCGCCATGAAACGGTCGGGCCGCCGGTCAAGAATTGCGAAGTCCGAATCGCCGACGACGGCGAGATCATGGTCCGCGGCGAAAATGTCATGCACGGCTATTGGCGCAATCCGGAAGAAACGGCGCGTGTGCTCAAGGACGGGTGGCTCGCCACCGGCGATGTCGGCCATTTCGACGCCAAGGGCCGCATCTGCATCACCGACCGCAAGAAGGATCTGATCGTCAACGACAAGGGCGACAACGTCTCCCCGCAGCGGATCGAAGGGATGCTGACGCTCCAGCCCGAAATTGCGCAAGCGATGGTTTATGGCGACCGCCGACCGCACCTCGTCGCTTTGCTTGTGCCCGATCCCGAAATCGCCGGGTTGCCGGATGTGCAGCAGCGGCTCCAGCGCGCGGTCGACCGCGTCAATTCCGACGTCTCGATCCTCGAACGCGTGCGCCGCTTCATCGTCACGCAGGACCCCTTCACCATCGACAATGAACAGATGACGCCGTCGATGAAGATCCGGCGGCACGTTATCGGCAAAATCTACGGCGAGCAGCTCGACGCGCTATACAAGCGCTAGGGTCAGCGCCCCGTGGTGAAGGGGATGAAGTCCCCGAACGAGCAGGCGCCGATGTTCGTCCGGCTCGTCATGTCCAGCACCTGCGCGATATCGCCGCGGCACAGGCTTGTGCCGGTGGTCTGAGTCACCAGCGTGCCGCGCATGGGGCCAAGGCCGTTGCACGGGCCGTTCATGTTGTTGATGTAGACCCGGTTGCGGCCGTCGCGGAAGGCAACGACATTCTCGTTGACCACAACCATGTCGCGAGACCGCCAGTTGGACAGGCAGCTCATCGGCGGCCCAGCCACCTTGCCGGCCGTAAGCGATGCAAGCTTGGCTTGGTCGCGGGCAGCGGCCGCGGCGACTTGCTCCGGCGAAGCCGTCGCGCATGATCCCAGCCCGGCGGCGGCGATCAGCAATAAGGGAACGGTTCTCATCTCAACCTCCTTGGCGCCCATGAGCGCCTCCACGAAGCGCCTTGGCGGCTTAACGGAAGCTGTCCTTGGCCGCCCGAAGCGCTGCGAATTCCGCCGCGTTCGATGCTCGAACGAAGACGTTGGTGTCGCGTTCCTCGGCTACCGTCGTGGGCAGGGTGATCTCCCCGCGCTCGCGCAGCGCCTCGATGCGCGACAGGCGCTCGGCAATGTCCGCATTGCCGGGGTCGGCGTGCGCTGCGAAACGCGCGTTGGACAGCGTATATTCGTGCGCGCAATAGAGCCGCGTGTCCGGCGGCAGGTTGGCGAACCGCCGAAGGGATTCGAACATCTGCTCCGGCGTTCCCTCGAACAGGCGGCCGCAGCCCATGGCGAACAAGGTGTCGCCGACGAACGCGGCGCCCGCCTGTTCGAAGACGATCGCGATATGGTCGAGCGTATGGCCGGGCACTTCGATGACTCGTCCGGAATGCCGTCCAATGCGGACGCTGTCGCCTTCGCGCAGCACGACGTCGCGGCCGGGGATGCGGTCGGATGCGGGGCCGGAGATGGTTGCGTCCGTGGCCGCCTTGACCGCCAGATTGCCGCCGGTGTGGTCGGGGTGCCAGTGCGTGTTCCACACCTGCCCGATGGTCCATCCCCGCCGCTGTGCCTCGGCCAGCGCCGGCGCCGCGTCGCCCGGATCGACCACCGCCGTCTCGCCGCTGTCGGGATCATGCACCAGCCAGATGTAATTGTCGGCAAAGGCCGGGACGGAGACGATCTCCAGCATCACCATTCGCCCGTATTGGGCATCGACGCCCACGGCTCGGCGGGTTCCAGCGCGCCACCCTTTTGCAGCAATTCGACCGAGATATTGTCGGGCGATCGGACGAAGGCCATGCGCCCGTCGCGCGGCGGGCGATTGATCGTTACGCCGCCCTCCGCCAGCCGCTGGCAGGTCACGTAAATATCGTCGACCTCGTAAGCGAGGTGGCCGAAGTTGCGGCCGCCGCCATAGCCCTGCTCACCCCAATTGTGCGTGAGCTCGACCTCGCCGCCCGGATCGCCGGGGACGCCGAGGAAAATGAGCGTGTACTTGCCCGCCGGGACGTCGAAGCGTCGCCGCTCCTCGAGGCCGAGCAGCTTGAAGAAGCGGATGGTCGGCTCGGGGTCGCTGACCCGAAGCATCGAATGAAGAAAGCGCATATGCGCTACTTAGGCGTTTGCGCCTGCGATTTCACGACCGGCGTGACGCCCATCATTTCGACCGCCTTCGCCGCCGCCTTGCCGATCGGCCCATTGGGGTCGTTGCCCGCCGCGCGCATCCAGTAGCTGCGCGCCTGGTCGGCATTGCCCAAGAAGTCCGCGACATGCCCCGCTTCGAACAGCACGGTCGGGTCGTTCGGCGCCAGCGCAAGCGCCTTGCCGATGGCCGATTGCGCGACGGCGCGATCGCCCTCGCGGATCGCGAGCGCGGCGGAAAAATACCAGTAGAAGGGGTCTTGCGCGATCAGCGGCTCGGCCATCTTGAGGCGGGCGCGCGCTGTCGCGAGGTCGTTCTGCGCCTCCGCCGCGCGGGCGCGATCGAGCAGGGCCTCGCCACGCTGCTCGGCGACAAGCGACTTGCCGGCCAGCGCACGGTCGAGCGCGAATGCGGCCTTCCCCGGCTGGCCCGCGGCGATCCACATGTTGCCCGCCGCGGCCAGCGCAAAGTCCGCGCGCGGGCCGGCCGAAGCCGCCGCTTTCTCGAACTCGGCGGCCGATTCGGCAAAGCGTCCGCTGCGTGAATATTCGGTCGCCAGGCACAGTTGCGCTTCGGTCCCGGATCGCGCCGCGCATTCGACCTGGCCGATCACCTGGCTCGTGGTCGGCGCGGCGGCGGCAAGCAGGAAAGCGACGGGCAGGATCAAGACGGGGGCTCCACTAGGCTGGCGACGGTGCGCAGGATCGCATCGATCTCATGCGGCTCCGACAGGCGATGGCCGCCCCCTTTGACGGTCAGCAACTGGACATCGGCTGAACGAAGCTGGCGCATGGTCCACAAGGCGATGTTGAGCGGGACGTCGCGATCCGCCTCGCCGTGGATCAGCCGCACCGGCAATCGACCGCGATCGGACCATCGAGCAGGCGCAGCGCCTCGCCCGATTGCCAGAAGGCGCGGGTGGTGATCGAGGGCTCGGGCCCGTACGGATTGTCTTCCACGATCCGCCCGCGCGCTTGGAGCTCGGCTTTCTGCGCGGGCGTGAAGCCCCATTGGGTGAAGTCGGGCGCAGCGGCGATGCCGACCAGCGCGGCCACCCGGTCGGCGCGGCGCAGCGCGAGGTGGAGCGCGATCCATCCGCCCATCGACGACCCGACCAGGATCACGGGCCCGCGCGTCATCTGGTCGAGCACGGCGATCGCTTCTCCGAGCCAGGCCGTCAGCGTGCCATCCTCAAAGGCGCCGGGGCTCGACCCTGTCCCGGAATAGTCGAAGCGCACCATGGCCATTCCGCGCCGCTCGGCAAAGGCGTCGAGGGCGATCGCCTTCGACCCTTCCATGTCGGACGCATAGCCGGGCAGGAACAGCAGTGTCGGACCAGCGCCCGCGCGGGCGCGGACGGCAATAAGCCGGCCCGCGGCGTCGATGTGCTGGATATCGGGCTGCGGCACTATCGCGAAGTCGCCGGCACGCTCGCCGCTGCTTGCGCCACCGATCCGCCGGGCCATTGCGCGATCCGCGCGCGATTGTCGGCGGTGACTTTCATCAGGAACGACTTGGGCTTCTTCATCAGTGCCGGGACGGGCGGGGCTTCAAGCCCCAGCGCTGCGGCCATGTCGGCAACGAAATAGACGCAGTTGCGGCTGTTCAGTCGGTAATTGGGCTGCGTCGCGGTGCGCCATTGGTCGACGCGCGCCAACACCGCCTGATATTCCGCGTCGGTCAGGCGCAGCGTGAAGTGCTTGTCGCTGCGCGCGACATAGTCGGGCTTCACCGTTTGGATCATGCCCTTGACCGGACCCATCAGGATCGACGGATTGAGGCGCACCGGGGTGAATCCGTAATTGGTGTCGACGACCTCGCCCGTTGCGTCGACGGTGCCCGTCAAGCGCACATAGGCATGCGGAAAGGTTGAAGCGAAATCCTTGGAGTAGAAATGAATGTCGATTGCCGCGGCGGCGGGGCTGCACCAGCCGGCGCAAAGGATCGCCAGGCAGACAGGGGCAAAACGCATGATAAGGTTTCTACCATTGCAAAAGCGGGGCCGTCATTGCTGACGGCCCCGCTGAAGTCACACCTCAATCAGAGGACTTCGTCATCATCATCGTCGTCGTCGCCGTCCCTGACGAGGAGGTAGATGAGGACGCCCGCGGCAACGGCACCCAGGACGATCCAGGTGGTCGATCCCTTGCCGCCGTCGGGACCCATGTTGAGCCTCTTGTCCTTGTCGAGGTTCGCCAGGTCGAAGCTCGCGAATTCGGCCTTGGCCAATTTGATTGACTGGTCGGTCCGCGCGAAGCGCAGGTCGGCCAGCTTCATCTGCCGCGTGGCGATCCTGTTGTCGGACGTCAGCGTGTTCGTCCGTTGTCCATAAGCCAGGGTGAGACCGGCCGATGCCTTCTTCGCCTTATAGCGCTGCTCGCCGATCGGCACCTTGAGGTTCAAGCTCGCGGTCATGCCGAGCGGGGCTTGCGGCCCGTCCATATAGGCTTGGGCATAGGCGGGTGAAATCGAACCGAACATGAGCGCAGTTGCTACGGACGCTGACAAGATTCTTTTGATCATCATCATCTCCCCCTGTTGGGTCACCACAGGCGCTTCGGAGTCGAAGCTCCCGACCGTAACACATTTCTGGGAGATTAACGCGCGCGATTTCGCGCTGCGGGTGAGCGCAGTCAGGTTGAGCCTTTGGGGCGCGCTCGCTAGATGCGCTGCACAATGACCAAGATGTTCAAGATCGCGCTTCCCGACGGTTCGGTTCGGGAAATGCCGCAGGGGTCGACCCCGGCCGACGTCGCCGCCGCGATCGGGCCGGGCCTCGCCAAGGCCGCGCTCGCGGCGCGGGTTGACGGCGAGGTGCGCGACATCATGCGCCCGTTCGAAGGCGACGCGAACCTCGCGCTGATCACCAGCCGCGATGAAAAGGACGCGCTCGAACTGGTGCGCCACGACTATGCGCACGTCCTCGCCGAGGCGGTGCAGAACCTCTACCCCGGCACGCAGATCACCTTCGGCCCGGCGACCGACGACGGTTTCTATTACGACTTCGCGCCGACCGCTGAGCGCGGCCCCTTCACCGAAGAGGATTTGCCGGCGATCGAGGAGGAGATGCGGCGCGTCATCGCCGCCGACAAGCCGCTGGTGCGCGAAGTGTGGGACCGCGCCCGCGTCCGCCAGTTCTTCATCGACCATGGTGAAAGCTTCAAGGCCGAATGGGTGATGGAGCTGCCCGAGGGCGAGCCGATCACCATGTACAAGACGGGGCATGGCGAGGCCGACTGGATCGACTTGTGCCGCGGCCCGCACCTCGCCTCGACCGGAAAGCTCGACCCGCAGGCGTTCAAGCTGACGCGCGTGTCGGGCGCTTACTGGCGCGGCGATCCCAAGAACCCGATGCTCAGCCGAATCTACGGCACGGCGTGGCTCAACAAGAAGCAGCTCGACGCGCATCTCGTCCGGCTCGAGGAAGCGGCCAAGCGCGACCACCGCAAGCTGGGGCAGGAGATGGACTTGTTCCACCTCCAGGCCGAAGCGCATGGCAGCGTCTTCTGGCATCCCAACGGCTACATCATCTGGCGCGAGCTCGAGGCCTATATGCGCCGTGCCATCGACGCTGCGGGCTATCGCGAGGTCAAGACTCCGCAGATCATGGACGCGCGCCAGTGGGAGCAGAGCGGCCACTGGGGCAAATATCGCGAAAACATGTTCATCGTCCCCGACGAAATTCCGGGGACGGACGAGGATGCGCCGGTGCTGTCGGGTCAGGCCGACCTGATGGCGATCAAGCCGATGAACTGCCCCGCGCATGTGCTCATCTTCAAGCAGGGCATCACCAGCTACCGCGACCTTCCGCTGCGCATTTACGAGAACGGCTGTTGCCACCGCAACGAACCGCACGGCGCGCTGCACGGGTTGATGCGGGTGCGCCAGTTCACGCAGGACGATGCGCACATCTTCTGCCGCGAAGACCAGATCGTCGACGAAGTGAAGGCGTTCTGCGCGCTCGCCGATCGCATCTACCAGGATTTCGGCTTCACCTATTCGATCAAGCTTGCGCTCCGCCCCGACCAGCGCTTCGGCAGCGACGCGGACTGGGACCTGGCCGAAAGCGAATTGCGCAACGCGGTTGTCTCGGCCGGCCTCGCCACCGAGCAATATGGCTGGGAAGAATTGCCGGGCGAGGGCGCCTTCTACGCGCCCAAGCTCGAATGGCACCTGACCGACGCCATCGGCCGCACGTGGCAGGTGGGAACGATCCAGTCCGACCGCGTGCTGCCCGACCGTCTCGACGCGACCTATGTCGCCGAGGATGGTGAGCGGCATCGCCCGATCATGCTCCACCGCGCGATCTTCGGCAGCTACGAACGCTTCATTGGAATCCTCATTGAACATTATGCCGGCAAATTCCCGCTGTGGCTGGCGCCGGTCCAGGCGGTGGTCGCGACGATCGTCTCCGACGCCGACGATTATGCAAAGGACGTGCTGAGCCGGCTGAAGGCCGTGGGCCTCCGCGCCACGGCCGACCTTAGGAATGAGAAGATCAACTACAAGGTGCGCGAACATTCGCTGAAGAAGGTCCCGCTGCTCCTTGTCGTCGGCAAGCGCGAGGCCGAGGAAGGCTCCGTCGCCCTGCGCCGCCTCGGCAGCGACGAGCATCAGAAGATGATGACCCTCGACGAAGCGGTGGCGATGATCACCGCCGAGGCAGTGGCACCGGATCTGCGCTGACGGCGTTGACGACTCCGCGCCACAGGTTGCGGCAAAAATGACTCAGTTGGCTTGCCGAACCTTTTCTTCCGCCGTTCGAGCGCCTAACTCGGCACGCTCAACGACCACCAGGAGACCACGCTATACCACCGCCCTATCCGCGCCGAGGAATGGCGCCGCCGCCACAAATGAGCGGCCCTCGCTACAATGAGTTCATCCAGTCCCAGAAGGTCCGGGTGATCGACGAAAACGGCGAAAATCTGGGCGTGATGTATACGCGCGAAGCGTTCGAGCAGGCGCAGGAAGTGGGCCTCGACCTGGTCGAGATTTCGCCCAATTCGGATCCGCCGGTCGCCAAGTTCCTCGATATCGGCCGCTACAAGTACGAAGCGCAGAAAAAGGCCAACGAGCAGCGCAAGAAGCAGAAGACGCAGGAGATCAAGGAGATCAAGATGCGTCCGAACATCGACGACCACGACTATGACACCAAGATGAAGAAGGTGTTCGAGTTCCTTGAGGAGGGGGACAAGGTGAAGGTCACGATGCGCTTCCGCGGCCGCGAAATGGCGCATGGCGAGCTCGGCATGGCGGTCCTCCGCCGAGTTCAGGAGCAGACCGCGGAAATGGCCAAGATCGAAGCGCACCCGCGCATGGAAGGCCGCCAGATGCTGATGGTGCTCGCGCCGAAATAGGCCTCTCACAGGGCGCCCTGCGCGGCCATCCCGCGGATGATCCGCGCGTGGCCCTTACTTACACTGCTGTTGCAAAATGGCTGCAGCCCTCAGCAATTCACTCGTTGCGGGGGCGAACCGCTTCCGTTGCGCAATCTTCGCGACTAGCCTCCCCGGCAGAGGGCGTTCGACACGCTTCAAAGGGGAGAGATCATGTTCCGCAAATCTGTCTGGCTGCTTTCGGCAGGTATGTTCGCGATTTCCGCGCCAGCCTTCGCGCAAACGCCCGCACCCGAAACCGACACCGATCAAACCTCGGCACAGCCGGCGCAGAGCTCCACGGCCGAAGCCGCGGCGGTGGACTTGCAGGCCGTCGAGCCGCAGGAAGACGCCACGGGCGGTGAGATCATCGTTACCGCCACGCGCCGCAACCAGGCGCTGTCGGACGTTCCGCTTGCGGTCAGCGCGGTCACTGCCGAGCAGCTCGAGAACACCGGCGCGTCGGACATTCGTCAGCTGCAGCAGGTGTCTCCCTCGCTGCTCGTCTCCTCGACCCAATCGGAAGCCGGCGCATCGCGCGCCAACATCCGCGGCATCGGCACCGTCGGCGACAACCCCGGCCTCGAAAGTTCGGTCGGCATCTTCATCGACGGCGTCTATCGCAGCCGCGTCGGCGCCGGCCTGACCGAGCTGGGCCCGATCGAGCGTGTCGAAGTGCTGCGCGGGCCGCAGGGCACCCTGTTCGGCCGCAACACCTCCGCCGGCTTGATCTCGATCATCACCGCGCGCCCGCTGTTCGAGCCGATGGCCCACGCCGAAGTGTCGTTCGGCAATTACAGCATGCGCCGCCTCGAAGCGGGCGTCACCGGTCCGCTGTCGGATACGATTGCGGCGCGCATCGACGGCGTGTCGATGAAGCGCGACGGCTTCGTCAACGACCTCATCTCCGGCCGCGACGTCAACGACCGCGACCGTTTCCTGCTGCGTGGCCAGCTGCTGTTCCAGCCGAGCGATGATTTGTCGGTGCGCGTGATCGGCGACATCGCCAAGCGCGACGAGGAATGCTGCGCTGCTCCCTATCTTCCTGCGCGCGATTTCGTGGGCGGTTCGGGTGAGCAGCCGTCGACGTTCAAGCCGCTGATGGAAGCTTTGGGCGCGATCGTCCCGGACGATCCCTTTGCGCGTGACGTGGTGATCTCGCCGGGCCGCAGCTATCGCGGCGACGTCAGGGACTGGGGTCTGTCGGCCGAGGCGGTCTATGATTTCGGCGGGGCGGAGCTGACCTCGATCACCGCCTATCGCGACAATGACCTCAAGCGCGGCACCGACGTCGATTATTCCAACCTCGACCTCGTTTACCGCCCCGACGACGGCACTGCGACCAATCGCTTCAAGACGTTTACGCAGGAACTTCGGCTTCAGGGCGAAGCCTTTGGGGGCCGGCTCGACTGGCTGGTCGGCGGTTATTACGCCAATGAGCGGCTGCGGAGCCGCGACAGCCTTCGCTACGGCAACGATTACGGCCGGTTCACCAACTGCCCGGTGGCGTACAATTTCGCCGCATCGCCGTTGGTCCCGGACAATATTGTCGACCCGACAGGCGTGAATTGCTTCAACCAGGCGATTGCGGGCGGCGTCAACGCCAGCCTGATCGCGGGGTTCGGGGCGACCCCGCCTGGCCCGGCGCGGGATGCGATCCTGCAGCAAATCCAGGTGCTCAGCGCGTTCGCTCGCTTGAACAACGCGGCCTTTCCGTTCTTCCCGGTGAACTTTGCACTTCCGGTCTTCGGCGACAGCGGGTTTGAAAACCTCGCGCTCGCCAATCCGGCCGCTCCGGACTTCCAGTTCGAAAACGCCGGCTTCATCGACGACTACCGCCAGCGCAGCAACAATTTCGCGATCTTCACGCACAACATTTTTGAAATCACTGAGGGGCTGAAGCTGACGGTCGGCCTGCGCTACACGACGGAAACCAAGCGGCTCGACGCCGAGTTGACCGACAACAACATCGGTTGTGCGGTCTACACGGGAACGGCGCTGGCGCAGCTGCCGTGTCTCAACCCGAGCGTCGCCGGCGGCAGCCTCGACCTCGACGGCAAGCGCAAGGAAAGCAAGCTCTCCGGCACTGCCGTCATCAGCTACAAGCCGACCGACAACCTGCTGACCTATGCGAGCTATTCGCGCGGCTACAAGGCGGGTGGCTTCAACCTCGACCGTTCGGCGCTCAACCGCGACCGTTCGTTCAACACGTTCGGCCAGATCGTCGCGGGACAAGTCTGCCCCGCGTCCGGAACGCTGCCGACCCCGGTCCCGGGCGCGCGCCCCGGCTGCGTCGACTTCGCCAGCTCGGACCAGCTCGAATTCCTGCCTGAAACCAATGACGCGTTCGAACTCGGCGCGAAGTTCAACGGGCGGATCATCGACGTCAATGTCGCCGTCTTCCACCAGTTGTTCCGCAACTTCCAGCTGAACACGTTCAACGGCGTCAACTTCATCGTCGAGAACATCAACAGCTGTTCGGATGACCTTGGCGGCCTCGATTCGGACAACGTTACGGTTGTCGGCGGCGTGCCGACCGAAACCGGGGCGTGCACCGGCGACACCAGGGCCGGCGTCAAGTCGCGCGGCATCGAGTTCGAATTGTTCTCGCGGCCTCTGCCGGACGTGAACTTCAACCTCGGCGTGACCCTGTCCGACACCAAGTATCGCGACAATCTGGTTGGCGCCGGCGGCCGTCCGCTGACCACGGCTCTGTTCCAGCTGCCGGGCGAGCGCGTCTCGGGCGCGGCACTGTGGACGGTGACCTCGTCGATCGGCTGGACCCCGCGCATCACCGACAGCGGCATCCGCGGCCTGATCTACGCCGACATGCGGCACCAGTCGAAGTTCAACACCGGTTCGGACCTCGACCTTGAAAAGGTCGAAAATGGGTACACGGTCGTCAACGGCCGCATCGGCCTGCGCGGTCCGGAAGACCGCTGGGGGGTCGAGCTGTGGGCGCAGAACCTGTTCGACGCCAAGGTCAAGCAGATCGCCTTCGATGCCTTCGCGCAGGGCAATTGCACCGAGCGCGGTGCCGAGCGCAGCTTCTGCAGCCCGACCTACGGCGTCAATCGCGCCAACCAGCTGTTCGGGGTCTTCCTGGGCGAACCGCGTCTGTACGGCATCACGCTGCGCACCAAGCTTGGCTTCGCGCGTCCCGCCGTTGCTGCGCCGCCGCCCCCGCCGCCGCCCCCGCCTCCTCCGCCCCGGCCACGCAGACCTGCCCGGACGGGTCGGTGATCCTCGCGACGGATGTCTGCCCGGCGCCGCCGCCGCCCCCGCCGCCGCCGCCGCCGGCGCCGGAACGCGGCCAGTAAGGTCGAGGAATGATGAAGGGCTCCGCAGGCGACTGCGGGGCCCTTCGCACATCCGACGTCAGGCGGCCTTGGCTTCGGCGCCCTCGCTCGCTGCCGCCAGAAGCCCCTCGCGCAGCCGGGCCATGTCGGACTCGTCGAGCTTCTTCCCGTCGGCCCGCGACAGATAAAAGACGTCCACCGCGCGCTCGCCATACGTGGCGATATGCGCCGAATGGATGCGGTGGCCTTGCTGGTGGATCGCCCGCGCCAGTCCGGCGAGCAGCGCCGGCCGGTCGCGCGCATTCACTTCGACCACCGTTGTCCGTGTCGAGGCGCGGTCGGCGATGGTCACCGACGGCGCGACGCGAAAGGCGGCGTCGCGCCCACCGCGCGCCTGCGTCACCGGCAGGGGCGGCGCGTCGCCGCCGGCCAATGCCGCCTCGACGGCCTTGACCAGCCGCGTCCGCAGCCTGCGGTCGGAATAGGCCTGCCCGCGCCCGTCGAGGACGAGGAGGTTGTCGAGCGCCAGCCCGTCGCGCGTCGTGTGGATTCGGGCGTCGATGATGTTCGCGCCCGCCGCGGCAAGGCCCGCGCAGATGCGGTAGAACAGGCCTTCGCGATCGGATGTGAACACGCTGACTCGGGTCGCGCCGCTGTCGGGATCGTCCTCGACCACCACGCTTGGCTTGGCCTCGCCGATGCGCGCTTCAGCGGCGGCGACCTGCCGCGCATTGGCCGTCTGCCATGGCAGCGGCTCGGCCAGCCAGTAGCTGTCGGGCAAGCGCCGCGCATGGGCGCGGATCGCGCTCGCCTTCCAACCCAGCGCATCGGCCAATTCCGCCTGCCGCCGCGCGACCATCTCGGCGCGGCCATGCTGCTTGTGGCCCAGGCGGAGGCGCTCCTCGGCGGCTTCGAATAGGGTCCGCAGCAAGGTGCGCTTCCAGTCGTTCCACACCCCTGGCCCGACCGCGCGGATGTCGACCACGGTCAGCACCAGCAGCAAGCGCAGCCGCTCGGGGCTTTGCACCTGGTGCACGAAATCCTCGATCGTCTTGGGGTCGGCCAGGTCGCGCTTGAACGCCGTCGCCGACAGCAGAAGGTGATAGCGGACGAGCCAGGCGACGGTCTCGGTCTCCGCCGCGTCGAGGCCAAGGCGCGGGCACAGCTTCAGCGCGATCTCCGCGCCCAGCACGCTATGATCGCCGCCGCGCCCCTTGGCGATGTCGTGCAACAGCACCGCGACGTAGAGAAGCCGTCGCGACCCGATCTGCTTCAGGATCGCGGTCGACAGCGGATGATCCTGCTTAAGGTCGCCGCGCTCGATCGCCGCAAGCAAACCGATGGCGCGGATCGAATGCTCGTCGACGGTATAATGATGATACATGTCGAACTGCATCTGCGCGACGACGCGCGCGAAGTCGGGCACGAAGCGGCCGAATACGCCCGCCTCGTTCATCCATCGCAGCACCAGTTCGGGCTTGTTGATGCAGGTCAGCACCTCCAGGAACAGCTGGTTGGCGCGCGGATCGTCGCGCACCGCGCGATCGATCAGCGCGGCATCGCGCGCCGCGGCGCGCATCGCGCTCGGGTGGATTTCCAGCTGCTCGCGCGCCGCCAGCGCGAACAGCTCGATCAGCCGCACCGGGTCGCTCTTGAAGTAATTGTCGGACGGGATCGACAAGCGCCCGCGGTCGAGGACGAGGCCGGCAAGGCGCTTGGGCCGCCGCCGGATCGTCGGCAGCGCGAAGCGGAAGCCGGACTTGCCGAGCTGCTCGTCGAGCTGGGCCAGGAACAGCCCGGTCAGGTCGCCGACCGCGCGCGCATTGAGGAAGTAGAAGCGCATGAACCGTTCGACCGCATTCTTGCCCGGGCGGTCGGCATAATTCATCAGCGCCGCAATCTGGCGCTGATGCTCGAACCCCAGCCGCTCCTCTGCACGGCCCGCGAGCATGTGCAGGTGGCAGCGCACCGCCCACAGGAAGCGCTCGGCACGGTCGAACTTGCGATACTCCGCGGCGCTCAGCAGCCCGGCGCCGACCAGTTCCGACGGATGCGCGACCCCATGCACATATTTACCGATCCAATAGAGCGTGTGGAGGTCGCGGAGCCCGCCCTTGCCGTCCTTGACGTTGGGTTCGACGACGTAGCGGCTGTCGCCCATGCGCACGTGCCGCGCGTCACGTTCGGCCAGCTTGGCGGCGACGAATTCCGCCGCCGTGCCGGTGACGACCTCCTTGCGGTAGCGCGCCATCGCGGCGTCGAACGGCGCGGAATCGCCCCAAATCCAGCGGCTTTCGAGGAACGCCGTGCGCACGGTCATATCCGACTTGGCGAGATCGATCAGTTGATCGATCGATCGGATCGAATGGCCGACCTTCAGCTTGAGCGCCCACAGCAGGTGCAGAACGGCCTCGGCAGCTATTCCTTGCGTATCCGTGGGCGCACCGGGGGTCAGGAACATCAGGTCGACATCGCTGAACGGCGCCATCTCGCCCCGTCCCGTGCCCCCAGGCCGACTAAGGCGAAAGTGTCGCCGGATGTGTCGGCGACATCCCGCGTTACGAAGTCGAAGGCCAGGCGTACGATCTGGTCGTGAAGGAAGGCGGTCGCGCCGGCAACGGACCGGCCATCGCTGGGGTCGCGGGCAAACCTCGCGGCAACCTCCTCGCGACCGGCGTCGAGCGCCGCGCGGAGAACGGCCACCGCGGCGTCGGCATCTTCCACGACGGCAAGGCGCGCCGCGACCGTGCGCCGGTCGATGACCGCGCGCGGTTTGGCAATCGAGTCGAACCCTGGCCCATTCATGGCCGCATCTTGCCCGCTGCGCGTCCTCTGCCCAAGGCCTTTCCCCTCGCATTGGCGCTTCGCGGGCGGATGGCTATAGGCGCGGGCCATGCAGATGACCTCCACGACCATGGAAGACGAAGCCCGCCGCGGGATCGGCGCGCTTCAATCGGGCGATTTCCGTACGGCGCGCGCCGCGTTCGACCGCGTGACGCAGTCGGGCAGCGCATCGCCGCAGGCATGGCTACTGCTCGCCCAATCGTGCGACGGCCTCGACGACCGTCCCGCGGCTCTGACCGCGCTCGACCGCGTGCTTGCCGTCGATCCCAGCAATCCGTTCGCCTTGCTGATGAAGGGCGACATTTACGCGCGTGATGGGGACGACCGCGCGGCGGTGTCCTTCTACCGCATGGGCATGCGGCGCGCGGCCGAGCTCGAGGCTTTGCCCGGCGACCTGCACCAGCGCGCCGACCGCGCCCACGCCTTCCTCCAGCAGGCCGAGGACCGCTTTCGCAAGCAGCTCGACGACGTGCTCGCCAGCCGCGGCATTTCCGCGCCGCCGCGCCGGTTCGCGCAGGCGATGGCGATCGCCGCGGGCCAGCAGCCGGTGTTCCTGCAGGAACCGACCAATTTCTACTTCCCCGAGCTGCCGCAGATCCCGTGGTACGACCCGGCGCAATTTCCCTGGGCGGCCAAGCTCGAAGCCGCGGTGCCCGAAATGCGCGCGGAGATCGAAGCGGTGCTTGCCGGCGAGCAAGGGTTGGAGCCTTATGTCCAAGCCGACGAGGACCGCGCGTCGCGCGGGCACAGCCTGCTGGGGGACGCGCGGTGGAGCGCCTTCCACCTCTACAAGCAGGGCGAGCGCGTCGAGGAGAATGCCAGCCGCTGCCCGCGCATCATGGAATTGCTCGACCTGCCGCCGATCCCGCGCATCGCGCGTCGCTCGCCGATGGCGCTGATTTCGATCCTCAAGCCCGGAACGCACATCCCGCCGCACAACGGCATGCTCAACACCCGGCTGATCTGCCACATTCCCTTGATCGTGCCGCCCGGCTGCCGCCTGCGCGTCGGCGCCGAAATTCGCGACGTGGTCGAGGGCAAAGCGATGATCTTCGACGACAGCTTCGAACATGAAGCGTGGAACGACGGTGATTCGGCGCGCGCGGTGCTGCTGTTCGAAATCTGGCGGCCCGAGCTCGACGAGGACGAGCGCACCGCGCTCACCGCCATGTACGAAGCCGTCACCGGCTACGGCGCGGACGATTAATCGAGCCGCAGGCGCTTGAGCCGGTAGAGCGCTTCGAGCGCTTCGCGCGGCGTCAGCGAATCGGGATCGATCGCGTCGAGCGCCTCGGCCAGCGCATCGGGTGCGCCTTCGGGCTCGGCAGCTGCGGCGAATAGCGGCAGATCGTCGAGCCCGGCGGCGATCCCGCCCGTCGCATCGCGCCCCGCCTCGAGCTTGGCCAGCACCGACTTGGCGCGCGCCACGACCGCCGGCGGCAAGCCCGCCAGCTTGGCCACGGCAATGCCGTAGCTGCGGTCCGCCGCGCCGTCGGCGACTTCGTGGAGAAGCACCAGGTCGCCCTTCCATTCGCGCGCGCGCACGTGGTGCAGCGACAGCGCATCGAGCCGGCCGGCGAGCCGCGTCAGCTCGTGATAATGGGTCGCAAACAGGGTGCGGCAACGCACGTCGTCGTGCATCGCCTCGACCACCGCCCAGGCGATCGCCAGCCCGTCATAGGTCGAGGTGCCGCGCCCGATCTCGTCGAGGATGACGAGGCTGCGCGGGGTCGCCTGCGCCAGGATCGCGGCGGTCTCGACCATCTCGACCATGAACGTTGACCGCCCCCGCGCAAGGTTGTCCGACGCGCCGACGCGGCTGAACAGCCGATCGACGATCCCCAGCTTGGCGCGGCTGGCGGGCACGAAGCTCCCGGCTTGCGCCAGCACCGCGATCAGCGCCGCCTGGCGCAGGAAGGTCGACTTGCCCCCCATGTTGGGCCCGGTGATCAGCCACAGTCGGTCGTTGGGGCCAAGCGCGACATCATTGGCAACGAACCGCTCGCCGCTGCCCGAAAGCGCGCTCTCGACGATCGGGTGGCGCCCGCTTGTCACCTCCATGCACGGCTGGTCGGTCAGCTGCGGCATCGCCCAGCCGCCCTCGGCCGCGCGCTCGGCATGCGACGCTGCGACGTCGATCCGCGCGATGGCGTCGGCGGTGGCGGTGATCTGCCGCGCCGCCGCGACCGCGGCCTCGGTCAGTTTCTCGGCATGCGCGGCTTCGGCGGCGAGCGCGTGCGCGCCGGCCTCGATCACCCGGCTCGCCTCGGCGTGGAGTTCAGGAGAGTTGAATCGCACCACCCCCGCAAGCGTCTGGCGATGGGTGAAGCCGCTGTCGGGCGCCATCAGCCGGTCGGCGTGGCGCGCCGACACTTCGACATGATAGCCGAGCACGGCGTTGTGGCGGATCTTGAGCGACGACACGCCCGTCGCCTCGCGATAACGGCTCTCCAGCGCGGCAATCGCGCGCCGCCCGTCTGACGACGCCTCGCGCAACGCGTCGAGCGCGGCGTCGTAACCGGTCGCGATATAGCCGCCCTTGGAAGCGTCGATCGGCGGCGATTCGACCAGCGCGCGGGCGAACTCGTCGATCAGCGCATGATGCCCGGCCATCCGCGGCAATAGCGTGTCGAGCAAATGCGGGCGATCGCCCTGCGCCTCGATCTCCTGCTTGAGGCTCGCAGCCGCCGCCAGGCCGTCGCGCAATTGCGCGAGGTCACGCGGGGAGCCGCGTCCCGCCGCGAGCCGGGCCAGCGCGCGCGCGACATCGGGCATCGCCTTCAGCGCGTCGCGCACGCGGGTGCGGCGGATGGCGTCTTCGTGCAGCCAGGCGACGAGGTGAAGCCGCGCTTCGATCGCCGCGCGGTCGGTCAGCGGCGCGGCGATATCCTCGCACAGCATGCGTCGCCCGCCCGCGCTCTGGCAGCGGTCGATCTCGCCCAGCAGGCTGCCCGCGACCGATCCGCTCGCAGAGCGCGTCAGCTCGAGGCTGTCGCGGCTCGCGGCGTCGATCGCCATGTGCCCGCTGCGCGCGATCCGCCGCGGCAGGTCGAGCAGCACGCCCGCATCCTTCTGCGTCGCGTCGAGGTAGGTCAGGAGGCCGCCCGCCGCGGCGAGCTCCGCGCGCGACGGCGACCCCACGCCGTCCAGCGTCGCCAGCCCGAACCTGGCTTTCAACGCCGCTTCACCCGCCAGGCTGTCGAAGCCGCCCTTGCCCGGCGCCGCGCGCACGCCCGGCACCTTGCCCTGGGCGATCGTCTCCGCCGGGCCGAGACGCGCCAGCTCCGACGTCAATTCGCCAACGCCGCACGCGATCAGCTCGAACCGCCCCGTCGAAATGTCCGCGGCGGCGACGGCATAATCCTCGCCCGCGCGGCCGATCGCCGCCAGCCAGTTCGCCGACGCGCTTTCCAGCAAGCTGTCCTCGGTCAGCGTCCCTGGGGTGACCAGCCGCACGATCGCGCGGTCGACCAAAGCCTTCGATCCGCGCGCCTTGCGTGCTTCGGCCGGGCTTTCGGTCTGCTCGGCGATCGCCACGCGATGCCCCGCCTTGATCAGCCGCGCGAGGTAGGAATCGGCCGAATGCACCGGCACGCCGCACATCGGGATCGGCTCGCCCGCATCGGCGCCACGCTTGGTCAGCGCAATGTCGAGGCACGCCGCCGCGACCTTGGCGTCGTCGAAGAACAATTCGAAAAAATCGCCCATGCGGTAGAACAGCAAGGCATCGGCCGCTTCCGCCTTTAGGCGGTGATATTGCGCCATCATCGGCGTCGGTGCGTCGGCGCGGGCCATGGGCTAGGGTTAGCCACTTCGGCGCCCCGCACAAACCGTTTCGTTCGTCCTCAAGCGAAGGCCGAAGACTTCGCTGCGCTCCGCTCAGGACGAACGGTAGGGGTGACGGAAAGGAGGTGAACGGCTAACTCCCCGCCATGTCCGAAAGCAACGTCAAATATACCGAAGCCGAAGCGCTCGAATTCCACGCGCGCGGTCGTCCCGGCAAGCTGGAGATCGTCGCGACCAAGCCGATGGCGACCCAGCGCGACCTCAGCCTGGCTTATTCGCCCGGCGTTGCCGTGCCGGTGCGCGCCATCGCCGAAGATCCGGGCACCGCTTACGACTTCACTGCCAAGGGCAACCTCGTCGCCGTCATTTCCAACGGCACCGCGATCCTCGGCCTCGGCAATCTCGGCGCGCTCGCCTCCAAGCCGGTGATGGAAGGCAAAGCGGTGCTGTTCAAGCGCTTCGCCGACGTCGATTCGATCGATATCGAGGTCAACACGCAGGACTGTCAGCGCTTCATCGAATGCGTCGAACTGCTCGAGCCCAGCTTCGGCGGAATCAACCTCGAGGACATCGCCGCTCCCGACTGCTTCGTGATCGAACAGACGCTGAAAGAGCGGATGAACATCCCGGTCTTCCACGACGACCAGCATGGCACCGCAATCATCACCGCCGCCGGCCTGATCAACGCCTGCGCGCTCACCGGCCGCGAGTTCAAGGATATCAAGGTTGTCGTGAACGGCGCCGGGGCCGCGGCGATTGCCTGCACCGAATTGATCAAGGCGATGGGCGTTCGCGGCGACAACGTCACCATGTGCGACCGCAAGGGCGTCATCCACAAGGGCCGCACCGACCTCGACCAGTGGAAGTCGGCCCACGCCATCGACACGCCAGCGCGCGACCTTGCCGATGCCTGCGTCGGCGCCGACGTCTTCCTCGGCCTATCCGCCGCCGGCGCGCTCAAGCCCGAGATGGTCAAGACGATGGCCGACCAGCCGATCATCTTCGCAATGGCCAATCCCGATCCCGAAATCCGCCCGGAGGAAGCGCATGCGGTGCGCCCTGACGCGATCCTCGCCACCGGCCGCTCGGACTATCCCAACCAGGTCAACAACGTGCTCGGCTTCCCCTTCATCTTCCGCGGCGCGCTTGACGTACGCGCGACCGCGATCAACGATGAGATGAAGATCGCCGCCGCCGAAGCGCTGGCCGAGCTGGCGCGCGAGCCGGTGCCCGAGGAGGTCGCCGCGGCTTACGGCGGGAAAGTGCACAGCTTCGGGCGCGATTACATCATCCCCGCCCCGTTCGATCCGCGGCTGATGGAGATCGTCGCCTCGGCCGTCGCCGAAGCCGCGATGCGCACCGGCGTGGCGCAAAAGCCCGTCGCCGACATCGAGGCCTATCGCCATCAGCTGCGCTCGCGGCTCAACCCGACCGTGGCGGTGATGACGCTCGCTTACGAAGGCGCGCGCGCCAACCCCAAGCGCGTGCTGTTCGCGGAGGGCGAGGAGCCCAACGTGCTGCGCGCCGCGATCGCCTTCAAGGAAGGCGGCTATGGCACGCCGGTGCTGGTCGGGCGCGACGAGGTGTACGATCAACTGAAGGAGCTCGGGGTCGACAACCCGCAGGAGTATGAAGTGCTCAACAGCCGCAATTCGCCGCTGGTCGGGCGCGCGGTCGAGCACATCTACCAGAAGCACCAGCGCCACGGCCTGCTGCGCCGCGAGATCGAGCGGATGGTCAACCAGGATCGCAATTATTTCGCCGCGGCGATGCTTTCGCTGGGCGAAGCGGATGCGATGATCACCGGCACCACGCGCCCGTTCAGTCAGTCGCTGCGCCAGGTCCGCACGGTGATCGACGATGCGCCCGAAACCACGCCGTTCGGGGTCAACGTCATCGTCGGTCGCGGCCATACCGTGCTCATCGCCGACACCGCGGTGACCGAGCGCCCGACGGCCGAGCAATATGCCGCAATTGCAATGCGCTCCTCGGCCTTCGCGCGGCGCATGGGGCTGGAGCCGCGCGTCGCCTTCATCAGCTACACCACCTTCGGCAACCCGCCCGGCGTCCATATCGAGGAGTTGCGCGGCGCGGTGAAGCTGCTCGACGGCTTCCACACCGATTTCGAATATGAAGGCGAAATGGCGCCCGACGTCGCGCTCAACTATGAAATGCAGCAGCGCTTCTATCCGTTCAGCCGCCTGTCGGGCCCGGCCAACATCCTCGTCATGCCCGGCCTGCAATCCGCCAGCGTGTCGACCAAGCTGCTCAAGGAACTTGGCGGCGAAAGCGTGCTTGGGCCCTACATGCTAGGGCTCGAGCTCCCGGTGCAGATCGCGCCGATGACCGCCAGCGCGTCCGACCTCGTCATGCTCGCCGTCCTTGCCGGCGGCGACGCCCATGCCCGCCAGAAGCGGGAAAAGGGGCGGGTGCAGGTCTAGCTTTCGCAAGAGCTCCGCTCCCCCAAGCGGGGAGGGTCTCAGATCCGCTCGACGCTCGACACGGGCTCGGAGTCGCGCAGCGCGGCGATGATGGCGTGGAGGTGCGCCAGGTCGTGCACTTCGATGTCGAGGTGGAACGTGTGGAAATTGCCGTCGCGATGAACCAGCGCGAGGTTGATGATGTTGGCGTGCTTGGCGCCGAGGATGCCCGACATGGCGCCGAGCGCGCCCGGGATGTCGCGCAGGATCACCGCCAGCCGTGCCGCGCCGCCGTCCGAGCCTTCGCCCCACGCCAAATCGAGCCAGTCGGCATCGATCCCGCTTGCTAGCGTGTCGCAGCCGATGACATGGACTTCGATCCCCTCGTCCTCGCGCCGCAACCCCACGATCCGATCGCCCGGGATCGGATGGCAGCAGCTCGCCAGCTGGTAGGCGACGCCCGGCGTCAGTCCCTTGATCGAGATCGCCTGCCGCTGGCCGAGCGGGCGCGGCGCGACATCGCCGCCCGCCGATCCCGGCATCAGCGCTTCCATCAGCGCTTCGTCGCTGACCCGCTTGCGGGCGATGGCGATCATCAGTTCGTCGTCATTGTCGATCTTCAGTTTCTTGAGCGCACGCTTGTGCGCCGCGGCGTCGAGCTCGGCCGGCAGCCGCGCGACGATCTCCTCGTGGATCTTGCGCCCCAGCTCGATCGTCTCCTCGCGCTCCTTGTGGCGGACGAAGCGGCGCACGCCTGCGCGCGCCTTGCCGGTGGCGACGAAGCGCAGCCATGACGGCTGCGGGTGCTGCGCCTCGGACGCCAGGATTTCGACCTGGTCGCCATTCTCCAGCATCGTGCGCAGCGGCACAACGCGGCCGTTGACCTTGGCCCCGACGGTGCGGTCGCCAAGGTCGGTGTGCACGGCATAAGCGAAGTCGACCGGGGTCGCGCCCTTGGGCAGCTGGATCAGCTCGCCCTTGGGGGTGAAGGCGAAGATGCGATCCTGGTACATCGCCATCCGCGTATGTTCGAGCAGCTCTTCGGGGCTCTCGGCATGGTCGAGGATCTCGACCAGGTCGTCGACCCACGGCACATGCAGGTCGGCGGCCGGCTTGCCTTCCTTGTAGGCCCAGTGCGCGGCCAGCCCGCGCTCGGCCTGCTCGTGCATCGCCTTGTCGCGGATCTGGATTTCGATGCGCATCTTGGAATCGTGGATCACCGACGTGTGCAGGCTGCGGTAGCCGTTGCGCTTGGGCGTCGAGATGAAGTCCTTGAAGCGCCCCGGGACCATCGGCCAACGGCCGTGGATCAGGCCCAGCGCGCGATAGACGTCGGCGGCATCGTCGACGATGATTCGGAACGCCATCACGTCGGACAGTTGTTCGAAGCTGATGTGCCGCTCGGCCATCTTCTTCCAGATCGAATAGGGGTGCTTCTGCCGCCCGCGCACCTCGGCCTCCAGGCCATTGTCGGCGAGATAGAGCTGGAGCCCAAGGCCGATCCGGTTGACCAGGTCGCCGCCCTGTTCCTGCAGCTGCTTGAGCCGCCGCGTGATCGAGGCGTAGGCGTCGGGCTCGATCTCGCGGAACGCCAGCGTCTGCATCTCGGTCATCATTTCGTACATGCCGATCCGCTCCGCGAGCGGGGCGTAGATATCCATCGTCTCCTTGGCGATTCGGCGGCGCTTGTCCTCATTGGGGATGTGATGGAGCGTGCGCATGTTGTGCAGCCGGTCGGCCAGCTTGACCAAAAGCACGCGGATGTCGTCGGATAGCGCAAGCAGGAACTTGCGCAGATTCTCCGCCGCGCGCTCATTTTCCGACTGCGCCTCGATCTTCGACAGCTTGGTGACGCCGTCGACCAGCCGCGCGACGTCCTTGCCGAACAGCTTCTCGATCTCTTGCGGGGTCGCCAGCGTGTCCTCGATCGTGTCGTGGAGGATGGCGGTGGCGATCGTCTGGTCGTCGAGCTTCAGGTCCGTGAGGATGCCCGCGACCTCGATCGGATGGCTGAAATAGGGATCGCCCGACGCGCGCACCTGGCTGCCGTGCGCCTTCATCGAGAAGACGTAGGCGCGGTTGATCAGACCCTCGTCGGCGTCGGGGTCGTACGACCGGACCTTCTCCACCAGTTCATATTGGCGCAGCACGCGCTTAAAATGGGCGGAGCACCCGCCATTGTGCAAGTGCGAAAGGTCGATGCGCGCCTATGCCGGCTGTTTTTCAGCGCCCGCTTATGCTTTGATGGGAATCGCCGAGTGAGTGAGGAGCCTATGTCGTCCGACATCGACGCGTTCCGGGAATCGGCTCTGTCCTGTCCCATTCCCGCAGCTGTCGAGCTGGTCGGTGAAAAATGGGCGTTCCTGATCCTCCGCGGGGCTTTCAACGGGCTTCAGCATTTTGAGCAATTCCAGGCGGGGCTGGGAATCGCCCGCAATATCCTTTCGGACCGGCTTGCAAAGCTCGTTGCCGGCGGGGTGCTCGAACGCCTTCCGGATCCGGGTGACCGACGCAGGATCGTCTATTCGCTGACCCGCAAGGGCGAGGAACTGTTGCCGGCCTTGATTGCCATCCGCCAGTGGGGCGAAGCCTGGGGACATGGCGAGCCGGATATCGTCCTCGCCGACAATCGCGACGGCCTTCCGGTCCGCAGGATATGCGTCCAGGCGCACGACGGGCGTGAGCTCAAACTTGGCGATTTGACCTGGGCTTATCGCGACGAGAAGAAACGGCAGCAGCTGACCACTGCCGCGCAGTGATTACTCGTAGTCGCCGCCCGACGGGCTGGGGCGCGGTGGGGCGGCCGCGGTCAGGCGGAGCGCTTCGGCGGCATCGCTCAGCGACGCCAGCTCCTCGGTCTCGTCCTCTTCGTCGATCCGCACCTTCTGCAGGTTGGTCACGATCGATTCGTTGAGTTCCTTGGGGCGCACCGTCTCCTCGGCGATCTCGCGCAGGGCGACGACCGGGTTCTTGTCGCGGTCGCGATCGATGGTGAGGTCCGCGCCGCCCGAAATCTGACGCGCGCGCTGAGCCGCGAGCAGGACGAGGTCGAACCTGTTCGGAACCTTATCAACGCAATCTTCAACCGTAACGCGCGCCATTCGTCGCCTCGCAAGCAATTCCCGAAGCGGGAATATGGGATGTCAGGAAGGGCGCGCCAATAGCTTGCGGCCACTCGAAAAGTCAACGAAAGCGGACGCGATGGCCAAGGTCGTTCCCAAGGCGCCGGCCACCGGCATGCTCACTGCAGAGGTGGGCGGCAACGCGCTGACCGTCATTGAGAGCGGCGAGGCGCGCCTTGAACGCCTGCTCGCGCTGATCGCCGGCGCGACGAGCCACATCGAAATGCTCTTCTACATGTTCAACGCGGACCGCAGCGGGCGCGCGGTGCGTGACGCGTTGACTGCAGCGGCGAAGCGCGGCGTGGTGGTCAAACTGCTGATCGACGGCTTCGGATCGGGCGCGCCGTCCGAATTCTTCGACCGCCTCGGCCTCGCCGGCGGGCAGTTCTGCGTGTTCAACCCGGCGATCGGGCGCCGCTACCTGCTGCGCAACCACCAGAAGCTGGTGATCATCGACGACCGCGTCGCGCTCATTGGCGGCGCCAACATCGACAAGACCTATCTGCAGGACGATGGCCCGCAGCATTGGCGCGACCTGTGGATGACGATCGAAGGGCCCGCGGTGATCTGCGCGTCAGAATATTTCGATTCCTTGTTCCGCTGGACGCACCGCAAGAACGGCAGCTTGCGGTCATTGCGGCGGATGGTCAGTCACTACAGCCAGTGGCGCGGCCCGGTGCAGTGGAAGTTTTCCGGGCCGATGAGCGCCAAGAACAGCTGGTGGCGAAGCATTGGCCGCGACATCCGGCGCGGCAAGAGCCTCGACATGGTCTTCGCGTATTTCGCGCCGCCGGGGACGATGCTGCGGCGCATCGGCCGCCTGGGGCGCCGCGGCCACGTCCGGATCGTCACCGCCGCCAAGTCCGACAATAGCGCGACGATCGCCGCCTCGCGCCATACCTACAGCCGGCTGCTTCGCCGGCACGTCTGCATGTACGAATATCAGGCGGCCAAGCTGCACACCAAGCTCGCGGTGGTCGACGACGTGGTCTACATCGGCTCGTCGAACTTCGATTACCGCAGCCTCTACATCAACCTTGAAGTGATGCTTCGGGTCAAGGACGCCAAATTTGCCGAAATGATGCGCCGCTTCATCGACCGGGAAGTGGCGGACAGCAAGTGGATCACGCCCGAAGGCCACAAGAGCCGCTCCAACCCGTGGCTGCGGATCAAGTGGGCGGTCTCATATTTCCTGGTCAACGTGCTCGATTACACCGTCACCCGCCGCCTGAATTTCCGCTTCGAACGCTAGGCGCGATACGCCCAGAACAGGGTGGCCGGCGGCACGTTGACCCATTCGAAGCCGCGCTCGATCCGTTCGAAATGCGGGTCGATGAACTCCTTCACCTTGGGGCTGAACTGATAGACCAGGAAGGCGCCGCCAGGGCGGATCACGCGCGATGTCGCTTCGGCAATGTCGTCGCCAATGCCCGGCGGCAGGGTGGAAAAGGGCAGGCCCGAAAGCACGTAATCGGCCTTGCCCAGCCCGCGCTCCTCAAGGATCGTCTCCACGTCCGACGCCGACCCGGTGACCGGGACAAGCCGCGGGTCGTCGATCGATTCGCGCAGATATTTGGTGAAGTCGGCATTGGTGTCGATCGTCACCAGCCGCGCGTCGGGGCCCATGCGGTCGAGGATCGGGCGGGTGAAGGTGCCGACGCCCGGCCCATATTCGACGAACAGCCGCGTATTGTCCCAGTCCACCGGTCGCAGCATGCGCTCGATCAGCACCCGGCTCGACGGGATGATCGATCCGACCATCACCGGATTCTTGAGGAAGCCGCGCAGGAACTGCCAGCGCGGGCTCGGCGAACGGCGATCGCGCCGGCGGTCGAGACGCCGGTGGCCTTTCAAGGATCGCGCAGTCGTCGGCGGCATGGAAGCTCCGTGGGAACGAGGGGAGGGCGAGCGTTGGCAAAAGCCCGGCGGCTTGGCAAGGTTCCGGGCGACCGCCTGCTTTTCTCATCCGGCATTGCGATCCCGGGCTTGATCCGGGGGAAGCAATCCATGCCCGAACGCTAATGGATTGCTTCGTCGCGCCGCTCCTCGCAATGACGCCCGATGGCTTCCATCGCGCGCGACCGGGGAGTCGGCGCAAGCGCGCTGACCACGACCCATTTCCTGTTGCTCTACGCCGCAATGCTCGTCGCTGCGGCGGGCAACACCGCCTTGCAATCGGTCATGCCCGCGATCGGCCGCGCGGTCGGGATCGCCGATTTCTGGGTGGCGATTGCCTACACCTGGTCGGCGATCCTGTGGGTCGCGCTCGCGCAATATTGGGCGGAACGCAGCGACCGCCACGGGCGCAAGGCGCTGACCATCCTTGGCGTCGGCGGCTTCATCGTGTCGATGCTGCTGTGCGGGCTGGCGCTGCTTGCCGGGCTCCATGGGCTGATCGGCGGCGCGCTGACCTTCGGCCTGTTCGCGATCTTCCGCGCCATCTACGGCGCGCTCGGTTGCGCGACACCTTCGGCGACGCAGGCCTATCTGGCATCGAAGACGCGGCGCAGCGGGCGCGTCGCAGCGCTTTCGGCTCTGTCCTCCTCGTTCGGCCTGGGCACGATCATCGGTCCCGCCGTGGCGCCCTTGTTCGTCCTGCCCTTCGTCGGCTTGTCGGGCCCCTTGTTCGCCTTTTCCGCGATCGGGATCATCGTCGCCGCGGCGATCCTGGTGTGGCTGCCCAACGACCGCCACGGCCGGCGCGTCGGGCGCGGGGCAGCGATGAGTTATCCGTCGCTTGCCACGCCGCCGACCGGGGCCAGCGTCGTTGCCGCGACCTCCGGCCGGTCGCGCCGCCGCCTCAAGTGGAACGACCCGCGCATTCGCCCGTGGATCGTTGCCGGGGTCGTCGCCGGCCACGCCCAGGCCGCGATCCTGACCTGCCTCGGCTTCTTCGTCATCGACCGGCTGCAGCTGACGCCGCGCGGCTCGGAAGGGCCGATCGCGATCGTCATGGTCGCCGGCGCGGCGGCGACGCTGGCGGCGCAATGGGGCTTGATCCCACGCCTCGCGCTCAAGCCGCGCGCCCTCATCCTGGTCGGCGCGCTGATCGCCGCGGCCGGGCTGTTCGGGACCATCCTCGCGCGCGACCTGTACGGCATCACCATCGCCTTCGCGCTATCGTCGCTCGGCTTCGGGTTCACGCGCCCGGGCTTTACCGGCGGCGCCTCGCTTGCCGTCCCGCTGGCCGAACAGGGCGCGGTCGCGGGCGTCATCACCTGGGCCAATGGCATCAGCTTCGTGTTTGCGCCGGCACTCGGCATCAGCCTCTACACGCTGCACCCCGACGTTCCGTTCGCGCTGTGCGGCGGACTGCTCGTGGCCTTGTTCGCCTGGGCCCGCGCGGCGCTGACCAACGCTTAGGCCGGCGGTTTCCCGCCCGTCTTGGGGCGCAACATGCCCGGAAGAACGAAGCCGATCCCGCCCAGCGGCCGCGTCGCTTCGCTCTTCAGCGTCGCCTGGATGCGTTCATATTCCTCGAGCATTTCGGGCGTTACCGACGCGCGCGTTTCAAGCAACGCGGCCTCGAAATCCGCCTGGCTGACGCTGCCCGTGTCGAGCCCGCGGCGAAGCGCGGTGAGGCCCGCGCGGCGCACCAGGTCCTCAAGGTCGGCGCCGGTGAACCGCTCGGTTCGCCGCGCCAGCGATTCAAGGTCGACGTCCTTGCCCAGCGGCATTGCCTTGGTGTGGATCGCCAGGATCCGCCGCCGCCCCGCCGTGTCGGGCGTGCCGACATAGATCAATTCGTCGAACCGCCCCGGCCGAAGCAGCGCCGGGTCAATCAGCGTCGGCCGGTTGGTCGCGCCGATGACGACCACGTTCTGCATCTCCTCGAGCCCGTCCATCTCGGCGAGGATGGTGTTGACCACGCGCTCGGTCACTTGCGGCTCGCCCAGGCCCCGCCGCGCGCCGGAACCAGGCTGTCGAGCTCGTCGATGAAGATGATCGTCGGCGCCACCTGCCGCGCACGGTTGAACAGGCGCGCGATCTGCTGCTCGCTCTCGCCGTACCATTTGCTGAGGAGGTCGGACGATTTGGTGGCGATGAAATTGGCCTCGGCCTCGCGCGCCGCGGCTTTGGCCAGCAACGTCTTGCCCGTGCCCGGCGGACCATAAAGCAGGAACCCCTTGGCCGGCCGAATGCCCAATCGCCGGAATGCCTCGGGATGCTTGAGCGGCAGCTCGACGCCCTCGCGCAGCCGGTCGCGCGCTTGATCAAGCCCGCCGACATCGTCCCAGCGGATCTGCGGTGCCTCGACCATCACTTCGCGCATCGCCGACGGCTGCACGCGCTTTAGCGCATTGTCGAAATCCTTGAGCTCGACCGACAGCGCATCGAGCACCTCGGGCGGGATCGCTTCTTCGGCCAGATTGATGCGCGGCATGATCCGCCGCACGGCCTCCAGCGCCGCCTCGCGCGTCAGCGCGGCCAGGTCGGCGCCGACGAAGCCGTAGGTGCGCTTGGCCAGCCCATCGAGGTCAATGTCGGGCGACAGCGGCATCCCGCGCGTGTGGATGCCCAGGATCTCGCGCCGCCCCGGTTCGTCGGGAACGCCGATGACGATCTCGCGGTCGAACCGGCCCGGCCGGCGAAGCGCTTCGTCGATCGCCTCGGGCCGGTTGGTGGCGGCGATGACGACGAGGTTCTGGCGCGGCTCGATCCCGTCCATCAGCGTCAGCAGCTGCGCGACCAGCCGCTTTTCAGCCTCGCCGGTGACCTGGTCGCGCTTGGGCGCGATCGAATCGATCTCGTCGATGAAGATGATCGACGGCGCGGACTTGGCGGCCTCCTCGAAAATCTCGCGCAATCGGCGCTCGCTCTCGCCATAGGCCGACCCCATGATCTCCGGCCCGTTGATCGAAAAGAAGCGCGCCGCGGCCTCGTTGGCGACGGCCCGTGCCAGCCGCGTCTTGCCGGTGCCGGGCGGGCCGTGCAGCAGCACGCCCTTGGGCGGGTCGACGCCCAGGCGCTGGAACAGCTCGGGGTGGCGCAGCGGAAGCTCGACCATTTCGCGCAGCGCGTCGATCGTGTCGCGCATGCCGCCCAAATCGTCATAGGTAACGTCGGCGCGGCGCTGGCCATCCTTGGCGGTATATTCGGGAAGAAGCTCGACGACCGTTTTGGCGTCGATGTGGACGATGCCCTTGGGCACGGTCTGCGCCACCACCATGCGCACTTCCTGAAGCGCGAAGGCCGGGGCGTTGAGCAATTGCCGGATGGAATCGGGCATGTCGGCATTGACCCGCTGGTGTCCGGTGGTGGCGACGGTGTCGCCTTCGGTCAGCGGCCGGTTCTGGAAGCTGCGCTTCAGCGCATCGGCCGACCCTTCCAGCCGCATATTGGGCTGCGCGGGCGCAAAGACGATCCGCGTCGCCGGCTTGGACTGCGCCTTGCGCACCTCGACGAAATCGCCCGACCCGACGCCGGCGTTGGCGCGCTGCAGGCCGTCGACGCGGATGATGTCGATGCCCTCGTCCTGGTCATAGGGGCGAAGCGCGATCGCCGGGGTCGATCTTTTGCCGATGATCTCGATCACTTCGCCTTCGCGGATGCCGAGCGCTTCCATCAGCTTGACCGACAGCCGGGCGAAGCCGCGACCGCTGTCCCCAGGTGACAAGCTGCCGATCTGGACCTTGCGCGAATCGGCGCGGTCGATGGTGTCGGTATCTGGCATAAAAGCTCCGATTCCTTAGTCTTTGATCGCGCCGGCGATCCGGCGCAGCCACGAACGCGGCAGGAAGCGCGTCGCTTGCGCCCCGATCTTGTTGGTTACGCCGGTCACGGCGACGGCGCGGTTCGCTTCAAGCGCTGCAATCCCCTTGGCGACAACGTCGTCGGCCGTCATCGATATCCGCTCGAACGCCTTGCCGAGCCGGTTGCCGAAGCCTGCGACGTCGCCGAACTCGGTCCGCGTCGGTCCCGGGCACAGGCAGCTGACCTTGATTCCATGCGGCCGCAATTCCTCGTGCAAAGCCTCGCTGAGGCTCAGGACATAGGCCTTGGTTGCGAAATAGACCGCCATCCCCGGGCCGGCTTGGAATGCCGCGGTCGACGCGACGTTGAGGATCGCGCCGCGCCGCCGTTCGATCATCCCCGGCGCGACTGCGCGGCATAGGTCGGTCAATGTCGCGATATTGAGGTCGATCATCTCGCGCAGCCGCCGCGGATCCTGGCTCGCGAACCGGCCCCACAGGCCGAAGCCGGCATTGTTGATCAGCGTGTCCACTTGCTCGCCCGCGGCTTCGATGTCGGCCATCAGCCGCGCGGCTGCGTCCGGCTCGGACAAGTCGATGGCGACGGCGCGGGCATTGCCCAGCTCCGCCGCCAGCGCCGCGATCCGATCCTCCCGCCGCGCCACCAGGACAAGCTTCTGCCCGCGTCCCGCCAGCTGCCGCGCGAATTCGACGCCCAGCCCGGCGGATGCGCCGGTGATGACGGTGACGGGGGTCATGGCTGAGCTAATGCTCCTTCGATACGCCGCTTGTCGCGGCTACTCAGGATGAGCGGAAGAGAGTGCACTCCCAAACCCGCTCATCCTGAGTAGGGACTGAGCGAAGCCGAAGGCCCGTATCGAAGGACCGCCAGCACCTAGCCCACCGTCGCCTTGACGATCTTGCCGGGTTCGCGCGGCGGTTCGCCGGCGGGCAGCGCATCGACATGCTCCATGCCGCTCTCGACCTCGCCCCACACGGTATATTGTCCGTCGAGGAAGAAGGCGTCGGCGTTGCAAATGAAGAATTGGCTGTTGGCACTGTCGGGGTCGCCCTTGCGGGCCATCGACACCATGCCGCGCTTGTGCGGCTCGCGGCTGAATTCGGCCTTGAGATCGGGCAAGTCGGACCCGTGCATGCCGGTGCCGGTCGGATCGCCGCCCTGGGCCATGAAGCCCGGGATGACGCGGTGGAACTTCACATCGTCATAGAATCCGCTGCTGGCGAGCTCGGTGATACGCTGGACGTGGGCGGGGGCCAAATCGGGCCGCAGCTTGATGACGACATCGCCGCCGGTGGACAGGGACAGGGTCAAGCGGTCGGCATCGGCCATGAGGAACACTCCATGTAAAGAAAGGTCGAGGCGGCGATTTAGGGATGCCGCCGCGCTTGCGCCAGAGCAGCCCGCCCCATAGGAGGTCGGCACACCGTTAAAGTCCAAGGGGAGCGTCATGAGCGAGAGCGAGCATATCGCCGCCGCACCCCCCGGCGATCCCGCGACTCACATGGACAATGAAGATCGGCTCCGTCCCGAGTTCGTCGCTCGAGTGCTTGACGCCGTCGCGGCGGGCGATGTCGCGACGGCGCGCGATCTGGTCGAGCCGCTCCATCCCGCCGACGTCGCCGATTTGATCGAGCTTGCCCGCGCCGACGAACGCGACGGCCTGGTCGCTGCTCTCGCCAACCTCGTCGACGCCGACGTCTATGCCGAGCTTAACGATTTCGTCCGCGAAGACCTGCTCGACGAAATGGAGCCGCAGCAGGTCGCGGACATCGCCGGCCAGCTTGAAACCGACGACGCCGTTGCGCTGATCGAGGATCTCGACGCCGACGACCAGCAGGCGGTGCTCGAACGCATGGAGCCCGACGACCGCGCCGCGGTCGAGGAGGCGCTTGGCTATCCGGAAGAATCCGCCGGCCGCCTGATGCAGCGCGACGTGTGCGCGGTGCCCCAGCATTGGAACGTCGGCAAAGTCATCGACTATCTTCGCTCGACCGCCGAATTGCCCGATGATTTTTGGGAAGTGTTCGTGGTCAGCCCCGATCACCATCCCGTTGGCACCTGCAAGCTGTCGACCATCCTGCGCACCAAGCGCGACCGCCCCGTCAGCGAAATCATGGTCGAGGAGCAGACCCTGATCCCGGTCGACATGGACCAGGAAGATGTCGCGCTGCGCTTCCAGAAATATGCTTTGGTCTCGGCTGCGGTGGTCGACGGGCAGGGGCGGCTGGTCGGCATGATCACCGTCGACGACATCGTCCACATCATTCAGGAGGAAGCGAGCGAGGACGTCCTGCTTCTGTCCGGCGTCGGCGACGAGGGCGACATCAACGAGCCGATCCGCGCCGCCTATAAGGACCGCGTCCGCTGGCTCATCGCCAATCTCGGCACGGCGATGATCGCGGCGTTCGTCATCTCGCGCTTCGAAGGGACGATCGAGCGGCTGGCGATCCTTGCCGCGCTGATGCCGATCGTCGCTGCGATCGGCGGCAATGCGGGCACGCAGGCGCTCGCCGTCACGGTACGCGCGCTCGCCACCAACCAGCTCACCGGCTCCAACCGCTGGCGCGCGGTGGGGCGCGAGGTCAGCGTCGCGGTGCTCAACGGGGCGACCATCGCCGTGCTGCTCGGCCTCGGCGTATGGGCGGTGCTTGGCAGCGAGACGCTCGGCCTGGTCATCGCCGCGGCGATCTTCGTCAACATCATCGTCGCCGGGTTCGCCGGCGTGCTCGTGCCGCTGACGCTCGACCGCTACGGCGCCGACCCCGCGGTGGCGAGCAGCGTGTTCCTTACCACCGTGACCGATTCGATGGGTTTCCTCGCCTTCCTCGGGCTTGCGACGCTGGCTGGCCTGGGCCGCTAAACCATTGCGATTCCTTGGCGTGGCCGCCATTTTGAACGCGTGCCGTCCCTCCACCTGACCAAGGTCGCGTTCAGCTGCGCCAGCGTCGAGACGCTGCAGCGCCGAATCGCCAAGCGCGCCGAAGGTGGGGAGCTCAAGGTCGCGACGCGCTTCCGACCCAAGCGCGCCGATGAACTGATCGGCGGCGACCTCTACTGGATCGTCAAGCACCGGCTCGTCGCGCGCCAGCGCATCCTGCGCTTTGACCCGCGCAAGGATGGGCGCATTGACATCGTCTGCGCGGGCGATCTTGAGGTGATCACCCCGATCCCCAAGCGCGCCCATCAAGGCTGGCGCTATTATGAGATCGACGGCGTGATCGCAGATGACGACAGCGGCGCGGGCGAACTGCCGCCGCGGATGTACGCCAAGCTCGCGGGGCTCGGCCTGGTCTAGTCGGGCAGCCCCAGGATCTTGCGGTAATGCGGGACCAGCAGGTCCTGCACCTCGGCATGCTTCTTCATGTAAGCGGCGAAGAAGGGGCAGGTCGGGATGACTTCCAGACCGCGCTCACGCGCGCTCGCCAGCGCCGCCTCGATCAGCGCGGTGCCGACGCCCTGGCCTTCGTGGCTTTCCGGCACCTCCGTGTGCGAAAACATGATCTTGCCCGCCATCAGATTGTATTCGGCGATGGCCACCGCGCCGTCGCCAAGGTCGATCTCGAAGCGCTTGCGCTCGGGATTGTCGCGGACGTCCCATTTGCTCTTGTCGTTCACCCGCCTGCACTCCACTTGTCCGCCGCAAGCGTCACCGGTATCGGCAACGCGGATGATCAACAACTGGAGGCCCGCATGACCCTGGCAACTTCAACCGCGATCGACGCGAAGGTGGCCGACCGCGCCATGCTCAGCCATCCCTTCTACCAGGCGTGGACCGAAGGCCGCCTGCCGATCGCCACGCTGGCCGATTATTCGCGCCAATATTTCCATCATGTCGAAGCCTTTCCGCGCGCGGTCAGCGCGGTGCACAGCGCCTGCCCCGACCGCGACGGCCGCCGCATGCTCGCCGAAAACCTTGCCGAGGAAGAAGGCATTGAGGCCGGAAAGCAGGACCACGCCTCTTTGTGGCTGATGTTCGCCGCCGGCATCGGCGCGGACGAAGCGTCGGTGAAGTCCGCGAATCTCAATCCGGAAACGCAGGCGCTGATCGACACTTTCCGCAAGCTCTCGCGCCAGTCCTACGCCGCCGGCCTCGGCGCGCTCTACGCCTATGAAAGCCAGTTCCCCGGCGTCGCGAGCGCCAAGATCGAAGGGCTGATCGACCGCTACGGTATCAAGGACGAGGAGACGCTGCGCTTCTTCCGCGTCCACCAACATGCCGACGTGGAGCATAGTGCGGTGTGCCGCGACCTGCTCGACCGCCTGCCCGAAGCCGACAAGGCCGAAGCCGTCGCGGCGGGCGAGGAACTTGCCGGCGCGCTGTGGAATTTCCTCTCGGGCGTCGAGCGGACGGCCGCGCTGAACTAGCGTGTTTCCTTGCACCCGCTGACGCTTGCCGATCCGGCAAGCTTGGCGGTGCAGGCGGGATTGCCGCTCAGGCTGATTGTCGCCGGCCCGCTGCCGTCGATCTTGACCGCGTTGGTGACGTGCGCCTTGACCGTCGCCGCGCCTTCCGCGCCAACAGTCGCGTCCTTGACGATGAGGTTGGCCGAATCGAGCGTCGAGATGCCGCGCACCGTGGTCGTCATGCGCGCCGCCTTGCCGGCGATGATCGCCGCCGCGGTGCCGCTGACCGCGACCTTCAATTGATCGACGTCGGCGCGGTCGATCTGCATCGCCCCCGACCCCTGCACCGACGCGTCGAAGCTCAACCCCTTGACCTTGTCGATCTTGAGCGTGCCCGCGCCGTTGAGCCAGGCCGACGTCAGGTCGTGCGTGCCAAGCTCGATCGTCGCCGGGGTGAAGTTGCCCCCGCTGACGCTGCCGCCCCACGCGCTGCTCGATCGCACGACCAGGGTGCGGCCCTCGACGGTGATCGCCACGCGATCCACCGCATCGGCCGTGCCGACCGCGCGCGCATATGGCGCGACGCCCGTCGCCAGGCGGACTCGAAATGGCCCCTCGACGCGGATCCGGTCATAGCCGGACAGGCCGAAGTTGCGGGTCGCGGCCTGTGCTTGCGGCGCAAGCACTGCGGCGATGAGGAGGGCGGGAAGGCAGAAGCGCATGGCCTGCCTTCTCGCGCCACCATGGTTAAGACCGGTTTAAGAACAGCGGACGTTGCCCGACCCGGCCTTGCTGACCGAACATTTGGCGCCGCCCGTCACTTCGACGTCGCCCGATCCCATGATGCTGACGTCGGCCGATTTGCTGGCGTTGGCGCGGATTCCGCCTGATCCGGCGATCGACACTTCCAGATCCTCGGTCGCCAGTGCGCCGGCATCGACGTCGCCCGATCCGGCGATCGAATATTCGGCGCGCCGCGCCTTGCCGCCGCGCGCATTGACCCCGCCCGATCCCGCAATGCCGAGCTTGAGGCGCCCGACCTCGATCGAATCGACGCGCAGGTCGCCCGCGCCCGCGATCTGGCCTTCGAACTCGTCGCCGCGCACGGCGTTGATGTTCATGTCGCCCGCGCCCGCCAGCGTCGCCGCGCGGATCATCGGCACGCTGATCGTCAGCGCGCCCTTGCCGCCGATGTTCCAATTGCCACCACCGAACCAGTTGCGGCCTTTCTTCGGCCGGACGACGAGCGTGTCGCCCCGAACCTCGACCTCGAGCTTATCGATCAGATTCTGGTTGCCGCGCGCGCTGACGCTTGGTTGCCCGCCGGTCTTCACGTCGACGTCGAACGGCCCCGCGACCTCGATCTCGGAAAAATTGCCGACGGGAAAGGTGCGGGACACGACCGGCCCCGCCTCTTCGCTACGATCGCGCCCGCAAGCGGAGGTGGCGGCGGCGGCGCCGATTAGGACGATAGCGAGGACCTTGCGCATGACGGATCTCCAGACTGTATTAGCAACACAATACACCGGTATTGCGGCAGGGTTCAAGAGGAAAAAGAAAGTGGCCGCTAGCGTCCGCTTTCGACCCATTGCAGACATTCACCATGCTGAAAGGATGCGGTGCCACAGTCGCACTGTGACGGGTGCAAGGTCAGCTTTGATGATTGTCGCTTTGGCGGTGGCTGGCGCCGCTCCGGCGAGCGCTTGTATCATTCCCCCCCGCCCGCTAGCGCGATGCTGAATATCAGTTGGGATGCTGTGGTTGTTGGCGTCGTGGAACATGCGGAATATACCACGCCAGAGGCATCGAGCCTGCCCGCCGCAGACCGGCCTTGGCAGGGTACCGCCACAGCGCTTCTCTCGGTCGAGGGTTCAATTCCCTCGAACAAGATTCAGTTCGGAGACAAAGGGGACGCGGAGATTGTCCCTCTCTGTGGTGAATGGCCGCGCTACGAGGCGCCGCGCCGCGGTGAGCAATGGGTGTTCTATTACCGGCGCAGAGGATCGGCCCTTGAGCTGGGGATGTTCCGGCCACTGGGCTATGCCGTGCAACACGATAGGCGGTTCCGATCTACGAAAAGCAACCCCTAGCGTCCGCTTTCCACCCATAGCGGACATTATCACTCGTGCCAGCCCAACGCTGAAGGCCCGCTAGTGCGCGCTTGGCGGTGGTCACCTTGCTCCCCTGACTGTTTGCAGGCACGATCAAGAGCCAGAGGGGCTGCTCATGGCCAGCGTGTTCTTAAGCTACGATCACGAGGACGTCGCTCGCGCGACGCGCATCGTCTCAGCGCTCGAGAATGCGGGCCATTCAGTGTGGTGGGACCGCCACATCCATGGAGGCGCTGAATTTCAAAGCGAGATCGAAAAAGCCGTCGAGGAAGCGGATGCAGTCGTTGTGATGTGGTCTGGGCGATCCATCAAGTCCACCTGGGTGCGCGATGAAGCCGCGGAGGGTCGAGACGCGGGCAAGCTGATCCCGGTGCTCATCGAGCCGGTGAAGCCGCCCATGGGCTTTCGCCAATTTCAGACGATTGACCTATCGGACCGGCGGCGGGCCGCCGGACCTGCACAAGTGGATGAGCTGCTACGCGCAGTCGCGAAAATGACTGCGACCGCGTCTTCACTTCGAGTGGCGCCGAAGGCTCCCGAAACGGGGCATAGACCGGCGCGCTGTTCTGGCTGGCGGGGCGACCATCGTCGGGATCGGCGCATGGGCGTTCCTGAAGCGCGAGGCGGCGGATGCACCAGACAGCATCGCCGTGCTCCCGTTCGCCAACCTGAGTGGCGACCCGCGCCAAGCGTATTTTGCCGACGGCATGGCCGGAGAAATCAGGAACACGCTAATGCGGATTGGCGGCCTCAAGGTTGCGGGCAGCACATCGTCCGCCGCAGTTCGCGAGGATGACGCACCGACTGCAGCGAAGAAGCTCGGCGTCGCGAACATCTTGACGGGGAACGTGCGCCAGACGCCCTCGACCATCCGCGTCACGGCCGAGCTGATCGATGGCCGTACGGGTCTCGCCAAATGGTCGCAGAATTACGATCGGACACCCGGCGACGTGATCAAGGTTCAGACGGACATCGCCGAAAATGTTGCCCGCGCTCTCGCAGTGGCGCTGGGGGCAAGCGCCATAAGAGCGCTTGCAGCCGGAGAGACCGCCAACGTTGCTGCCCAGCAGCTCGCGTTCCAAGCACGGGAGCTGAGCTATCAATTCACCGAATCGGACTTTCATCGCAGCCTGCAACTGATCGACAAAGCAATCGCGATCGATCCCAATTACGCGCGCGCCTATGCACTAAAGTCCTTCTTCGCGAGCAATTTGGCCGGCTTTGGAACTACACCCGCCGACGGGGCGAAGTACCTTCGGGAGGCCGTGCAACATGCGAGAAAAGCGCTTTCGATCGCGCCGAACTTGCCGATCGCGCGATCCGCGCTCGCCTACGCGTATCAGCTCAGTTTGCGGCTACGCGAAGCGATGCATGAACACAGGATCGCGTTTTCGCTCGCCAGCGGCGATCCCGATGTGATCCGCAACTACGGATGGACTAGGAGCACAGTCCTCGGCGAGACGAAGGAAGGCCTCCGGCTTGTCGACGAAGCACGCGCGCTCGATCCTCTCAACTCGGCCTCACATTCGGCCCACGCTGACGTCCTGTTTGATGCACGCCGTTATGCGGACGTAGTCAGTTATTCACTCCAGGTGAGACGAGAATCGCCCGAGCTGTTCAAGTTAAAGCACTTGCTCGGGCACGCGCTTCTGATGCTCGGGCGAACTAGGGAAGCGGCTCTCGCTTTCGGAGGAAACATTGTTGGGGAGGCGTTGCTTGCGGCCAGGAGCGGCGAGCGCGATCTTGCTTTTGCCAAACTCGCGCAGATGCGCAGCCGTGACGGGGACATGGCGAGCTTTCAATACGGCCGCATCTTGGCGGAGCTGGGCGACAAGGACGCTGCATTCGACGCATTGGATCGTGCGTGGGATATCCGGGATAGGGGGCTGGCGGGGTTGAAGACCGACCCATACCTGGACCCGTTGCGCATCGATCCCCGCTACGCGGCGCTGCTTCGCAAGATGAACTTTCCCGCTTGAGGGGGAGGCAAAAGCCTAATGTCCGCTTTCCACCCAAAGCTGACATTGCTCCGTTTCCGCGCCCCAAAAGAAAAGGGCGCGCCGGTTAAGGCACGCCCTTCGCTTTTCTCAATCGTAAGGCCGAAGCTTACGCCTCTTCCTTCACCTTGTGATGGATCAGCGCAGCCTTGTTCAAAATCTCGAGGATCTTGGCCAGCGCGGCCTTCTCGTCGGTCTGCTCCATCGCGCCGAGTTCGCGCGCCAGGCGCGAGCTTGCGGCTTCGAAGATCTGCCGTTCCGAATAGCTCTGCTCGGGCGCATCGTCGGGGCGGAACAGGTCGCGGGTCACTTCGGCGATGCTGGTCAGGTCGCCCGAATTGATCTTGGCTTCATATTCCTGGGCGCGGCGGGACCACATGGTGCGCTTGACCTTGGGCTTGCCGGTCAGGGTTTCGAGCGCGTCCTTCATCGTCTTGTCCGACGACAGCTTGCGCATGCCGACGCTGTCCGCCTTGCCGACGGGCACGCGCAGGGTCATCTTTTCCTTTTCGAAGCGAAGAACATAAAGCTCGAGACGGGTCCCGGCGATTTCGGTGCTTTGCAGTTCGACGACGCGGCCCACACCATGCTTGGGGTACACAACATAATCACCAACGTCGAAGCTGAGCGCCTTACTAGCCATTGCGATCCTTTCCAGTTTCAGCGGCAGAGCCGGCACATCCGTGTCGCCCCCCAAAACGACCGATGGTCGTGGCTCGCAGCCGATTTCGTGGCTTTCCCTTGAACTTAAGGCCGCTGCTGAATCGCTCGCGGCCCCGTGTGACAATTATATAGCAGATAAACGCTCAAATTGCGAATCCGAGCTGGCGGGCCGCCGGCGCGTCGGGATCGCCCAGATTGTGCAGGCCAAGCCCGAGCAGGCGAATGCCCTTGGGCAATGGGTAGAGCGCCTGCAATAACGCCTGCCCGGTGGCGACGAACGCGGCCTGGTCGGGCACCGGCACGGCAAAGCTCTTCGACCGCGTGATCAGCTCGAAATCGGCATATTTGACCTTCAGCGTCACCGTTCGTCCGGTAACTTCGGCGCGCTCGATCCGCGTCCAGGCATAACCCGCGACGCGCTCGACCTCGGCCGCCAGCCGTTCCGGGTCGCGCAGATCCTCGTCGAAGGTGCGCTCGGCGCTGACCGATTTGTACGGCCGGTCGGGCTTCACTTCGCGCTCGTCGATGCCGTGGGCAATGCGCCAATACCAATCGGCCGAACTGCCGAAATGCGCCTGCAGCTGGGGCAGCGTCCACGCCTGCAGATCGGCGCCGGTGAGGATGCCGAGCCGCTCCATCTTGCGCGCCGTCACCGGCCCCACGCCGTGGAACCGCGCGACCGGAAGCGAGGCGACGAACTCCGGCCCTTTCTCGGGCGTGATCACGCACAGCCCGTCGGGCTTGCGATGGTCGCTCGCCAGCTTGGCGATGAACTTGCAGTAACTGACACCGGCCGAAGCGGTCAGCCGGCACTCCTCGCGAATCCGCCGGCGGATGTCCTGCGCGATCGCCCGCGCGCTGCCCAGGCCGCGGCGGTCCTCGGTGACGTCGAGATAGGCCTCGTCGAGGCTGAGCGGCTCGACCAGCTCGGTATAGTCGAGGAAGATGGCGCGGATCTGCTGGCTGACCGCGCGATAGACGTCGAAACGCGGCTTGACGAAGATCAGCTCGGGGCATTTGCGCTTGGCGGTGACCGACGGCATCGCCGATCGCACGCCGAACGGCCGCGCTTCGTAGCTTGCCGCCGTCACCACTCCGCGATGCCCGCCACCGACCGCCACGGGCTTGCCGCGGAGCGCCGGGTCGTCGCGCTGTTCGACCGACGCGTAGAAGGCGTCCATGTCGACATGGATGATCTTGCGTAGGGGGCGGGAATCGTCGGCCACGTGGCAATTTCCTGTCCTACACGACCAGCCTGAGTCTAGGCTCTTCGCAATGCCCCGCGCCTGTCCGACTCTTCCGCCCGTTAGCGCCCCACGGCCCAGGGTGCGGTCTGCTCGCGCGCGTGATGAGTGCGACCTTCGTGCGACCTTCCGCTTGAAAAAGCCGCATGACTGCGACTTTCGAGTGACCTTCCGCGCTTCCGCCCGGCTTTGCACGGGCAGCGCAATCTGCTTTAGGGCCGCGCAATGAACATCCACGAATATCAAGCCAAAGAGCTGCTCGCGAAGTACGGCGTCCCGGTCCCGGCCGGCCATGCGGCGATGAGCGTCGACGAAGCGGTCGCCGCGGCGGGCAAGCTGCCCGGGCCCTTGTGGGTGGTGAAGTCGCAGATCCATGCCGGCGGGCGCGGCAAGGGCAAGTTCAAGGAACTCGGCCCCGACGCCAAGGGCGGCGTCCGGCTTGCGCATTCGGTTGATGAAGTCCGCGCCCATGCCGAAGAGATGTTGGGCAAGACCCTGGTCACGATCCAGACCGGCCCCGACGGCAAGCAGGTCCAGCGCCTTTACATCACCGACGGCGTCGACATCGCCAAGGAATTCTACCTCGCGCTCCTGGTCGACCGCGAAACCGGCCGGATCGCGATCGTCGCCTCGACCGAAGGCGGCATGGATATTGAAAAGGTCGCTCACGACACGCCCGACAAGATCGAGACCTTCACCATCGATCCCGCGACCGGGCTGATGCCGCATCACGGCCGCGCCGTCGCTGCTGCGCTCGGCCTCACCGGCGACCTCGCCAAGCAGGCGACGCGGGTCCTCGCCAAGCTGTACGACGCCTTCGTCGGCACCGATGCCTCGCAGATCGAAATCAACCCGCTGGCGATCACCGACCAGCAGCAATTGATGGTGCTCGACGCCAAGATCGGCTTCGACAGCAACGCCGCCTTTCGGCATCCCGAGACCGAGCAGCTACGCGACCTGACCGAGGAAGAGCCGATGGAGATCGAGGCGTCGAAGCACGACCTCGCCTACATCAAGCTCGACGGCAACATCGGCTGCATGGTCAACGGCGCCGGCCTCGCCATGGCGACGATGGACATCATCAAGCTGGAAGGCGGAGAGCCCGCCAACTTCCTCGATGTCGGCGGCGGCGCGTCGAAGGAAAAGGTCACCGCGGCATTCAAGATCATCCTGTCGGACGCGTCGGTGAAGGGCATCCTCGTCAACATCTTCGGCGGCATCATGAAGTGCGACATCATCGCCGAAGGCATCGTCGCCGCGGCGCGCGAAGTGTCGCTCAACGACCCGCTCGTCGTTCGCCTCGAAGGCACCAATGTCGCCGAGGGCAAGGCGATCCTCGCGAACAGCGGCCTTCCGATCATCTCTGCCGACGATCTGGGCGATGCGGCTCGGAAGATCGTTGCCGAAGTGAAGCAGGTGGAAATGGCGTGATGTGTGCTTCGAGACGCCGGTTCGACTGCGCTCACCGGCTCCTCAGCACAAGCGGGCATTTGGGAATCCGTTGGTCCTGAGGAGGGACTGAGCGAAGTCGAAGGCCCGTCTCGAAGGACCGGGCAGGGAGTGAAGGAATGAAGCTACTCGTCGCCGTCAAACGGGTGATCGATTATAACGTTAAGCCGCGGGTCAAGATGGACGGCTCGGGGGTCGATCTCGCCAACGTCAAGATGAGCATGAACCCGTTCGACGAGATCGCGGTCGAAGAAGCCATCCGCCTCAAGGAAAAGGGCGTCGCGACCGAGATCGTCGCGGTGTCGATCGGCCCGGCCAAGGCGCAGGAGACGCTGCGCACCGCGCTCGCCATGGGCGCCGACCGCGCGATCCTCATCCAGACCGATGACGAGGTCGAGCCGCTCGCCGTCGCCAAGATCCTCGCCAAGGTCGTCGAGGAGGAGCAGCCGCAGATGGTCGTGCTCGGCAAGCAGGCGATCGACGACGACAATAACGCCACCGGACAGATGCTCGGCGCCCTGCTCGGCTGGCCGCAAGGCACGTTCGCGTCGAAGGTCGAACCGGGCGAGGGCCAGGTCAACGTCACCCGCGAAGTCGATGGCGGGCTCGAGACGGTGCAGCTCAAGCTGCCCGCGGTGGTCACCACCGACCTGCGCTTGAACGAACCGCGTTACGCCTCGCTGCCCAACATTATGAAGGCCAAGTCCAAGCCGCTCGCGACCAAGTCGCCCGCCGATTACGGCGTCGACACCGCGCCCCGGCTGAAGACGCTGAAGGTCGTCGAACCCGCCAAGCGCCAGGCGGGGATCAAGGTGGGCTCGGTCGACGAGTTGGTCGACAAGCTGAAATCGATGGGAGTTGCCAAGTGAAGACGCTGGTCCTGGTCGAACATGAAGGCGGGCAGATCAAGGATGCCACGCTCGCCGCGGTGACCGCCGCCGCACAGCTTGGCGAAGTCCATCTGCTGGTCGCGGGCGCGAACGTTGGCGCGGTCGGCGACGCGGCCGCCAAGATCGCCGGCGTGGGCAAGGTCCATGTCGCTGACGATTCCAGCCTCGAACATGCGCTGGCCGAAAATGTCGCGCCGCTCGCTGCCAGGCTGATGGCCGATCATGACGCCTTCGTCGTCCCCGCGACCACCACCGGCAAGAACATCGCGCCGCGCGTCGCCGCCTTGCTCGACGTGATGCAGATCACCGACATCCTCTCGGTCGAAAGCGAAGATACCTACACCCGCCCGATCTACGCCGGCAATGCCATCGCCACCGTCCAGTCGTCGGATGCCAAGAAGGTCATCACCGTGCGCGGCACCGCTTTCGACAAGGCGGCGCGCGAGGGCGGTTCGGGAACGGTCGAGCAGGTCGGCGGCGCGGCCGACAGTGGCCAGTCGAGCTTCGTCGGCATGGAAGCCGCCAAGTCCGGCCGCCCCGAACTGACCAGCGCCAAGATCGTCGTCTCGGGCGGCCGCGCGCTCGGCAGCGCAGAGCAATTCCATGCGCTTATCGACCCGCTCGCCGACAAGCTCGGCGCCGCGGTCGGCGCCAGCCGCGCGGCGGTCGACGCAGGCTATGCGCCCAACGACTACCAGGTCGGCCAGACGGGCAAGATCGTCGCCCCGGAAGTCTATGTCGCGGTCGGCATCTCGGGCGCAATCCAGCATCTTGCGGGAATGAAGGATTCCAAGGTCATCGTCGCCATCAACAAGGACGAGGAAGCCCCGATCTTCCAAGTCGCCGACATCGGCCTGGTCGGCGACCTGTTCAAGATCGTGCCGGAACTGACCGAGAAGCTTTAGCGCATCCGAAGAACGTCGGCGGTAACGTCGATCGCCCGGTAGAGATTGCCGAGCCGCAGATTCTCGTCCTCGGCATGCTGGTTGTTGTCATGGTTGGCCAGCGTCAGGGAGACCGTCGGCGCGCCCAACGTCTCGCGGAAGATGTAGAGCGGCAACGAGCCGCCGAGCGAGGGCAGGACGACGGCGCGGTGTGGCCGCGCTGCTGCGACGACGCTTTGCGCCAACGGATCGTCGAGCGGGGTGCGCTCGGCATTGTAGCCCGCGCCGACGGTGACGGTGGCGATCCTGGTGTGGGCGCGGCGCTCGTCCAGCGTCGGCGCGCGGTCGAGGACGTGGAAGCCCTGGGCGCGGATGTGGCGGATCAGCTTGTCGACCTGGCGCTTGACGTCATTGCCCTTGACCAGCCGCAGGTCGAGCGTGGCCGCGGCGGAGGTCGGGATGACGTTGCGGGCCTTGTCGCCGACATCGGCGGCGCGGATGCCGTTGATGTTGAGCGAGGGCTGCTGGATCGCGTCGAGCAAGGCGGTGCCGTTGCCCTCGGTCCAGCCGAGGCCGAGCTCGGCCTTGAGCTGCGCATCGGCGGCGGGGACGGCGCGGATCGCGGCGCGCTCGGCCTCGGTCAGCGGCACGACATCGTCATACCATCCGGGCACGGTCACTCGCCCACTTGCGTCCTTCATCGAGGCGAGGAGCTGCGACAGGACCATCGCCGGGTTGGGCACCCAATTGCCGTAATGCCCGCTGTGCAGCGGCCGCACCGGGCCGTGGACGACAATGTCGACATTGACGTCGCCGCGAACGCCGAGCGAAACCTGCGGCGCGCCGCTCGGATGGGCGGGTCCGTCGATGATCACCCAGCCGTCCGACTTCAGCGTGTCGCGATGCCTGGCGAGCAGGGCGGCGAGGTTGGGCGAGCCCATTTCCTCTTCGCCCTCGAAGAAGATCTTGAGGTTGAAGCCGGGCTGTTCGCCCTTCGCCTTGAGCTGGTCGACGGCGGCCAGGATGGCCATTACGCCAAGCTTGTCGTCGGACGCCGAGCGGCCATAGACCCGCCAATCGTCATCCACCTTTTGGCCCGCGGCGGGGAAAGCGATCGGCTTGCCGCCGCGGTCGGGACGGTCGGAATAAAGCTTCGGCGTGAACGGCTGCGTCGACGTCCAATCTTCCGGCGTGACCGGCTGGCCGTCATAGTGGGCGTAAAGCACGAGCGTGCGCTTCGCCCCGGGAACCCGCCACTCGCCGTAGATCGCCGGCGGGACCTTGTTGTCGGCACCCTCGAGCAATCGTGGGGCGAGGCCGCGCCTGGCCATCATCGCCATGATATGGTCGGCGTTGCGGCGGATGTCGGCAACGTCGGTGGCGACGTTGGGGATGGCCAGCAGCGCCTGATATTCGGCCAGGATCGCTGCGCGGTCCGCGGCCTGCGCCGGTGCGGCAAGCAAGCCAGCGGCAGCCAGTCCCAACCATGCGTGCTTCATCAAAACCCCCCAAGAAATTCGGCCACGTTGGCACCCAGGGCATCGATCGCATAGCCCCCTTCCATCAGGATGACCGTCGGTACGCCAAGCGATGCGATCCGCCGCGCCATCGACCCATAGTCGCCGGTCTTGAGCTTGAAGTGGCTGATCGGGTCGGTTTCGTGCGTGTCGGCGCCGTAGGAGACGATCAGCAATTCAGGCGCCCGCTGCTCGATCCAGTCGATCGCCTGGATCAGCGCCGGTTGGTAGGCCGTCCAGTCGGTCCCGCGGGGCAGCGGCAGGTTGAGGATGTTGCCGCGGCTTTCGTCGGCGTGGCCCCAGTAGAAGGGGTAATCTGTCGCCGGGTCGGCGTGGATCGAGACGAATGCGATCTCGTCGCGCCCCGCCATCATGTCCTGCGTCCCGTTGCCGTGATGATAGTCGACATCGAGGATCGTGACGCTGCGTTTGCCCGCCGCGATCGCCGCGTCGGCGCAGATCACGGCGCTGTTGAGGTAGGAATAGCCGCCGCAATAATCGGCGCCGGCGTGGTGGCCGGGCGGCCGGCACAGGGCGAACGCAGCGCGCTCACCGCCCGTCACCGCCACGAGCGCGGACAGCGCCCCTTGCGCGCTCCAATAAGCGGCGGTCCAGGTTTCGGGGCCAATTGGCGTCGCGGTGTCGAAGCTATAGCGGCCGAGCAGCGCGTCGATGCGGTCGAGCTTGAGCGCGCGGCGCCGGACGACGGGAAAGGTGTAGGGGAACGCATCGCCGTCCCGGCCCGCCGCCTGCCAGCGATCGTTCGCGCTGCGCAAGAATTGGAGATAGCCGCCATCATGGGTCCGGGCGATCGGATCCAGACCGGCGTCCGCCGGCGCGTCCGTCCGGCCGATCGCCGCAAGGATCGCATCCACGCGCTTCGCCTGATCTGCGGCCGGGTGGAGAGCGCCGTTGAAGAATTCCTGCAGCGGATCGTGCAGTCGCTGACGTTCGTCCCAAAAGCAGCGCATCGGACCCTCCGTTTTTGCCCACAATGCAGCAGCTTCGCGGGACGTGCTTCGCGATCGATGGACTCGCGAGTCGCACCGCCCGAGTCGCGTGCTGGATTGAACGAAAGCTACGCGGTTTGAAGCTTGCCAGTCTCGATTCGGGACGCGCGACGCAAAAATTTCCTGCGTGGACAAAGCGAAACGAGAGTCCCGACCCTGCCGCAATATGAAGGGTGTTACATCGCTGTTAGCAATTTGTTGATGATCTCTATTGAATTTAACGAATTGATAACAAGAGTAATGCGGAAGTAACTCAAGGTTTCTGCAGAGATATAAATCGCATGTTCCTGTTCTGCGCGAATCTGTTTGCGCCCGAACCTTAAGATTTGATCTTGCAAAATGCTGCTGATCTACTTGGTCGTTAACTTAGTTATAGTTATGTAATCCGTCTGTCATAACCTAGCGCAAGGCGTATGGGGAATCATCGTCCTTGCGTTTCTGTCCCGTTGGTGATCTTTTTCCTGTGAGTGCGTGGGGCAACGCCGCTTCCTTAACCATTGGCTTAAGGCCGATGGAAGTTGGTTCGCTTGCGCGCAGTTCATTTGGAACGGCCATGCGCCGCGATGAAACGGGGACGGTTATGGACTATCAAGACACCAGCTCGCCGACTGCGACGGACACCACCGGCACGGGCGCAAGCCCCGTTGCGCGGCCTGATGTCGATGCCCTGGCACCCGGGAGTTTCGGACCGGCCACCGGCAACACCATCTCCGGCGCAGGCACGATCACGGGCACGACTGGTGCGGACTCGGCAGGCAACGGTCCGGCCGCAGTCGTCTCCGTCCAGGGCGCGGGCGGTTCCGCCTCGACATCCGCGGGAAGCGCGCAGGTTCCCGGTCAATATGGCGTCCTCAGCATCGATGCCCAGGGCAATTTCAGCTATACCCGCAATGGCGGCACGCCGGACGGCGTCGAAGATGTGTTCGGCTACACGCTGGCCGACCGCGACGGCTCCACATCGGCAAGCACGCTGACCATCCAGATCGGCCAGACGCAGACTGCGGCGCTTGACGGCGTCGTCAACCTCCCCGCCGGGGTCGAGCTTTCGGACATTCGCGTCCAGGGCCGCGACCTGGTCGTCACGCTTCCCGATGGCTCGACGATGGTCATCCCGGGCGGCGCGGTGTTCGTGCCACAGCTGGTTATCGGCGACACGCAGGTTCCTGCGTCGAACGTGGCGGCGCTGCTCATCAATTCCGAGCCGCCGGCTCCGGCGGCCGGTTCGCTCCAGAGCTCCGGCGGCAACTTCGCCAATCCCGTCCCGCCCCTCGATCCCGGCGTTCCGCTCGGCGACCTGATTCCCCCGACCGAGCTTTTCTTCCCGCAGCCCGATTTCGAAGAGATCGGCCAGGACATCGACGAGGAGCCGGAGGCCGGCGTCACCTCCGCCGAGGTCGATGACGATGAGCAAAGCGGCGGCAATCCAGGCGGCGTTGGCGACGACCCGTTCGGATCGACGGACAGCGGCTTCCTGCCCGGATCGGACGGCGACGGGTCGCTTCAATGGGCCCTACTGACGGCCGGTGCGCCGACGGGCTTCAGCTACTCGGCCGGCCCGAATGGCTCCATTCTCGTGTTCCAGAACGGCAATCCCAATGCCGTCTTGTCGATCACCGTCAATTCGGCGACCGGTGCCTACACGGTCACCCAGCTCGGCGCGATTGCGCACGCCGCGGGCAGTGACGAAAACAATTTGACCCTTCCGATCAGCTACAGCGTCACCGACGACGATGGCGACACCGCAATCGGGACGCTGAACGTCAACGTCGACGACGATACGCCGATCGCGCGCAACGACACGGACGCGCTCGCGGCTGGGCAAAAGAGCACCGACGGCAACGTCGTTACCGCGGTCGGCACCACCAGTGCGCCCGGCAGCGCAGACTCGCCCGGTGCCGACGGCCTCGGTTCGCCGGCGACCGCCACAGACGGCGTCAATGGTATCCTGGCGGGGACGAGCGGCGCCTTCACCGCCGTGCCCACCGGTGGCGTCACGATCAACGGCCAATTCGGCAGCCTGCTGATCAATCAGAACGGCGGCTATGTTTATACGCGCTTCGAGAACAGCCGGCAGGGCGGCACCGACGTCTTCACCTATCGCATTTTCGACGGCGACGGGGATGAGACGACGGCGACCTTGACCATCACGGTTCCTGCGGATCCGATCCCGGTACCGGCCGCGGCCACGGCGATCGTCGATGACGACGGGCTGGTCGGCGGCGACCAGGACGATGGCGACGGCGACGATGTCGTTCCCAACAACGACGGCGACAACAATCAAGCGACGTTCCGCGGCACCCTGTCGGCCAACTTTTCCACCGACGTTCCGGGCAGCTTCAATCTTGCGGCGATGAACAATCAGACCGCAACGGTCGGCCAGGAAACCGTCCGGTACAGCTGGAACGCCGTAAACGGCGTCCTTACCGCGACGATCGAAGGCGGCGCGCGCAATGGCCTCGTGCTGTTCACGGTCGATATCGACGTGACTCCGGATGCAAGCAGCGACCAGTTCACGGTCACGCTGGTGCGCAATGTCCTGCACCTCGACCAGGCCGCGGATACCGAAAACAACGCGACGGCGGTGCTCACCTTCACCGCGGTCGACAGCAACAATGATGCCGTCAACAACACGCTGACCATCACCTTCGACGATGACGTGCCGCTGCCGATCGCGAACGCACCGGCGGTCACGGGCCGGGTCGATGAAGATGCGCTGGTTCCCGATGGCAACAATGATTCGGCCACGGGCGACGATCCGGGCACGACGACCGCGAGCGGTCTCGCCGGCAGCCTGACCGCCTTGTTCAATCCAGGCGCCGACCTGCCGCTGAAGATCCTCTTCACCGGCAGCACGTCGAGTCTGACCGCGCAGGGCCTGACCTCGAACGGCAAAGCGCTGCTGTACACGGTAAACGTCGCGACGGGCGTGCTGACGGCGGTCGCCGACCTCAACGGCAACGGGTCGATCGACGGCGGGGAGACCGAAGTCTTCACGCTCACCGTCAATCCCGACGGCAGCTGGACGTTCCTTCTCAAGGACCAGCTCGACCATGACCCGGTCGCCGGCAAGAACACCGAAGATAACATCCTGATCGACTTCTCCGGCGTCATCGTCGCGGAAGATTCCGATGGCGACCGTGCCGGCCTTGGCGCCAACAAGTTCGTCGTCGACGTCGACGACGACCTGCCGGTCGCCGCTCCCGAGCCGAGGCAGATCAAGGGGCTGGTGGACGAGGACAACCTCCCGACCGGCAATGACGACCTGGCGCCGGGCGACGACGATCCGGGCAATCTCGACGGCGACGGCGACGGCACGACGACCGGCGGCAACGGCACGAACCTCAACACGCTGTTCGACGGCGGGGCCGACCAGCCAATCAAGATCCTTTTGTCGACCAATGTCTCGGGCCTCGTTTCGCAAGGCCTGACCTCGAAGGGCGCGGCGCTGGCCTACAACGTCAACGTCGATACTGGCGTCCTTACTGGCTATGTCGAAAGCGGTGCGACCGCCGGGTTCCAGGCAGGACAGGACCGTGTCGTCTTCACGCTCACGGCCAATCAGAACGGTACCTGGAAATTCGACCTCGCCGACCAGCTCGACCATAATCGGGTGGACGGGGCGGATACCGAAGACAATCTGCTGATCGATTTCAGCTCCGTCATCCTGGCGGTCGATGCCGACGGCGATACTGCAAGCCTGCCTGCGAACCTGTTCGTGATCGATGTCGATGACGACATGCCCAAGTCGTTCGGCGAGATCTGCCCCGACGATGTTGAGGTAACCAACGCGGCTGGTGCCAGCGACTCGGGCAGCCTCAACCTGCCCCCCGTCGGTGCGGATGAACCCGGGGTCGCGAGCTTCGACGTCAGCAATGGCGATCCGGTGCTCGATTCCGCCGGCAAGCAGCTGAGCTCCGACGGCAACCTGTTGTTCTACTTCGTCAATGGCAACGTGCTCGAAGCGCGCGAAACCAATGCTGCCGGGGACGTGGTCTTCCGCATCACGCTCAATCCGAACGGTACCTATTTGTATGAGCAGATCGAGGACATCAGTTCGACGACGACGCTCAGCATCACCAATCTGTCGAGCGTCGGCGGCGGCAACGTCGATGCCAAGGGCATCAACGTCCCGGATTCGCCGTTCGACCTGATCCTCACCACGGCGGCCGGTGAAAGCGTCAATACGAATGCGACCGAGATTGGCATTTCCGACGGAAACAGCTTCAAGAACGGCGAAGTCCTGCGCATCGACCTGGTGCAGAACGTGTTCCAGAGCGGGTCGGGCGGAAGTGAGGTCCTGAACTTCGGCGAATATTACACCGCCAATGCCTTCCGCCAGGATGTCTCCGGCTTAGCCGGCGGGCAGCGGGCCAACTTCATCATCCGCGCGGTCGACGTCAATGAGGCGGCGGGCAGCGTTCCGGGCGACCCGGCGGACGGGGACGACGTTTTCTTCGGCGACGGCAATGACACCTTCCTGACGGGAACCACGCTCAACATCTACAATGATGCGGGCGTGCTGGTCAGTCCGGCTAGCTATGCCGGGCTCGGCATCACCGTGACCAGCGTCGTGACCGGCTGGCAGGTCACCGGCCTGCCCAACAATTACGACTATGAGATCGTTTCGGCGACGCCGTTCAACGCGGTGCAGATCGAAGCGACGACAGGCACGGGAACGTTCAAGCTCGGCTTCATCGACATCACGTCGACCATCCAGACGGATGTTGCCTTCTCGGTGCCGATCAAGTTCACCGACTTCGACAACGATTCCGTTTATTGCGACATCCACGTCGATCTCGGCGCACCGTCGAACACCCCCAATGTCACGATCCTCGTCGACGAAGCGGCGCTCAATTCGGTTGGCAGCAACCCCGGCAGCCCGAATGAGACTCAGGGCGGAAGCCTTGCGGGGCTCGTCACCGGCGGCGTCGGCCCGTACACCTTCGCCCTGGTCGGGGGCGGCACGTCGCCTTATGGCACGCTCACGCTCAATCCTGACGGCACCTACAGCTTCACGCTGACTGCGCCGTTCGACAGCCAGCCCGATGCCAATGACGGCATCAATGTCGAGCCGGGCGTCGTCGTCTTCACCTATGAAGCGACCGACTCCACCGGCGCGAAGAGCCAGGGCACGATCACCGTCAACGTTCGCGACGATGTCCCGAACACCGAGCTTTCGCAGGCCAATCCGACGATCACGCTCGACGAAAGCGACGCGAGCACGGACAGCACCGGGGGCGTCCTGCCCAACGGCGTCGCGAGCCTTCAGGTCGACTTCTCGCCTGCGTTCACGACGATCTTCGGCGCGGACGGTAACGGCGGCGATGATTATGCGCTGATCCTGAGCGCCGAAGGAATCGGTTCGGGCCTGTTCGCGCTCAATCCCCTCGATGTCGACCCCGCGGGGGTCTCGGGAAGGGCGCGGAGATCCTGCTCTATACGGACGGCACGACCATTGAGGGTCGCATCGGCACGACGGAATATTTCCGCATCTCGGTCAACGGCGATGGCAAGGTCACGTTCACGCAACTGATCAACATCTGGCACCCGGATTCGGCCAACCACGACGATGCGCAATCGCTGGTTCCGAATGGCGGGACGCTGACGCTCGTCCAGACTATCACCGACGGCGACGGCGACAAGGATTCGCAGGGGCTGAACCTCAGCGGTCGCTTCATAATCCAGGATGATGGACCGGCTGTCGGCCTGACGACTGGTTTCCAAAAGCCGGTCCTGATCGTTGACGAAAGCCCGCTGGCCGGGGTCGGCAACGACGGCGACAATTCGGATACCGAATCGTTCGCGGGCGCATTCACGCCCTCGCCGCCGGCATCGCCGGATTACGGCACGGACGGTGCGGGCAAGGTTGGATACAAGTTCTTGCTGCTGGCCCAAGGGTCGGCGACGGGCTTGTTCGCGCTCAACCCGGCGGACACCGATCCTGCCGGCGGCCTCGGCAAGGGCGCGGCCATCGTGCTCTATGAGATCGGCGGCGTGATCTACGGTTCGACCGCGGCGGATGTCGCGGGAGTCCTTCCGGGGAACACCTACTTCACCATTTCGGTGGATGGCGCGGGCGATGTGACGCTGACCCGAAGCGCGACGCTCAACATGTGGCACGACGATGCGGGCAGCAGCGCTGCGGCGCATGACGATCCCGAGTTCCTGCTTGCCGCCACCGGTACGCTGAAGCTCGAAAAGACGGTCACGGATGCCGACGGCGACACCGCCAAGGCGGAGATCGACCTGTCGCAGAACGTCTTCCGCTTTGAGGACGATGGTCCGACGGCCGACCCCGACACGGGCACGGTTGTCGAGGGCCAGACTCTGGTCGTCCCGGCAAATGGCGTTCGCGCCGACGACGATTTCGGGACGGATGGTCCCGGCACGATCATCGGCGTCGCCAAGGGCACCAACGTCAATACGGTGGTGACGGGCAATGTCGGCGTGCAGATCAACGGTGACTTCGGCAAGCTGACGCTGAATGCGGACGGCAGCTATACCTATGTCAGCACGGATGGGCTGGTGCCGGCGGCGGGCGCCACGGATACGTTCGTCTACACCATCCGCGACGCGGATGGGGATACGTCGACGACGACGCTGACCATCAACCTGACCAACAACAATCGCACGCCGATCGCGACGCAGCCCGACGAAGTCTGGCTCGACGACGATACGCTCGGCGGCAACGCCGACGGGCCTGGCGACCGCACGCCCGACACCCAGAATACCACGGGCACGCTCAGCGGCACGGGGGGCGATGGCGATCTCGACGTCTTCCTGTCGGCGACCCAGACGTTGCCGTCCGGCTTCACCTACGCCTTCGATCCGGCCGCCCCGGTCGGACAACAGTGGCTGATCATTTCGCAGGGCGGGACCGCGGTCATCAAGGTGACGCTGGTGAACGAAAGCGGCGACTATACGGTCACGCAGCTTGCGGCGATCGATCATGCGGAAGATGGCGACACCGAGGGCGAAATCCTTCTCGGCAACCTGGTCTCCCAGATCAATGTCAGCTTCTACGTGCAGGATTCGGACGTCCCGGCCGATCAGTCGGCGCCGAAGAACCTGGTCATCACGGTGGATGACGACACGCCGGAGAATAATGGCACGACGCTTTCCGCCACCGTGCATGAAGATGCGCTCAACACTGCGGGCGCGGTCGGGAATGCGGGCGGGGAAGGTGCGAAGACCGCCACCGTCTCCTTGACTGTTGCGCAGCTCAAGGGCCTCGTCGACGCGGGTGCCGACACGCCGATCACCATCGGCCTGAATGCCGGCATAGAGGGCACCAACACCGGTCTGACCCAGCTCGGCATTCCGATCCTGTGGGACTACGTCAGCGAGACGCAGGTCCGCGGCCTGGTCAATGGCGATGCCACCAAGGTGGTGTTTACGCTGACCTTCGATGCGGTCGGCCAAAAGTATGATTTCGTCCTGTTGGACAATATCGACAACAATCCGCTGACAGGCGCTGGCGATGCGGACACGGACACGCTGCAGCTGACGAGCGTCTTCACCGCGACCGATGCGGACGGCGACACCATCGTCATCGACGGCGGCGCCACCATCAACATCGAGAATGACGTGCCGATCAACAATGGCGCGAGCTATGCGGTGGGCACCGTCTATGAGGACGGCCTGAACACTGCGGGCGCGGTTGGCAATGCGACGGGCGAAGGCGCCAAGCCGACGACCATCCAGATCCTGGGCGCGAGCCTGGCGACGCTGGTTGCGCCGGGTGCGGACGCGCCGGTGACGATCGCGCTGAACCTGCTTCCGGCGGGTCAGACGGGATCGATCGAAGGCACCAACACGGGCCTGACGCAGAACGGCACCAACATCGTGTGGGACGTGGTCGGCGCGGAACTCCGCGGCGTGCTTGCGACCGATGCGACCAAGGTGGTGTTCACGATCACCGACAATGCGGGCGACGCGAACTTCACGTTCACGCTTCTCGACAACATCGACAACAACCCGCTGACGGGTGCGGGCGACGCGGACACCGACAGCCTCAGCCTGGCGGGGGCGTTCGTTGCCACCGACACCGACGGCGACAAGGTCATCATCGATGCCGGCGCGACGCTGCTGATCGAGAATGACGTGCCGATCAACAATGGCGCGAGCTATGCGGTGGGCACCGTCTATGAGGACGGCCTGAACACTGCGGGCGCGGTTGGCAATGCGACGGGCGAAGGCGCCAAGCCGACGACCATCCAGATCCTGGGCGCGAGCCTGGCGACGCTGGTTGCGCCGGGTGCGGACGCGCCGGTGACGATCGCGCTGAACCTGCTTCCGGCGGGTCAGACGGGATCGATCGAAGGCACCAACACGGGCCTGACGCAGAACGGCACCAACATCGTGTGGGACGTGGTCGGCGCGGAACTCCGCGGCGTGCTTGCGACCGATGCGACCAAGGTGGTGTTCACGATCGCCGACAATGCGGGCGACGCGAACTTCACGTTCACGCTTCTCGACAACATCGACAACAACCCGCTGACGGGCGCGGGCGACGCGGACACCGACAGCCTCAGCCTGGCGGGGGCGTTCGTTGCCACCGACACCGACGGCGACAAGGTCATCATCGATGCCGGCGCGACGCTGCTGATCGAGAATGACGTGCCGATCAACAATGGCGCGAGCTATGCGGTGGGCACCGTCTATGAGGACGGCCTGAACACTGCGGGCGCGGTTGGCAATGAGACGGGCGAAGGCGCCAAGCCGACGACCATCCAGATCCTGGGCGCGAGCCTGGCGACGCTGGTTGCGCCGGGTGCGGACGCGCCGGTGACGATCGCGCTGAACCTGCTTCCGGCGGGTCAGACGGGATCGATCGAAGGCACCAACACGGGCCTGACGCAGAACGGCACCAACATCGTGTGGGACGTGGTCGGCGCGGAACTCCGCGGCGTGCTTGCGACCGATGCGACCAAGGTGGTGTTCACGATCACCGACAATGCGGGCGACGCGAACTTCACGTTCACGCTTCTCGACAACATCGACAACAACCCGCTGACGGGTGCGGGCGACGCGGACACCGACAGCCTCAGCCTGGCGGGGGCGTTCGTTGCCACCGACACCGACGGCGACAAGGTCATCATCGATGCCGGCGCGACGCTGCTGATCGAGAATGACGTGCCGATCAACAATGGCGCGAGCTATGCGGTGGGCACCGTCTATGAGGACGGCCTGAACACTGCGGGCGCGGTTGGCAATGCGACGGGCGAAGGCGCCAAGCCGACGACCATCCAGATCCTGGGCGCGAGCCTGGCGACGCTGGTTGCGCCGGGTGCGGACGCGCCGGTGACGATCGCGCTGAACCTGCTTCCGGCGGGTCAGACGGGATCGATCGAAGGCACCAACACGGGCCTGACGCAGAACGGCACCAACATCGTGTGGGACGTGGTCGGCGCGGAACTCCGCGGCGTGCTTGCGACCGATGCGACCAAGGTGGTGTTCACGATCACCGACAATGCGGGCGACGCGAACTTCACGTTCACGCTTCTCGACAACATCGACAACAACCCGCTGACGGGTGCGGGCGACGCGGACACCGACAGCCTCAGCCTGGCGGGGGCGTTCGTTGCCACCGACACCGACGGCGACAAGGTCATCATCGATGCCGGCGCGACGCTGCTGATCGAAAATGACGTGCCGATCGCGGCCATTGCCGAGACGGGTCAGAATGTCAGCATCGATGAATCCGCCGGCAATCAGCTGGACTCGAACGACGTTTCCGGCCCGCGGGCGGAATTCAACGGGGTCACGAACCAGGGCAATGATCTGGACGTGGCCGGCACCGGCGCATTCCAGTTCGCATTCAACAACACTGCCATCGTCAGCGCTTCGGGCGTTCTTGCGGGCGCCGATGCGCCGGTTTCGACCGTGTTCAGCCTGACCACGTCCAATCCGACCGGTGGCGCCGACTCCGGTCTCGATACCACGGAAGGCGTCAACATCTGGCTGTTCGTTGAGAACGGGCTGGTTGTCGGCCGTGTGGGCGCGACCGCGCTGACCGCGGCAGGCGGGCCGGCGGCCTTTGCGATCGCGATCGACCAGGCCGGCAAGATCAGCATGGCCCAGTATCTGTCGATCCAGCACAACCTTGACGGGCTGAACCCGGACGACGCGGTGTCGATCCTGGACGGCGCGCTCAAAGCCGTGGTCGAAGTGACCGACAGCGACGGCGACAAGCACAGCGCGCCGACGGACATCGGCAATCGCATCATCTTCCAGGACTCCGGTCCGGTGCTGACTGCTGCGTCGAACATCAACATCGCGAACAACGGCGACTTCGCCCACACGGGGACGTTCGCTTATGATCTTGGTGCGGATGGCGTGAAGGCGACGAACGACGTGTTCAAGGGCGTCGTGTTCAACGCGAAGGTCAACACCACGACGGTCGCGACCAACGTTCCCCTGACGCAGGTGAGCGAAGATGCCGACAAGGCGATCTTCAGCTTCAGCTTCACCTACGCCACGAGCGCAACGACCAACACGACCAACACCGGGACCATCACGTTCTGGAAGACCAGCGCGGGCGGCCAGACACCCGGAACCTACACGGTGGATCTTGCCAGCGCGATTTCGGGCTTCACCATCGTCGAGACGAGTACGCTTGCCACCGCGGCCTTCGTCGAAGCGAGCCCGGCGGTGACCAACATCCAGTTGGCGACCAACCTTTCGGCGCAGTTCACCTCGGTGAAGGAGCCGGCAAGCGGCGACGGCGCGAACAACCTGCGGACGATCGACTATGATCCGGACCCGTCCACGGGCGTCGCACCGACTCCCGAGCTTCCGGCGCCGGGCCAGTGGGTCGAAGGCGAGCTGTTCAATCAATCGGCCAGCACCGTCCAGGCATCGAGCTCGGCGATCGGCGTCGGCGGCAATACCGTCGGCGGCGGCGAAGTGCTGGAGTTCAACCTCTATTCCAGCAGCCAGGGTACCACGGCATTCAACCTGCCGACCGCAAGTTCGCCTTCGATGTTCATTACGCTCGACGGCGTCGGGACAGCCGAGGACTTCATTGTCGTTCTGAAGCTGTGGCAGGATGACGGCGACGGAGTTATCGAAGCGAGCGATACCTTCACCACCCGCGCTCTGGTCGTTCAGAACAGCGATATCATCAAGAGTGCGGCGGCACTGACGGGAACCGCCTATCAGGGCATCAACCTCGACAACAACGACGGCGTCGTGATCTTCGAGGCCAACGACTTCAACAAGGCCGGTGAGAATTTCCGGATCGTCGGTGCGCAGATCATCAATTCCGACGAGGATGTCGATGGTCTCGGAATTGATTTCCAGGGTGGGGTGAATGTCGCCAGCAACGTGGCGAACACCGCGACCTACCAAGATTTCCAGACGGACGCCGAGAGTCAGCCCTTCAAGGTGAAATCGGTCGGCTTCCTGATCGAGAATACGACCAACCAGACGGCGGAGCTGAAGTTCGACGTCACCATCCAGGATGGCGACAACGACAGCGTCACGCAGCAGCTGACGGCAACGGTGGGTGGGACTTCCGACACGTCGACGCCGATCACGCTGGGCGCGCCGGTGACCACGGTCCAGTCGGCTCCCGGCGAATCGTTCAGCACCATGAACCAGCCGTCGAACGACAATCAGCAGATGGAGCGCAACTCGCAAACCGCGTTCAACACGGTGATGATGAGCACGCTTGCTGCAGCCGGCCTGGAGAAGTCGATCGCCGCCGCGGAGGTCGTGGGATCCTACGACGAACCGAGCGTCGAGGCGCTGACGGTCGCCACCATCGCCGGCAGCGCGCCGAACGATGCCGACGTTTCGATGTCGGTCAGCGGGTCCAGCGAAACCTCTTCGATCGGTCAGGATGACGCGGTCGAAAGCAGCGGCGCTCGGGCGACCGGCCAGGCCAACGACAACAGCCTGACCGACGACTCGGCTGCGGCTGGAAGCGAGGCGTCCGAGCTCGACGCGGGCACCGAGTTGCCGGCCGCCGAGAATGCGCCTTCGCCCATCGTGGCACAGGACATCGCGCTTCCGGCCGAAATGCTGGAGCTTGATGGAGGCGGGGTGCAGCACAACGCCATTGTCGGCAAGGTGCTGGTCGACGCGCTCGACGGGGGCGGCAGCAGTCCGAACCTCGACGCGCTGATCAACGCCATTTCTGGCGGCACGCCGAGCCTCGAACCGGTGGCAACCCTCGACCCCGCACATGTTCCAGGTGGGGACACAGGGCATTTCGCCGGCTTCACGATGGCGCACGACATGCCCATCATGGAGCAAATGATGACGCATCAGGACGCTGCTCCGGCCGTCGCCTGAGCCGTCCCAGTTCAACGCAAGAGTGCGGGGTCTCCACGTGTGGACAGTGGAGGCCCCGTAATGACCAGAAGGGGGTAAACATGAAAAGGAAGCACTGGACGATCATCGTTCCCGGGGCGGTGCTGCTTTGCGCAACACCGACGTTCGGCGTTGAACTTCGCGATGCAGTTCAATCGGCGCTCACATCGAATCCGGAAATTCGTCAGGCGGTCGCGAACCGCCTCGCCACGCAGGAAGAGCGTGTGCAGGCGCAAGGCCTATATTATCCTCGCGTGTCGGTCGAAGGGTCGGCGGGGATCCGCAGCCTGCGCAATCCGACGCGCCGCCGGATCGGGATCGCGGGCGAGACGCTCTATCCTATCGAAGGCGATCTGATCGTCGACCAGCTGGTGTTCGACAGCGGCGGCCGCGAAGCGGAAATCCGCCGCCAGGCCGCACGCACCGACGCCGCCGCCGCGCGAGTCGAGGAGCGTTCGGAATTCGTCGCGCTCAACGTCGCACGGACCTACATCGACTATCTGCTGCAACAGCGGCTGGTCGCCATTTCTCAGGACAACGTCACGTTCCACGAACGGCTCGCCGGCGATCTTCGCGAGGGCGTTTCGAAAGGCTCGATCAGCATTGCCGACCAGCAGCAGGCGGAGGAGCGCCTCCAGGCCGCTCGCGCCCGCGTGACCGAGGCCCGCGAGGACCTCGACACCGCGTCGATCGCCTTTCAGACGTTGACGGGAATGCCGGTCGACACGGTGTCGATGCCGCCCGATCTGTCGCAATGCATGCCCGGCACGCTGGCCGAGGCGGAGGCGCTGGCGCGCACGCAGAACCCGCGCGTGCAGGAAGCGATCGCCGACCTGGCAACGGCCCGCGAAGAGATTCGCGCCGCCCGCGCCGACCTTGGCCCGCGCTTCAACATCGAAGGCCGGGCGCGTGCCGGTCACGATATCGACGGCTTCGAAGGGCGCACGACCGACCTTCAGGCCCGCGGCGTGCTGCGCTGGGACCTGTTCAACGGCGGCATCAAGGAAGCCAATGTCCGTGAACAGCAGAACCGAGCCGACGAGGTGCATGGACGTCTGTTCCAGCGCACCCGCCAGGCCGAAGAGGATGTGCGTTCGGCATGGAGCCGGCTGCAGAACCAGACGGCGCTGACCACGGAGCTCGAGACCCAAGGCCGCATTTCCGACGACCTTCTCCTGTCCTATCGCGAGCAGTTCAATATCGGACGCCGCTCGCTGCTCGACGTGCTCGACGCGCAGAACACGCGCTTCAACGTCCAGGCGCAGACGGAAACGTCGCGACTGTCGAAGCTGTACGCGCAATATCGCGTGCTTGCCTCGGCCAACCGGCTGATCGAATGCCTGAACGTGCAGATGCCCGCCGCCGCTTACGGCAGCGAGCGTCAGCGTTTCCGGGTCAATCCGATCCCGCCGTCTGACCTGCAGGAAAACAGCATGCCGCTGCCGGCCCTTGCGCCGCCGCCGCCGTCTGCTGCTGCGCCGGCGACCGGCGATGGCGCGGCCGCGCCGGGCTCGGGCCGCTAAGTGAAAAGGACGGGCAGTGAGCTTCATGCGCTGGCTTGATACGGAGCAGTCGAGTGAGATCGACCCCGTCCTTGAATGCCTAACGTACCTCGCGCGGCAGGCGGACCGGCCGTCATCGCCGGTCCTCCTGCGCGCAGGCCTGGCCGTCACCGCCGACGGCAAATTGCCGTTCCATCAGGTCGAGCCGGCGCTCGAGCAGGTCGGGATGCGCGCCGAGCCCGTCAGCCGTAACCTCAGGCGCTGGCCGGCAAGCAAGACCCCGGCCGTCCTCGAGCTCGACGATGACCGCGCCGCCGTCCTCCTCGAGGTCCGGGACCGCGACGGCCTGATCTACGCGCCCGGCGTCGATGAGCCGATGTGGATCAAGCTCGCCGAGCTTGCACCGGCGTTCACCGGCCGGGCGGTCGTGGTCGAAACCGATCCGACCAAGGAACGCCAGGGCGAGCGACCGTGGGACGTGGCCAAGCGCAAGCATTGGTTCTGGTCCGAAATCTACAAGGTGCGCCGCGAATTCTGGCCCGTCCTGCTGGCCGCGCTGATCATCAACCTGCTGTCGTTTGCAGTGCCGCTGTTCACCATGCACGTCTATGACCGGGTCATCCCGAATGAAGCGGTGGCAACCTTGTGGGTGTTGGCGCTGGGCGTGCTCATCGCGCTAGCGTTCGATTTTGTTCTGCGCATCGCGCGGGCGCGGCTGATCGACGAAGTGGGCCGCAAGCTCGACGCCAAGCTGTCGCAGAAATTGTTCGAAAAAGTGATGAACCTGCCGCTGGCCGACCGTCAGGGCAGCACCGGCGCGTTCGCGCGCCGCGTGTCCGACTATGAACTGGTGCGCGACTTCTTCGCCTCGACCACGGTCGTGCTCGTCGTCGACGTCGTGTTCCTGGTGCTCTTCCTCGTCCTCATCACCGTTCTGGCCGGCTGGCTGGTAATGGTGCCGATCGTCGCCATCGCGATCATGCTGATCGCGGGCATGAGCCTGCAGCGGTCGATGGGCCGCGCGGCCATCGACGCACAGGCGGATTCGAGCTTGCAGCATTCGGTACTGGTCGAATCGATTGGCGGATCGGAAACGCTCAAGGCTGCGCGGGCGGAAGGGCAGATGCTCGGCCGCTGGCGGCGCTATTCGGCGATGTCCGCGGCGACTCAGGAACGCATGCGCCGGCTGACCGCGGTGGCCGTCAATCTCGCCAGCAGCGCGCAGCAGATCATCAGCGTGGGCTTGCTGATCGGCGGCTTCTATCAGTTCCAGCAAGGCAATATGACGATGGGCGCGATTATCGCGATCATCATGCTCGCTGGGCGTTCGCTGCAGCCGGTGGGTCAGCTCGCCTTCCTCATCACGCGTGGCCGTCAGGCGTTCGCGACCCTCGATTCGCTGCAACGCATGATGGATATGCAGGACGAGCGTCAGGTCGCGCAGCGCAGCATCGTTCCGGAAATCCGCGCCGGCCACATCGAGCTAGCCGATGTATCGTTCAGCTATCCCAATGCTTCGCGGCCGTCGCTGGCTGGGATCAACCTCAAGATCAATCCGGGTGAGCGGGTCGGCGTGATCGGTCGGGTCGCCTCAGGCAAATCGACCCTGGGCCGGGTCCTGTGCGGACTTTATGCCCCGTCCGAAGGGGTCCTGACCGTCGATGGCCTCGACAGCCGGCAATATCATCCGCACCAACTGCGCGATTCCTTCCGTTTCGTGGCGCAGGACGCCGAAGTGTTCAGCGGCACGGTGCGCGACAATTTGACGCTGGGCGCCGCCCAGGCCGACGACCAGCAGCTGATCGATGCCGTCATGCGCTCGGGCGCCGACATCTTCCTGTCGCGCGACGCGGCGGGGTTCGACCTGCCAGTCGGGGAGCGTGGATCGCGCCTGTCGGGCGGGCAGCGTTCGCTGCTGGTGCTGGCGCGCGCACTGGTCAGTCCGTCCAAGCTGCTGTACCTGGACGAACCGACCGGTTCGATGGACACGCAGACCGAGCTTTATTTCATCGAGCATCTGAAGACTGCACTTAGCCCCGACCAGTCGCTGGTCGTGGCCACGCATCGGCACAATATGCTGTCGATCCTCGACCGCCTGATCGTCATCGATGGCGGAAGAATCATTGCCGACGGGCCGCGCGACGAGGTGCTCAAGCATCTCACCGCCGCAGCCGGTTCGGCCAAGGAGAATCGCCAGTGACCGCGCTCGCCATGGCCGGCAATCGGCTGAAATTGCTCTCGCTGGGGACCAAGGCGGCGATCGCGGCAATGGTTGTGTGCGCGGCGGTGGCGGGATTCCTGCTGTCGCCGACGCGGCAGCCCGCCAATGCGGCGACGTACAGCGTGCCGCTCACCCCGGCGCGGGCAGCGTCGCTGGTCCAGGCGACCACCGGCGAGGCAGCCAACGACATGCAGGCGATCGGCGATCGCGCAAAGGTGATCAACGCCGCGCTACCGTTCGCATCGGGCCCACTGCTGTCGGCGCGTCCGTTCGCCGCAGCCGGGAGCGACGTCGACCAGCGCCGCGCGTTGTTGTGCCTGACTCAGGCGGTTTATTACGAGGCGGGCTTCGAGCCGATGGACGGCCGCCGCGCGGTGGCGCAGGTCATCCTCAACCGCATGCGTCACCCGGCCTTTCCCAAGTCGATCTGCGGCGTCGTGTACCAAAATAACGGCCGCATTTGTCAGTTCACCTTCGTCTGCGACGGCGCGCTGACGCGCCGGCCGGCGGGTGCGGCGTGGCAGCAGGCGGAAACGATCGCGCGTGCCGCGCTGGCCGGCTACGTCGAAAAATCGGTCGGATCGGCAACGCACTATCACGCCAATTACGTCGCGCCGCGTTGGGCGCCGCTGCTCGCCAAGGTATCGCAGCTTGGACAGCATATCTTCTATCGCTGGCCCGGATCGTGGGGGCAGCCCGCCGCCTTCACCGGCCGCTACGTTGGCGAGCCGCGCGATCCGCTCAGCTTGCGCCCGGTTGCACCTGCGGTGTTCGGGCCGATCACGGCCGACGCCGTCACCGCCGCGCCGGTGGTTGCCGGACCGCCGGTGCCGCGCGCCGAAAACGACGTCGGCGGCTTGCTCGACACGACCAAGGGGTGGACCTTGTCGATCCCCGATCCGCGCGAAACGAGTGGCGCGGCGTCCAAGCTGATCGCCGCACAGGAACGCAAGGCAGCGAAGCCGGTGGAGACCGCGGCGGCCGGAACGGTCGCTGGCGCGATCTCCGGCACTCGCTAAAAAGATTTCCGGAGTAAGCTTGTCATGGCCAGTCTGCCGTTCGTCGGTCCCGCATTGAAGCACCGCAAGCCGATGAGCGGGGCGCAGATGATCATCGTCGCGTCCGCGGTCGCCTTCATCCTGTTCCTGATCTGGGCAAGCCTCGCCAAGGTTGACGAAGTGACGATGGGGCAGGGGCGGGTGATCCCATCTAGCAAGCTGCAGGTCATCACCGCGTCCGAGCCGGCGACGGTACAGGAATTGCTGGTCCGCTCGGGCCAGCGGGTGCGCCGTGGCCAGTTGCTCGCGCGGCTGGACAATCCGTCGAGCCGGCAGATCCAGGCGGAAACCGAATCGCTTCAGCAGCGCGCCGCGCGCCTCGCCGCGGAAGGCGGCGGCGGATCGGGCGGAAGCGGGGCGGAAGGCGCGCTCAGCGTCGTTCGCCGCCAGGCCTTGTCGAGCCGCATCGCCGCGCTCGGCGCCGCTGCCGACCAGCGCCGCCGCGAGGCCGCCGAAGCCGCGGCGACGATCAACTCGCTTCAACGCAGCCTTGTCCTGGCACAGGACAATGTCGACCGGCTGGCGCCGCTTGCGGCCAAGAACATCGTGCCGCAGACCGACCTGGCGACGGCGCAGCGCGAAGTGGTCGACCTCCAGGGCCGGATTGCCGCTGCCCGCGAACAACAGGGCCGCGCCATGGCCGCGGTGCGCGAAGCGCAGGCGCAGGCGAGCGAAGCCAATTTCGGGTTCCGCCAGGAGGCGTTGAACGAGCGCAGCCAGGTGACGCAGAAGATTGCGGTCAATGAGGAATCGCTGCGCGGTGCGCGCGGACAGGAAGTTCGATCCCCAGTCGACGGCGTGGTCAACGACGTCCAGGTGACGACCATCGGCGGCTACGTCCAGCCCGGGCAGAAGATCATGGAAGTCGTGCCGATGGGCGACAAATTGCTCGTCGAAACGCGGGTGCGCCCAAGCGACATCGCATTCATCAAGGTCGGCGACCGGGCGCTCGTCAAGGTCACCGCCTACGACTTCTCGACCTACGGCGGGCTAGACGGCCGCGTGGTCCAGGTGTCGGCGGATTCGATCTACGACGAAGCGGAAAAGCAGGCCTATTTCACGGTCATCGTCGAGACCGGCAAATCCTACCTGATGGCATCGGGCAACCGGCTGCCGATCACGCCCGGGATGATGACCGACACGCAGATCATCACCGGGCGCAAAAGCGTCCTGACTTATTTGTTGAAGCCGGTGCTCAAGGCGAGGAGCGAGGCGCTGCGCGAGCGCTGAGTTTCGGCGGACGGCGCCAGCGCCTGGCGCTGCTCAGGTTCGTTCGATGCAATGTTCACGCCGGCGTCGCGGACGCGATAGCCGTGCGTCCATGCACTCACGCGGTTGAAGGTCAGGATCGGCCGATAGTCGCGCAACGCCTCGCTATCGAGCAGCTCCTCGGTGCCATTGTCGAGCACGATCATGCGATCATCCGCCCGCACCACCAACACGGCATGATCCGCGCGGGTCACCAGGTCCTTGACGATGGCCAGGTACAGGTCGCGATCCTCGAACCCGGCGCGGCGCAGCATCTGCATCTTGGCGATCGCATAATCTTCACAATCGCCGCGCTTGCGCGCGAAGGTGTCGGCGGCGGCGGACCAAACGTCGGCGCGGCCATGCTGCGCGCGGTCCTCGGTGAAAGTCACGCGGCGGTTGACGTAGCGGTTGACCGCCTCCAGCCGGGCGATCGGGTCGAGGTCGGCAAGGCCTTGCGCAAAGCGTGCCGGCGCGCCGGAAATCGCCGCGCTTTCAACCCGGCGCCAGCGCGCGGTCAGCGGCGTGCGGCCAACGCGTAGCGCGACCGAGCCGAAAATATCCGGGCGGCCGCTGAGCACCGCCGGGCTGATCAGCGGGCGGGGCAATTCGGCCGCGACCGCGTTGCGCGCGGGGCCGTACGACGCCGGCTGCACCAGCGGCGCGCGCACGGGGCCCGCGATGACCTTTTGCGTGGCAAGGATGGCTTCGAGCGCGCTGCTGCCGCCGAGGATGGCTTCGGACTTGGCGAAGCGCGCCGACGCCGTTTGCGCATGCGCCGGAAGCGCCGCGAAGAATGCCGTCAGTGCAGCGCAGGATGCGAGCCGCGGCAGCGCGCGGCGGATGACCGTCTTGCCCATGACCCTGCATTTCGCAGGTCAAGGCAAAATTCCGCTTGAGGACTATGGTTACATCCCGCTTAACCCACGGCGGTCAAAGCGTGCGCAGCAGCCGCAAGTGACGCTCGATGATCGGCACGGCGGCCGCCGCAACCGGCCGCAAGGTCGGGCTGGCGCCGCGCGCGGCAAAATTGCGGTGCAGCGTCAAGGCATCCTGGTGGACCTGCAACTGCAGCGCGCGGTAAGTCGCGTCGAAGTCGCCGGCGGCAACCAGTTGCGCCATCATCGCGTCATGCCGCGGCATGAGATCGGCGCCGGGGAGGAGGTTGAGCCGGCGCCCCGCGAGCGACAATTGCGCCGCGGTCCCGCGATGCGCGGCGACCATCATGCTGGCAAATTCGCGCGTGCGCAGATTGGTCGACCGCTGGAGCGCAACGTTGGCCGAGCGCACGGCAAACAGATCGATCGATGCCGCGTTCGAGATGTAAGCGGCGGCGGAGATCGCGGGGCCGGCCGGAGCAGCGGTTGCGGCCAGCGGGCGGGCGGCGGTGGACGCGGCCAAAGGCGGCGGCCGGTCACTCCCGCCGCAGCCCGCGGCAAGCAACGGCAGACCCAGAACAGCGAGGTGGATTAGCGTTTTGCGCATTGTGCCTTCTCCCAATGCGCGGTCATAGCACGCGCCGGGACAAGCGCAGAACGTCCGTCAGTTGCGGCTTGCCGAAGCGGCGGAAATCGCGGCGGCGGTGCGCTTTGCCGGAATCTTGCGGGCGTGGATCCAGCTGCCGGCAGAACCGAAGCTCAATTGCGGCTGGAATTCAAAGCCGCGGCGATCGAGCAAGGTCGCTGGTCCGCCGGTATCGTCGACCATGAAGTAACGGTCATCGATGCGCACCATCAACACGGTGATCGGGCCGCCAACGCGGTCGCGTCCAAGCGTCAGAAACAGGTCGCGATGATCAAAGCCGAGCGCCCGTAGCGCCTGCATCTTCACGATCGCGCGATCTTCCATGTCGCCGGCGCCCTTGGCGAGCGTCTGTTCGGCGGTTGCCCAATAATCGTGTTGGCCCCATTGCGTGGCGTCGGACATCCACCGCACGCGTGCGTGCACCGCCGCTTGCACAAAATTGACCTTCTGCAGCCGCCCCATGGCGCGCCCGGGTGCAATCATCCTCTGCAATTCGGGTGAACGGGTCGCATCGGCGCTGGCGCGCGCCCAGCTTTCGGCAAAACGGGCGGCGCGGATCGGCAATGCGATCGTACCAAGCATGTTGGGGCCGGCATTGGCGGTCACGATAATGGCCGGACCGGCGCTCGCGACCGGGGCGGGTTCCGCTGCGGCGGGACTGCAAGTAACCGCCGCAGCGGCGCATAACGCGCCCAGCAAAATCCGACCCATATTCCCCTCATTCCCTAGTTCGAAGACAGGGAAACACGAGACGGTCGGATTGCGAAGGTCACAATTAACGACAGATAAACGGTCAACGCTAAACCGTTACGGGTTCGCGACGAATCGAGTCTTTTGGCGGATTTTCGCGGTTAACGGGATGGTGCCCAGGGGCGGGATCGAACCACCGACACTGCGATTTTCAGTCGCATGCTCTACCAACTGAGCTACCTGGGCCCATGCGCGGACGCGCCCCTCGGCCAACGGGCGGGCGAAGGAGCCGGCTCCCTAGCTTTCCCCTTCCGCGCTGTCCACCCCGACGGTCGGCAGGCTGTCCTCGGCAGGTGGGCCGGGGATGCGGTAGCCCTCGCCCAGCCATTTCAGAAGGTCGCGGTCCTTGCAGCCCTGACCACAGAGGGGCGCGTGGGCGGGTGACGGTGCGCGGCCGCACAGCGGGCAGGGCTTCGGCTTAGAACGGCTCGGCATATCCGCCGGACATGGGAAGCTTGGCGTCCGCTCGCAAGCCGATTTCGCCGCCCAACAGACGTGCCAGCGACGCCAGCCAATCCGGATGGCGCTCGAGAAGCTCGACCACCACGGGATGGGCGACGAGCCGCCGTGCGCCGGGCGCCTCGGACGATGTCCGGCGAAGCAGATCGCGTGCTTCGAACGCTGCGCGGTCTTGCGCAAGCTCGAGCAGGGACGCGCGCTTCCGCGGGCGGACAATCTGGACGAAGCCAAAGCCGTTGACCGCCGTGCGCTCGAACGGCTGCGGAAGCGCCTCGTCGATTGCGACGGCCGCCGCCTGCCGCGCCGACTTGCTCCCCGTCGTCGGAAGGTCGATGCCGATTGACCCGCCGATGTCGAGGCGGCGGATCGCCTGTGCCGCGGCCCGCGCGCCATCCATCGACAAGTCTTCGGCGGTCCGCGTGCCATCGACATCGATCAAGGTCATCGCCGGCGTTGGGGAAAGCCGCAGTTCGCCGCCATCAAAGCGGACGATGCCCGACCGCGCCTCCTCGATCAGGTCGTTCCACGAGGCCGGCAACCGGCCGTCGCGCACGTCTCGACTGGCAATATCGGTGTCGGCCCCCGTCGCGACCTTCGCCAGCGGCCGCTTCCACGGTTCGGCGCCGGGAATAGCCGAGCGCGTGACGACGATCGTGACTGCGGCGCCTTCCGCGATCCGACCCGCACCGGCCGGGAGCAGATATTCGTTTCCCGCCGCATCGCGCGCGAGCCCGTTCCGGCCGGATCGCATGAGGCGCGCGTCAATCAACCGGCCCGCGGGAATGACGTCGTCGAGGAGGACGCGGGCTTCGACAATGTCGTGGCCGTCGACGAGCGCGAGCCGCGTCTCGCCGATGCCGCGCTCGCGAATCCATTCAGGCAAGCGGGTATCCCGCGGACTTCAGCAGCATGCGCGTTTCCGCCAGCGGCAGTCCGACGACATTGGAATAGCTGCCGGCGATGTGGCGGACGTAAACTTCGCCATAGCCTTGCAGGGCGTAGCCGCCGGCTTTGCCGCGCCATTCGCCGTGGCCGGCGTAGTAATCGATCTCCTCCGCGGAGAGGCGCTTCATTGCGATCATCGTTTCGACCAGGCGTTCGCGGACTTCCCCGCCGGGAAGCGCGAGGGCAACGCCGGTCAGGACGCGATGACGCCGTCCGGACAGGAGCTCGAGGCACCGTCGCAGGGTGGGTTCGTCCTCGACCTTGGGGAGGATCCGGCGACCGACGGCGACCACCGTATCGGCAGCCAAAACCAGCGCGTCGGGCGTCGCCACCGCCTGCGCTTTTTCCCGCGCAAGGCGCTGCGCGTGGCCGCGGGGCAGCTCGCCGGCAAGGACGCTTTCATCGACATCGGCAGGGATCACGGCGTCGGGCACGACGCCGATGCGCGCCAGCAGGTCGAGGCGCCGTGGGCTCGCCGAAGCGAGGATCAGCCGCACGCGCGCCGCTTAGCCGGTATAGCCGGGCGGGCCTCCGCGGCCGGGCATGAAGCGGTAGGTGATCCGGCCCTTGGTCAGGTCGTAGGGCGTCAGTTCGACCAGCACTTCGTCGCCGGTCAGCACGCGGATGCGGTTCTTGCGCATCTTGCCCGCCGTGTGGCCGAGGATTTCGTGGCCGTTCTCGAGCTCGACGCGGAACATCGCATTGGGCAGCAATTCCACCACCTTGCCGCGCATCTCGAGCAGTTCTTCCTTGGCCAAATGCTTCCTCGCTTGTTGGTTAGATCGGGCAAAAAGTCGCGGAGCCTTACTCCGCGAGCCGCCGAATGTGAAGGCGGCGGGTCAGATCGTCAGGATCGTCGATCCGGTCGTAAGCCGACTTTCCAGCGCGCGATGCGCCTCGGCTGCGTCACGAAGCGCGAATCGTTGCTTGATGTCGATACGCACCTGCCCGTTTTCAACCATCTCGAACAGGGCGGCGGCACTTCGCTCGAGTTCGTCGCGGGTGGCAATGTAGTTGAACAGGGTCGGACGGGTCAGGAACAGCGACCCTTTATGCGCAAGCAGCAAGGGGGAGATCGGATCGACCGGGCCCGACGCATTGCCGTAGCTGACCATCATCCCGCGCGGACGGAGGCAATCGATCGAACGCAGGAATGTGTCCGCGCCAACGGAGTCGTACACGACCGGCAATTTCGCGCCACCCGTGATCCGTTCGACCTCGGCCACGAAATCGTCGCGAGTATAGATAATGGGATGGTGGCAGCCGTGCGCGCGGGCGAGGTCGGCCTTGGCTTCCGTGCTCACCGTTCCGATGACCGTCGCGCCGAGCGCCGCTGCCCATTGGCACAGGATCAACCCAACCCCGCCCGCGGCGGCATGGACCAGGATCGTGTCGCCCTGCGCGACGCGATAGACCTGCCGCACCAGCATGTGCGCGGTCATGCCTTGAAGCATCATCGCCGCGGCCTGCTCGGTCGAGATCGCTTCAGGGAGTTTGATCAGCCGATTGGCGGGGATCAGGCGAACGTCGGCATAGCTTCCGATAGGGCCGGCATAAGCAACGCGGTCGCCGGGCTGGACGATCGTCACGCCATCCCCGACCGCTTCGACCACGCCCGCGCCTTCGCTGCCCGGCGTGAACGGCAGCGGCTGCGGGTAGAGGCCGGTGCGGTGATAGACGTCGATGAAGTTCAGGCCGGCCGCGTCCTGGCGAATCCGCGCCTCGCCCGGACCGGGGTCGGCCACGTCGATAGCCTCCCATTGCAGGACTTCGGGTCCGCCGAACTGATGCACTCGAATTGCGTGTGGCATGTAGCTGCTTGACGCGCTTCGGAGGCAAAAGAAAAGCCCCGCCGCGGACGAACCGCGACGGGGCTGTCTTGACCGATCTGTCGGCGCCTAGTGCGCGCCGCCCGCCAGCGCCGCGAGCAGAAGCAGCGCGACGATGTTGGTGATCTTGATCATCGGATTGACGGCCGGACCGGCGGTGTCCTTGTAGGGATCGCCAACGGTGTCGCCCGTCACTGCGGCCTTGTGGGCTTCCGAGCCCTTGCCGCCGTAATTGCCGTCTTCGATGTATTTCTTGGCATTGTCCCAGGCACCGCCGCCGCTGGTCATCGAAATCGCGACGAACAGGCCGGAGACGATCACGCCGAGGAGCAGCGCGCCGACCGCTGCGAGGCCATTTTCCTTGCCGCCGACCGCGCCGATGACGAAATAGACGACAATCGGGGCAAGCACCGGAAGAAGCGACGGGACGATCATTTCCTTGATCGCCGCCTTGGTCACCAGGTCGACGGTGCGGGCGTAGTTGGGACGCACCGTGCCATCCATGATGCCGGGATTGTCGCGGAATTGGCCACGCACTTCCTCGACCACCGCGCCGCCGGCACGGCCGACCGCGGTCATGCCCATCGCGCCGAACAAATAGGGCAGCAATGCGCCGAGCAGCAGGCCGACGATGACGTAGGGGTTGGACAGGCTGAACAGGACGTCGAGGTTGGCGGTCACGCCAATCTCGTCACCGAACTCGCGCAAGTCGGCGGTGTAGGCGCCGAACAGCACCAGCGCGGCCAGGCCGGCCGAACCGATGGCATAGCCCTTGGTCACCGCCTTGGTGGTGTTGCCGACCGCATCGAGGGCGTCGGTGCGATGCCGCACTTCGTCCTCAAGCCCCGCCATTTCGGCGATGCCGCCGGCATTGTCGGTCACCGGACCGTAGGCGTCGAGCGCGACGACCATGCCCGCCAGCGCAAGCATCGCCGAAGCGGCGAAGGCAACCCCGAGGAAGCCAGCCAGCTGGTAGCTGCTGATCAGGCCGGCGATGATCACGATCGTCGGCAGCGCCGTCGATTCCAGGCTGATCGCCAGGCCCTGGATGATGTTGGTGCCGTGACCAGTCTGCGAAGCCTTGGCGATGGACTGCACCGGGCGATAGTTGGTGCCGGTGTAATATTCGGTGATCCAGACGATCAGCGCCGTCACTGCCAGGCCGATGAAGCTGGTCCAGACGAGGTTGATGGCCGGGAAGCTGGTGCCGTCGGTGGTGCTGATCACCTGGTCGAGATCACCGCCCAGCGCATACCAGGCCGCGCCGAAGATCGCCGGAACGGCAAGGCCGGTGGCGGTCCAGAAGCCCTTGTAGAGCGCGCCCATGATCGATCCCTTGGCGCCGAGGCGGACCATGTAGGTGCCGATGATCGAAGTGATGATGCACACGCCGCCGATCAGCAGCGGAAGGGTCATCAGCGGCAGCAGCTGCGCGCCCGCGCCGACGAGCAGCGCGACCATGACCATCGTGATGCCGACGGTCACGACATAGGTTTCGAACAAGTCCGCGGCCATGCCGGCACAATCGCCGACATTGTCGCCGACGTTGTCGGCGATCACCGCCGGGTTGCGGGGATCGTCCTCGGGAATTCCGGCTTCGACCTTGCCGACCAGGTCGGCGCCGACGTCGGCGGCCTTGGTGAAGATGCCGCCGCCGAGACGCGCAAAGATCGATACCAGCGACGCGCCGAGAGCAAGCGCGGTCAGCGCAGTGATGACTTCACGCGATTCCGGCGCAAAGCCCGCCGGGCCGATAAGGTACCAGAACAGTCCCGCGATCGCGAGGAGCGCCAGGCCCGCGACGAGCATGCCGGTGATGGCCCCCGCGCGAAAGGCGACGGTCAGGCCGCGCTGCAGGCTGGTGCGCGCAGCTTCGGCGGTGCGCACGTTCGAGCGAACCGAGATGTTCATGCCGATGAAGCCCGCCGCGCCGGACAGGATCGCGCCGACCAAGAAGGCCGCAGCGGACAATCCGCCGAGGAAGAAGAATATGACGACCGCAACGACGGCGCCGACGATGGCGATCGCGGTGTACTGGCGGCGAAGGTAGGCGCCAGCGCCTTCCTGGATCGCGCCCGCGACCTCGATCATGCGTTGGTTGCCCGGCGAAGAGGCAAGCACCTGGCGGCTTGTGAAAATGCCGTAAAGCACGGCAATGACGCCACAAGCGATGGCGATCAAAAGCATATTCATCGTCGGAAAATCCCCGTTTTTCGCGGCAGACAAAAACAGCCGGCAAAGATGCCCCGCCGGCAGGTTCGGGTTCCTTTATGAGGCGCGGCCCGCGCTTGCAACCATCCGGAAGTTAACGGCCGTGCTGGTAGCCAAGCCTTTCGGGAAGCGGGATGGGCGCGCCCCCGAAGGTGAGACGAAGGCCCGGCGGGCCAGCCGCCAACCGGCCGAGGCGCGTCACTGCGCTGGCGCCGGCCGAGGCCAAAGAGGTGGGATCTAGGTCCGGGGGCAGTGCCGCCAGCAAAGCGTAATCGTCGCCACCAGTCGCGGCGAACATGCGCGCCGCCTGGGAATCGCCGCGGGTGCGGACGAATGCGCTGGAAATGGGCACCGCGTCGAGCGCGATCTCGACGCCGCAGCCGCTGGCCTCGGCCATGCGGCGCGCATCGAGCAGCAGGCCGTCCGAAACGTCCATCATCGCATGTGCATATGCGGCCAGCGCCGACCCTGCGGCCAGCAAGGGGACCGGGCGGCGGTATACATCGACCAGCGGGCCGACGGCCTTCCCATCTTCGCGAAGCTGGGCGAGGCCGGCGGCGGCATCGCCCAGGGTGCCGACGACCCACAAGGCATCGCCCGCCTGCCCGCCGGCGCGGCTCGGGACCGGCGCCCCGCTTCGGCCGATGGCCGTCATGCCGAAGATCCGCGGCGCGCTGCGCGGCAGGGCGATCGTGTCGCCGCCGATCAGCGGGAGGTGATAGCTTTCGCAGGCGGCCTCGACGCCGCCCAGGAATTCCTCGTCCCAATCGTCATCGTCCGACAGCGTGAAGGACAGCAACGCTCCGGCGGGGGTCGCGCCCTTGGCCGCCAGGTCCGACAGGTTCGCCGCGACCAGCTTCCAGCCGATGCTCGCCGGCGGGTCGAAGGGCAGGAAATGAACCCCTCGGCGATGCTGTCGTGCGTGATCACGAAACCGTCGAGGACCGCGGCATCGTCAAGCAGGTCGCGCGCCGCCGGATGAGTCGCGCTTCGCCGCAACCTGGCGATGACGTCGGCTTCCTTCATTCCGCGCGCGCGGGTCCTTTGCTTCCCGACCGCGCCTCTTTGGCGATGGCATCGAGCAGGCCGTTGACGAAGCCGCTTTCGCGCTTGTCGTAAAAGGCGTGGGCGACGTCGACATATTCGGAAATCACCGACCCGACGGGAACGTCGGCGCGGGCGACCAGCTCATACGCCCCGGCGCGGAGGATGGCGCGCATCGGCCGGTCGAGCCGCTCGAGGCTCCAGCCCTTGGCGAGGCGGCCCGCGATCAGGCCGTCGATCTCCTCACGCCGCGCTTCCGCGCCGATGACGATATCGTCGAAGAAGTCGCGTTCGGCATCATGATATTCGTCGTCGCCAACCGTGGCGCCGAGCCGGTGGTCGTGAAATTCCTTGAGCAGGCGCGCGGTCGGCGTGCCTTCCATGTCCTGCTGATAAAGCGCCTGGACGGCGGCAAGCCGCGCGGCGGATCGGGAACGGGAACGAGTCTGGCTCATGCCGCAGGGGCCGTAGCGGCGCTGTCCGGTATGAGGAAGTCCCGCAGCGCATCCGCGACTCGGTCGCCCGCCTCCCACGGCGCGAAATGGCCGACCTCGGGCAGGCGCACGACCGTCAGATCCTCGACCAGGTCATCGAGTCCGTCGAGCTGCAGCGGGAGCAATGCGCGATCGCGCATGCCCCACACGACCAGGGTGGGCAGCCGCAACGTCGGAAAGGCGCGCAGCAGCAGGTCGGGCAAGGGCAGGGTCACGCCCGGCGGCGGGACGATGATCTTCGACGCGCGATACCAGTTGAGCATCGCGGTCAGCGCGCCGGGCTGCGACCAGTCGGCAAGATATTGCTGCTTCCCCGCAGCGGGGATCAGCGCCAGGTCGACGTGCTTGGAAAAACTCTTCTCGAAGAATTTATCATAGCCCATCGCCTCGACGACCTTTTCGAAGCCGGGCGTGCGGAAGGCCGTGATATATTGCGAAGCCGCGCGCTGCTCTGCGTCCGCGATCAGGCTTTTCTGGAAGATCAGCGGATGCGGCGAATTGACGATGGCGAGGCGGGTCAGTCGCGGATCGCCTTTCAGCGCCGCGGCCCAGGCGATCGCGCCGCCCCAATCGTGCCCGACCAGGGCGAAGCGGTCGATGCCGAGCGCCTTGGCCAAGGCAAGCACGTCGGCGACCAGCGTGTCGGCCTTGTAGGCGTCGACCTCCTGCGGCCGGTCGGAGCCGGCAAAGCCGCGCAGGTCGGGCATGATCAGGAAGAAGTCCCGATCCAGCCGCGCTGCCACCTCTCGCCACGTCCGGTGGGATTCAGGAAATCCGTGAAGGAGAATGACCGCCGGTCGCCCCGGATCGCCCGCCAGCGCAACGTTCAGTGTAACGCCGGTGGCGAGCGGGACGCGGCGCATGTCGATCACGGGTAACTGACCGTCTTGGGCACTTCGGGCAGGGGAATGAACTCCTGATCGTCGCCCGGCGGCAAGGCGAAGCGCATCGCCTCCCAATCCGCTTTGGCCTGGTCGATCCGGTCGCGCGACGACGAGACGAAGTTCCAGAACACGTGGCGCGGGGTCGCGAACGCGCCGCCGCCGAGCAGCATCGCTTTTCCGCCCGACCTGCTCGACAGGCGCGCGGCGTGGCCGGGGCGCAGTACGTAAAGCGCGAACGGCGCGATCGGCTGACCGTCGATCTCGGCCTCGCCGGCGACCAGCGTGATCGCCCGCTCGTCCGCGTCAGCATCAATCGGGATCGATCCGCCGGCGGCAAGCTCGATATCGGCATAGATGGTCGGCGAATGCTGCGGCGTCGTGGCGGTCGCGCCCCACAACGTCCCCATCAGCACGCGCGCCCGCGCGCCGCCGTCCTCGACGAACGGCAGGCCGTCGCCGGGAATATGGTCGAAGGCGGGATCGACCTCCTCCTTGCCGTCGGGCAGCGCGAGCCAGGTCTGCATGCCGTACAGGCTCGGGCCATCCGGGCGGAGCTGCTTCGGCGAGCGCTCCGAATGGGTGATTCCGCTGCCCGCGGTCATCAGGTTGATCGCGCCGGGCTCGATCACCTGGTGCGACCCGATACTGTCGCGATGCTCGATCGCCCCGTCGAACAGGTACGTGACGGTGGCGAGGTTGATGTGCGGGTGCGGCCGCACGTCCATCCCTTCGCCTGCCGGCAGCCGCGCCGGGCCGAATTCATCGACGAAGATGAAGGGCCCAACCATCGTCCGCGGCCGCGACGGCAAGGTGCGATGCACCTTGAACGCGCCAAGGTCATGCGTGACCGGGGTGATGGTCTGCAGGATCGCGGTCTCGGCGGTGGCCATCAGGATTCTCCCGGGGCGGTTGCGCGGATGGACAAAGCGTGGACGCGCTCGTGCATCAGGTCGCCGAGGGCGGCATAGACCAGCCGCTGGCGCGCGACGCGCGACTGGCCGGCGAAGGCCGCACTTTCGATCGTCAGGTGGAAATGACTTTCGCCCGCGGGATTGTAACCGCCGTGACCACGATGCTGCTCGCTTTCGTCGACCAGCGTAATCGCGGTTGGCGACAGGGTGGCGAGGCGGCGCAGCATCTCGGTCGCGACGGGGCCGGTGGAGGTGGCGGTCATCGGCCCTTATATAGGCGCGCAAGGCGAACGAGGAAGCGGTGCGGATCACGATCATCAAGGGGCTCAAGGACGACCGCATCGAATTCCGTCGCGGCGATGGTTCTGAGGCGGCGGCGCACTTTCCCAAGAAGGGGCCGATCCCGCACGACTTCGTCCACTTTGCGGTGGAGCGGGGCTTCGGCTTGCGCGACGGCTTTCTGGGCAAGGTTGCGGCCGGCGCCGATCCGGACGCGGTCGCGGAGATGGCCAAGCGCGGCGGTCACGCCAGCGCCGCGCGCGCTGACAAGCCCGATCCGGCGATCGTCGAAATGGTCCAGGTCGAGCGGCTGGTCGAATGTTTCGAAGCGGATGCCTGGTCGGGCGGGGACGACAATGACACGCTGCGCGCCTTGGCCCGCGCCGGCTGGTCGCAATCCCTGGTGCCGCCACTTAAGTTGGACGACGCGACGATCACGGCGGTGCGTCGGACAATCGCCGACTTTGCCGCGCAATGGGGAAACCTCACCACGGGCCAGCGCATTGAGCTGACATGGTAAGCAGGCCGACGCGCTGGCACGGACGGGTCGAGGGGGCGCAGGCCAATTGCGCGGTCCCCGGCTGCCGCGAGCCGGGCGAGTTCAAGGCGCCGCTCCAGCCCGCCAATTTCGATGGGCCGGGAAGCTGGCGCTTCCTCTGCCTGGCCCATGTCCGCGAGCATAATTCGCGCTACAATTTCTTCGACGGGATGACGTCCGAGGAGATTACCGAGGCGCAGTCGCCGTTGCACGGCTGGGAAAGGCCGAGCCGGGCGTTCGCCTCGAACGGCGCCGACCCGCCGCCGGCATGGAGCGACTTCGCCGATCCGCTCGACGCCATATCGGGCCGCTTTCGCCACATCCGTGACCGGCAGCCATCGCGCTTCGGCAAGGCCGAGCGGCGCGCGCTTTCGGTCCTCGGCCTGGGCGAGGATGCCGACCGGCACGCGTTGCGCAGCAATTATTCGAACCTCGTCCGGCGCTACCACCCCGACAAGAACGGCGGCGACCGCACGCACGAGGTTCGGCTGCGCGAGGTGATCGAGGCCTATCAGCTACTGCGCAAGGACGCGGCCTTCGCTTAATCGCGCTCGGGCGCCCCGAGCGGGAAATAGGCGCGGTAGGGTCGCGCCCCATCCACCGACTTCCTGACCGCCGGATGCGCCAGCAGTCGCGCGCGATACGCCTGTACGCGCGGGCGCTCCTTCCCGATCGGATCGACCCAATCGGCGTAGAAAAGAGCAGGAGCAGCGGCACAGTCGGCGAGCGTGAACGTGTCGCCCGCCGCCCATTCGCTGTCGGGCAGATTGGCTTCGAGCCAATCGTAGGCGACCCGCAGCGCATCGATTCCGCGCTTGGCGGGGAGGCCCTCACCGTCGGGCCAGATCGCGTGATTGACCGCGGGCTGCATGTTGCCCTGGATGTGGTTGTCGAAGAAGCGGTCGAGGAAGCGGACGCGCCGTCCCGCTTCGCCGTCCGGGATCCAGACGTTCGGACCGGGGTGATGCGCTTGCAGATGCTCGATGATGCAGCTCGTCTCGACCACCGGCACGCGGTCATCGACCAGGACCGGAAACTTGCCCAGCGGCCAGAGCGCCTTCAGATCGTCCATCGCGCCGGGGTTGGAGGGATCGACGTTGCGATATTCGTAAGCGGTGCCGTCGGCATCGAGCGCGATCTGCACCTTCCAGCAATAGCTGCTGAAGGGGTGCGCGTAGAGAATAAGGCTCACCAGGTTCCCGCTTCCATTTTCTCGCGCCGTTCAAGCTCCTGCTCGCTCGGCGTCTTTGTTTCGAACGTTCCCGTCGTCACATCCCCGGACGGCTCGTAGGTGGCGATCGTCACGCCCTTGTCGGTGGTGTGATGATCCATGAGCCTGAACCCGCCCGGCTCCTCGGAGCCGTTAAAGATGCGCTTGCCCTGTCCCAGCACAATCGGGAACGTGATCAGGACCAGCCGGTCGATCAGGCGCGCGGAAAGCAGCGGCGGATAGAGCGTGCTGCTCCCTTGGATGAGAAGGTCGCGACCTTCGGTTTCCTTGAGTTCCCCGACGGCGTCGGCGGCGCTGCTTCCGGCGAGCTTATGGCTATTCTCCCATTCAAGCGGAGCCTCGGAATGGGTCAGCACGTACTTGTTGATCGCCTGGAATTTGGCGCCGATCGGATCGTCCTGATTAAAGGGCCAGAAGCCCGAGAAGATGTCGTAGGTCCGCTTTCCGAGCAGCAGATCATAGTCGCCCATGATCAGCGTTTCGAACGGCCCCATGTCCTCGCTCCATAAGGGCTGAACCCAGCCACCTTTGGCAAAGCCGCCGGTGACATCCTCTTCCGGCCCGCCCGGCGCCTGCATGACGCCGTCGATCGAGACGAAGACGGCGCCCGTCAACTCACGCATCGGTGGTTTCGCCCGCGAGCGCTGCTTCGATCCTCGCGACATCGATCTTCTTCATCGTCATCATCGCTTCGAAAGCGCGCTTGGCGGCGGCCTTGTCGGGGTGCGTCGTCGCCTCGAGCAGGATGCGCGGGGTGATCTGCCAGGAATAGCCCCATTTGTCCTTGCACCAGCCGCATTCGCTTTCCTGGCCGCCGTTACCGACGATCGCGTTCCAATACTTGTCGGTTTCCGCCTGGTCCTCCGTCACCACCATGAAGCTGACCGATTCGTTCGGCTTGAAGTTCGGACCGCCGTTGAGGCCGGAAAAGGCGCGGCCGAGGACGGTGAAATCGACCGTCAGCTCGTCGCCGGCCTGGCCGTCGGGATAATCGCTTGGCGCCGTCATCGCCTCGCCGACGTGGCTGTCGGGAAAAGTGGCGGCGTAGAATTCGGCGGCCTTGCGCGCTTCACCATGGTCGAACCACAGGACGGTAGTGAGCTTGTTGGTCATCTTCTCTCTCCTCAATTCTTGCGCGGTCCGACCAGGCCGAACAACGCGCCCTGCGGATCGATCGCGTTCAGCGCATATTCGCCGCCGGGGATTTCCATCGGCCCATTGACCACCTGTCCGCCGCCGGAGCGCACTGCGTCGGCGCCGCGGTCGATGTCTTCGACGCCGATGTAGAAATTCCACATGCTGGCGGGGACGTCGGGCATGCGCGGCATGATCGCGCCGATCATCACGCCGTTGTGCTGGACGAACTGGTATTTGCCCATTTCGCCCATATCCATGTCGCCTTCCTGCACCCAGCCGAAGTGGCGCTGGTAGAAGTCGACCGCGCCGGCGGGGTCACCGCTCCACAATTCATTCCAGCGAACATGCTCAGGCCGGTCGACGGAAAAGACGTCGCTGACGGCGTTCGCCTCGTCCTCGGGCGGGATCGGGTCCATCAAATAGAAAGCGGCGCCCGATGGATCAGTGACCATCGCCAACCGGCCTACGCCCGGCTGGTCCCACGGCGCCATCGTCACCGTTCCGCCGTCGGCCGCGATCGCGGCGGCCTTGGCATCGACGTCGGCGGCATGGAGATACCCCATCCACATCGGCCGCGCACCGCCGGCCTGCATCTCTTCAGTCAGGGTCAGGACGCCGCCGGCATTGCCGCCGTCGGAACGGCCGACCATGCGATACTCCATGCCCGGCGCCACCGATTCCGTAGCGATCGTCCAGCCGGCGACGACGGCATCGTAAAATCGCTTCGCCGCGGCATGATCCGTGGTCATCAGCTCGTACCAGATGAACCCGCCGTCCGAATTTGCCGTCCGCGTCGCTGACGCGGCGTTGGTGTCGGTGCGAACATCGCTCATGGTCGCCCTCCTTTCAGATCCAAGTTGAAGCGCTGCTCAGGCGGAGACGGGGGTCGCCTGCTGCGATCCCTGCGTTGCGGTGTCGTGGATCGGCTCGAAGCCGCCCCAGAACATGCGCTTGCCGTCAAACGGCATCGGCTCGCCGGGCGCGGGGTCATTTTCCATCATGTCCTTCCACGCCGCATCGCGAGTCGCCTTGTCGGGCCATTCGATGAACGAGAATACGATCTTCTCGCCAACCTCGGCCTTCACCGCGCGATAATAATCGGTGACATCGCCCTTGGGCACATCATCCGAAATCGCTTCGACCACGCGGGTCGCGCCTTTTTCGCGGAAGGTCTTGGCCATCTTGGCCGCAAGCGCGGTGTAGTCGCCCTGCTTGCCTTCGGGCACCGGGACAACGAACCCATCGGTATAGCCGCCGCGATCGCTGCCCTCTTCGACGATGGCGTCGAACCCGCCATAGATCATGCGCTTTCCGTCGAACGGCATGTCCTTGCCCATGGCTTCCATCCGCGGGTCGCTCATCATCCGGGCGTTGACGGCGTCACGCGTCGCGCGGTCGGGATACTCGAACCAGGCGAAGACGATCTTCTCATCGTCCTTGGCATCGACGGCCTTGCGGAAATCGGTGACCTTGCCTTCGGGGATGTCGCTGTCCCAAGCCTCGACATGGCGGGCTACGCCGAATTCCTGGAAGATCGGCGCAGCTTCGGCGGCATGTTTGCGATAGGCCTCCTTGTTGGCCTCGGGCACGGCAGCCACGAATCCTTCGAAATAGGTCATCGTCTCTCTCCTTTTGGCTCGGTCGCGATCACAAGGCGGCAACGGCCTCGGCACCCTTCTCGGCAGCGGCGGGGTCCATCCACATGACTTCCCAGATGTGGCCATCCGGGTCGGCCACGCTTCGCCCGTACATCACACCATAGTCCTGTTTGGGTCCGGGATCAGCCGTCCCGCCAGCCGATACGGCCCGTTCTACCGTCGTATCGACCTGTTCGCGGCTGTCGGCGGACAGGCACAGCAGAACTTCTGAGCCGGCCTTGGCATCGGCGATGGGCCGCGGCGTGAACTGGCTGAACTTGTCGTGGGTCAGAAGCATGACGAAGATGCTGTCGCTGATCGTCATGCAGGCCGCCGTCTCGTCGGTGAACTTGGGCTCGTTGGTCGCGCCGAGCGCTTCCAGGAATTCACGGGACTTGGCCAGATCGGCCACCGGCAGGTTGACGAAAATCATCCGCGACATGTGCGTTTCCTTCTTGGCTGCGACTCGATTCACTTGCCTTTTGACGCGACTCGTTATAAAAAACAACTGTGAAGTTAGAAAAAACAACCAAACGGTTCAAATCCGAGACGAAGCGAGCCTATGACGACGCTTGCGGGACGGCGCATGGTCTCGAGCTCGTCGGGGAGCGCTGGGCGTTGCTGGTGTTGCGCGAACTGATGCTCGGCCCGCGCCGCTTCTCTCAGCTGCGCGCGGACCTCCCCGGAATCAGCGCCAACGTGTTGACGCAGCGCCTGACCGAGCTTGAGGAGCGGGGGCTTGTGGTGAAGAAGCGCTTGCCTCCCCCTGCCAATGTGCAGGTTTACGAAGCGACCGAATGGGGGCTGGAGGCTGAGCCGATCGTGCAGAGCCTTGGCCGCTGGGCCGCGCGGAGCCCGCGCCATGATCCGACCCTGCCCATCAGCGGCGTGTCGATCCTGCTGTCGATGCGCACCATGATCGACCGCGCCAAGGCCGCCGATCTCGACGCGCGGATCGGCTTTGCTTTTGGCGACGACCGCTATTCGGGCCATCTTCATGGCGGCATGATCGACATCGTCCGTGGCGGCTCAGGGCCCTACGACCTCGAGATTTCGGCCGACCCCCCGGCCAACCTCGCCGCCGTGCTCTATGGCAAGGCGCCTTACGAATTAATCCAATGGTCGGGCGACCGCTCCCTGCTCGACCGCATCGTCGATCTCTACCATTTGCCGCCCAAAGCCCCGGTCCCCGGCCATTGAGGCGCGGCGCCGGCGCGCCTAAGGCAATCCCATGACCGACCTGCCCAACGTCCAGCCTGAAAGCCGCGCCGAAACACTCATGGCGGCGCCCGACAAGATCGTCACCGTGCGCGACATGTTCGGAGTCGATTCGGACATGGAAGTGCCGGCCTTTAGCGAGGCGGACGAGCGGGTTCCCGACCTCGACCCGACCTATGTCTTCGACCCCGACACCACGCTCGCCGTTTGTGCCGGCTTCGCCAAGAACCGCCGCGTGATGGTCCAGGGCTATCACGGCACGGGCAAGTCGACGCACATCGAACAGATTGCGGCGCGGCTGAACTGGCCGATGATCCGCATCAACCTCGACGCGCATATCAGCCGCATCGACCTTGTCGGCCGGGACGCGATCGTGCTGCGCGACGGCCAGCAGGTGACCGAATTCCGCGAAGGGCTATTGCCGTGGGCACTGCAGCACCCGGTGGCCCTGGTGTTCGACGAATATGACGCGGGCCGGCCCGACGTGATGTTCGTCATCCAGCGCGTGCTAGAGGCGGAAGGGAAACTGACGCTGCTCGACCAGAACCGCGTCATTCGGCCCAACCCCTGGTTCCGCCTGTTCGCGACCACCAATACCGTGGGCCTGGGCGATACGACCGGTCTCTACCACGGCACGCAGGCGATCAATCAGGGGCAGATGGATCGCTGGAACATTGTCACCACGCTCAACTATTTGCCGGCTGCGGTCGAAGCGCAGATCGTGCTCGCCAAGTCGGGCGAATATGACGAGCCGGGCGGCAAGGCGACGGTCGACAAGATGATCAAGGTCGCCGACCTCAGCCGCCAGGGCTTCATGAACGGCGACATCTCGACCGTGATGAGCCCGCGCACGGTGATCAGCTGGGCGCAGAACGCGCATATCTTCGGCGACGTCGGCTACGCCTTTCGCGTGTCCTTCCTCAACAAGTGCGATGAAACCGAACGCGCGCTGATCGCCGAATATTATCAGCGGGTGTTCGGACAGGACCTGCCCGAAAGCGTGGCCGCGAAAGCGGGCTAGCGCGTGGCCGAGCGGATCGACCTGTTCCGCCGCGCCCTCGCCGGGGCAACGCGGGCCCTTGCCAGGGATCCCGAAGCCGACGTCGTCTTCGCATCGGACGCCGCGCCCGCATCGGGCAAGACCGCGCGCGTGCCGTCCCCGGGTCCGGGTCTGGAAGATCGGCTGGTGGCCGAAGCGCGCGGCGCCGCCGATGCGCTCGCGCTGCGTCTCCGTCACCACGATCCCCGGCTCCACAGCGCGCATGCCCCGATCGATCCCGAAGCGCGCGCAGTATTTGACGCGCTCGAGGCGGCTCGGGTCGAAGCCCTGGGGTCGAAGGCGATGGCCGGGGTCCGCGACAATCTCACGCAACTCACCGAAGCGCGCGTGCGCGGCGACGCCATCACGCGGGCGCGCAATGCCGAGGAAGTGCCGCTGGCGACCGCGGTCGGGCTGATTGCGCGTGAACGCCTGTCGGGCCAGGCACCGCCCAAGGCGGCGTTACCGGGGTTGGGCCTGGTCGCACCGTGGATCGAGGAGAAGGCGGGCGGCGATTTCGACGGTCTCGCGCTGACCCTGGACGACCAGGCGGCGTTCGCTGCGCTGTCGCGGCGCCTGCTCGAGGATCTCGAGCTTGCCGTGGCCGAGGACCCTACCGCCGACGCCCCGGAGGATTCGGGCGACGACGAGGATGCGGACGAGGGCGGAACCGAAGAGACGGCCGATCAGGGCGAAGAGGGGACGCCGGCCGGCAGCGACGCCGATGTCCGCGGCGAGCAGGCGGAGGACGGCTCGGCGGACGAGCAGGGGTCCGACCAGATGGAGATGGGCGAGGACCAGTCGCTCGCCGGGGACGAGCTCAGCGACAATGTCTTCGCCTCGCAGGGGCGACGCAATTGGGACCTTGCCCCGCCGACCGCTTACAAGCCCTTCACCACCCGCTTCGATGAGGTCGTCGATGCCTTCGACCTGTGCGACGAGGAAGAGCTGGCGCGGCTGCGGTCCTACCTCGACCAGCAGATGGCGGGCTTGCAGAATGTCGTCGCCCGCCTCGCCAACCGGCTGCAGCGGCGGCTGCTGGCGCAGCAGGCGCGCAGCTGGGATTTCGACCAGGAGGAAGGAATTCTCGACGCCGCGCGGCTCGCGCGGGTCGTCGTCAGTCCCGGCCATTCGCTGTCGTACAAGGTCGAGCGCGATACCGAGTTCAAGGACACCGTGGTCTCGATCCTCATCGACAATAGCGGGTCGATGCGCGGGCGGCCGATCGCCATCGCCGCTATCTGCGCCGACATCCTGACGCGCACGCTGGAGCGCTGCGGAGTCGCGACCGAAGTGCTCGGCTTCACCACCCGCGGCTGGAAGGGCGGGCAGAGCCGCGAGCTGTGGTTGGCCGACGGCCGGCCGGCGGCGCCGGGGCGGCTCAACGACCTCCGGCACATCATCTACAAGACCGCGGACGAGCCTTACCGGCATGCGCGGCGGCAGCTCGGGCTGATGATGCGCGAAGGCTTGCTCAAGGAGAATATCGACGGCGAGGCACTGCTCTGGGCGCACAATCGCCTCATCGGCCGGGCCGAGGAGCGGCGCATCCTGATGGTCATTTCCGACGGCGCGCCGGTCGACGATTCGACTGCCTCGGCCAATGGCGGAAGCTATCTGGAGCGCCACCTGCGGCAGGTCATCGATTGGATCGAGAAAAGATCGACGGTCGAACTGCTGGCAATCGGCATCGGGCACGACGTCACGCGCTACTACAGCCGGGCGGTGACGATCATGGACGCCGAGCAATTGGGCGGCGCGATGATCGACCAGCTGGCGCAGCTGTTCGAAGACGCTTGAGGACGGGCCGGTCGGGACAAAAAAATGGGCCCGGCACAATTACTCGTGCCGGGCCCCCCTCGTTACGCGACGCGAGGGAACTCGCCGGCTTGTCGCCGGCATGACGGGGAAAAGGGGACGAACCCCGTCGCAAGATCGGCTTCTGCCCGATTCGCACCCAATCAAGCCTGAACATCGAATGCAGCCATTGTTCAGGAAATTCCTTCCTATTCAGCTACTTGCCCTGGGGCTGTCAGCCATTGGCTTCGAAGCCTGGATGGACGGCCTGAGCGACCGGAGGGAGCTCGGGGCGAGGGCGGTGAAGATCGAACTTGCCCCGGTTCAGTTGCCCGCGACGGCAGGCCCGTTGCGCGTGGCCGGCGCATGGCGATTGACCGGCGACGATCCGCGCTTCGGCGGGATTTCGGCGATGGCCATTCATGAAAAGGCGCTGCTGGCGGTAACCGATTCGGGCGCAGTCGTCCGATTCGCCAAGCCCGCCGGGAAGCGCGTCGCCGCAATCATCACCGACGTGCCCGACGGTCCGGGCGACCCGCAGTTCAAGCGCGCGCGCGATGCCGAAAGCCTGGTGCGCGATCCCGCCGGGCGCGGCTGGTGGGTCGGGTTCGAAAATCGCCACAGCCTGTGGCTGTTTGATTTGCGGTTCGAGCGCGCGCTCGCGCGGATCAACCTGGGCCGCGGCATTCGGGATCGGAATGGGGGCATTGAAGGCATGGCGGCCGATGGGGAGGCGCTATTGGCTTTTCCCGAACGCGGAAACCGCGTCCTGCGATTGCTGGACGGGCCGGTGCGCCAGCTCCCCATCGTCAATCCGCGCGGGCGGATCACTGATGCAATGATGCTTGGCGGGGGCCGGGTCGCGGTGATCGAACGTCGCTGGACCGTCTTCGGCTTCCGCAACAGGCTCGGCATTCTCGAACCGTCGGGCGCGGGTTTTCGCTACGCCGCCGCGGTGCGCCTGCCGGTCTCGCCGATCGACAATGTCGAAGCGCTTACCGCCGAACGGCTGGCGAATGGGACGATCCGGTTCTGGATGATGACCGACGACAATTATCACGCGCCCATGCGGACGCTGCTCATCGCCTTCGACCTGCCGCCGCAGCGGCCGGCGAGTTAAGCCGCGGGCTGGGCCGCCTGCTTCTTGCCGATTTCCCGCTTGAGCTTGCGCACCTTCGGGCTGAGCTTGTCGTCGCTGGTCTTCTTCAGCCAATTGTCCAGGCCGCCGACATGCTCGACCGAACGCAGGCCGTGGGTCGAGACGCGAAGCTTGACGCTGCGCTCCAGCGAATCGGAGATCAACGTGACATTCTGCAGGTTGGGCAGAAAGGTCCGCTTGGTCTTGTTATTGGCGTGGGAAACATTGTTGCCCACCTGCCGGCCCTTGCCGGTCAGCTCGCAAACGCGCGACATGGTTTCAAATCCTGATTACTTAAGCGAGCCTCGAAAGGCCCGAAGAGCGCCGCCCGTTAGCGGTTCCACCTTGCGCCGTCAACGTTGCGCGCGTTAGGCGGCAACCCGATACAGTTGGTTGCGTTAGGCTACCAAACATCTTTCAACCGCGAGGTGCGACCATGCGTGCCGTTATCCTGATCCTCATTGTCGTCATTGTCGGCGTGATCGCCGCCATCGCGACAGGCTTCCTCAACATCAACCAGGTGCGCGGGATCGAGGCGCCTCAGGTCAGCGCCACGCAAAACGGCCTCACCGCGCAGGGCGGGCAGGCCCCAGCGTTCGAGGTGGAAACGGGTTCGGTTCGAGTTGGCACTTCCAATGCAACCGTCAAGGTTCCGGCACTGGAAGTCAGCAGGCCGGGGGACCAGGCGCAGCAACAAACCAATAATGCGATGTAGCTGACATCGGCCGGCCGGCACGCTAGCCCGCCGCCAGGATGACGTTCCCGCTACCTCAACCGATGCGCCGAGCCCTTGACCTCGCCGCCGAAGCCGCGGCTGCGGGGGAAGTGCCGGTTGGTGCGGTGGTCACGGTTGGGGATCGCGTTCTCGCCGAATCGCGCAATGCGATGCGTGAGGGGAATGACCCCACAGCGCATGCGGAAATCGTCGCGATCCGCAGTGCCGCGGCTAAGCTCGGGACCTCACGCCTCGACGAATGCATCTTGTGGGTGACGCTTGAGCCATGCGCGATGTGCGCCGCGGCAGTCTCGGTTGCTCGCATGAAGGCGCTGCGGTTCGGTGCCGAAGATCCCAAGGGCGGGGGCGTGGTCCACGGTCCGCGCATCTTTACGCAGCCGACCTGCCACCACCGGCCTGACGTATTGGGCGGGATTGGCGAGGCGGAAGCCGCGGCGCTGCTTACGACCTTCTTCGCCGAACGCCGGTAGCGGGGGCATCGCTTGAACGATAGGGCACCAGGCGAATCTCGACGCGGCGATTCGCTGCGCGCTGCTCTTCCGTGATGTCGGGATTATGCAGCGGGGCGGATTCGCCATAGCCCCTGGAAGCCACGCGCGCCCGCGCCACCCCGTGACGGGACAATGCGGCAGCTACCGCCGCCGCGCGCCGGTCCGAAAGGGTCTGGTTGAACGGTGCGGCACCGGTCGTGTCGGTATGCGCGAACACATCGACATAAGTGCGGTTGCGGCCCTTCACCGTGCGCGCGATTTCCAGGATGGTGGCGCCGAATTCCGGCCGCACGTCGGCGCTGCCGGGCGCGAACGTCAGTGTTGCCGGAATGCGGATGAGGATGCCGTCAGGCAGCCGAAGCACGTCGAGGCCGATCCCTGCCGTTTGTTGCCGAAGCTCGGCTTCCGTTGCCGAAAGATAGGCGGGCGCTTCCGCTGGTGGAAGCGGACGAATTCCGGCGGCGCGCATTTTTGCAGCGCGGGCACGTCTGCCCGCGACAACGTCGCCGCTGACGTAAGCGGCGCTCAATCCCAGCGGAATGAAAGCGGCCGGAGGCGCGACGACAGGCGGTGGCGGCGGCGCCGAACGCGACAAACCGCATCCCGAGAGGGCCAGGCCTCCGGCAAAGATTCCCAAGAGGCCACGGTGAAATCGCATAAGCACGCTCCAGTTCGACCAACCAACGCCGGTCAAACCGGCATGGCGGAGCGGCGGTTCCGCACTATCGTGGAAGCACCGCTTGTGGACACATGGGGCGGAAGGCTACATTCGCGCAAGCGCCTATGAGCGATCAGCTGCTTCCCCTTCCCTGGCTCGACATTGTCATCATCCTCGGACTGGTCCTGCTCAACGGACTGTTCGCGATGAGCGAGCTTGCCATCGTCTCGTCGCGCGAGGCGCGGCTCCGCGCGCTTGCCAAGAACGGCAGCAGCGGCGCCAAATGCGCCTTGTCGCTGGCGGCGGAGCCCGGCCGGTTCCTGTCGACCGTCCAGATCGGCATCACCCTCATCGGCGTGCTCAACGGCGCCTATTCTGGCGCAAGCCTGGGTGAGCCCGCAGCACAGCGGCTCGAGCTCCTCGGGCTTGATCCCGACACGGCGGAGACCGCGGGTTTCGGTCTGGTGATCGTGGTCGTCACCTATCTTTCGCTGATCGTCGGCGAGCTGGTGCCAAAGCAATTTGCGTTGCGCTCGCCCGAGCCGATCGCCGTGCTCGTGGCGCGCCCGATGCGCTGGCTGTCGAAGCTGACCGCGCCGTTCGTCTGGCTGCTCGACCGAACCAGCATCGCGATTTTCAAGTTGCTCGGCTTCGACCGCGAATCGAAGAATCAGGTCACGGCGGAGGAGCTGCATCTGGTCGTCGCCGAAGCGCAGACGGCGGGCGTGCTCGAAGAAAGCGAGCGGGCGATCATATCCGGGATCGTTCGCCTCGCCGACCGCCCGGTGCGCGAAGTCATGACGCCGCGCACCGACGTCGACTGGATCGACGTCGGCGCCAGCCCCGCCGAAATCCGGCAGGAACTGCTCGACAACCCGCACAGCCGAATTCCCGTCGCCGACGGCTCGATCGAAAATATCGTCGGCGTCATTCAAACGCGCGACGTGTTGGCGGCGCAGATTCGCGGCGAGGAGCTGGACCTTAAGCGCCTGTGCCGGACGGCGCCGGTCATTCCCGACTTGATGGATGCGATGGACGCGCTGGCAGTGCTTCGCGCGGCCGACGTTCCGCTTGCCCTGGTGCACGATGAATATGGTCACCTCGATGGCATCGTCACGCCCGGGAGCATCCTCGCGGCGCTCGCCGGGACGTTCGCCCACGATGTCGAGCAGGGCGAGGAGCCGCCGCTGATCGAGCGCGAGGACGGCAGCTGGCTCGTGTCCGGAGCGGCGAGCGCGGATGTCCTAAGCGATCGTCTGGGTGTGCGGATGCCCGAGGAGCGCGAATATTCGACCGTAGCCGGCTTCGCTTTGTCGGTGCTCAAGCATCTTCCTGAGGTTGGCGAGACATTCAAGCATGACGGCTGGTTGTTCGAGATCGTCGATCTCGACGGCCGCAAGATCGACAAGTTGATCGCCTCGCGCCCCAAGCGGCGCAAGGCCGACGCCGAGGCCCAGGCCGTCGGCTAAACGCTAGAGCTTGCCGAACCTCTGTTCGAATCCGTCGGTATCACCGCGCGCCAGATAGTCCGCCTGCTCGACGATCCGGTCCCGGCTCAGCCGGCCACGGAACGCGCCGAGCTGGGCATCGACGCGCTCCATTTCGGCAGGGGTCAGCTTGGCAATCTGTTCGAAGCGCGAAAAGCCAAGGCTTTGCAGCGTGTCCGCAAGCTTTGGGCCAACCCCCTTGAGAAGGAGGAGGTCGTCGGAATCGTCGTCCTTGAGGTGCTGGTGCACGGGCGCGCGGAGGAATTCCCCGGTGACATCGCTGGTCGCCGCCGCCGCTTCGCCGGCGATGCCGCGGCCTTCGGGCGGCGCGGCCTGGGTCATGTGGGGGCGGATTGGCGCGCTGTCGCTCAGCGTCACCCGCTGCTTGGGGCGCAGCAGGAGAAACGCAAGGATCAGGGCGATGCCAATGGCAAGAAGCAGATAGGGCCAATATTCGCGGATCATTTCCATCGCTCACCAACTCCATTGCGCGTTGTGACGGCGGTGCCACTCGACAAGATAGCCAAGCGCCATCCCGAGAAGGAAGCCCAGCAACGTCGCTCCAATCCCCTCGAGGATCATGGGGATGCCATAAGGATTGCGGCCCCAGCGCGCCTTGCCGACGCCGGGCACCTGGCTGAGCACCCGGACGAGCTCGCCGCGCTGCCAATCATCGGCCTGGCCGCGAAGCAGCAGGTCGCGCGTCAGCGGTCCGCGCTGCAGCCGCGCGTCGATCCGCGCCATCTCATAATAGGTCAGCGCCTGACGCGTGGTCCGCTCGACCGACGCGACGAAGGGCGGGGCGGCATACATATGCCACGCCGCGGTCGCGGCCAGCGCCACCGCGCCACCGATGACCAGCGCGCGGCGGCCGAGCCGGTGGCGGTACGCCGTGGTGCGGGCAATCGCGCCAAGCACGAGGCCGAGGGCGAAAAGCGGCCAGAAATAGCTCCACAGGCTGTTCATGCCGGGGTCCGTTCCAGTTCGCGCCAGCCGATGTCGCGCCGGTGAAAACCGTCGGCGAAGTCGATCTGGTCGATCGCGCGATAGGCGCGCGCCCGCGCATTGGCGAAGGTGTCCGCGACGGCAGTGACGGCGAGCACGCGCCCGCCCTTGGCCACAAGGCCGCCCGAGTCCTCGGCCGTCCCGGCATGAAACACGGTCACGCCTTCGACCTGCTCGGCTGCCTCGATCGCGCGAATCGCGCCGCCGCTGATCGGCGTGCCGGGATAACCGCGCGCGGCTAGGACCACGGTCATCGCGTGCGCGCCCGACAGCCGCGGCGCTTCCCCGGCGAGCCGCCCGGTTGCGATCTTGAGCAACAACTCGGCAAAGTCGCCCTCGATGAGCGGCATGATCGCCTCGCACTCGGGGTCGCCGAAGCGGACGTTATACTCGATCAGCTTGGGCCCGGCGGAGGTCAGCATGAGACCGGCATAAAGAACGCCGACGAACGGCGTTCCCGCGGCGGCCAAGGCGCGCACCGTCGGCAGGACGATTTCGTCCATCGCGCGGCGTTCGAGCGCGGGGGTCAGCACCGGGGCAGGGGCGTAGGCGCCCATGCCGCCGGTGTTGGGCCCGGTATCGCCTTCGCCGACGCGCTTGTGGTCCTGCGCCGAGGCAAGCGCGATGGCGCATTCGCCATCGACAAGGGCGAACAGGCTGGCTTCCTCACCCTCGAGGAATTCCTCGATCACCAGCGGACCGTCGCCGGCCGCTTCGATCGCCGCGACCGCTTCGTCGCGGGTCATGGCAACGGTCACGCCCTTGCCCGCGGCAAGCCCGTCGGCCTTGATCACGACGGGGATCGAGAAGCTGTCGAGCGCCTGCAATGCGTCCTGCACCGTCTCGGCCCGGACGTAGTCGGCCGTGGGGATTGCGTGCTCTCGGCACAGGTCCTTGGTGAAGCCCTTCGACCCTTCGAGCTGCGCTGCTGCGGCGCTCGGCCCGAAGACGGCGATCCCCGCTTCGCGCAGCCGGTCGGCCACGCCGGCGACAAGCGGCGCCTCGGGACCGATGACGACGAGCCCCGCGCCAAGGTCACGCGCCAGCTGGAGAACCGCTTGCGGGTCGCTCGGATCGCCGGGCACACATTCGGCCCAGCGCGCGATCCCCGGATTGCCCGGCATCGCGACGAGTTGGCCGCAGCTCGGCGATTGCCTAAGCCGCCAGGCAAGCGCATCCTCGCGCCCTCCCGATCCCAAAAGCAGGATATTCATGGATCTCCCTGACGACAGCCGACCCGGCCTGTTAGCGAACGTCGCTTCGGGCGACAATTCGCCTGCGCTAAGTGTCAGCGAGCTGTCGGGCGCGCTCAAGCGGACGATCGAGACCGCCTTCGGCCAGGTCCGCGTGCGCGGCGAGATTTCCGGGTTCAAGCGGCACGGTTCGGGCCATTGCTACTTTACGCTCAAGGACGAAAGCGCGTGCATCGACGCGGTGATCTGGCGCAGCAGCGCGGCGGTGCTGGCGTTCAAGCCCGAGGACGGGGCAGAGGTCATCGCGACCGGCAAGCTGACCACCTTTCCCGGCCGGTCCAAGTATCAGATCGTCATCGAACGGCTCGAGCTGGCGGGCGAGGGCGCGCTGCTCGCGCTGCTCGAACGACGGCGCAAGGCGCTTGCCGCGGAAGGGCTGTTCGATCCGGCGCGCAAGCGCCGGCTGCCTTATCTGCCGCGCGTGATCGGGGTCGTCACCTCGCCCACCGGTGCCGTCATTCGCGACATCCTCCACCGGCTCGAGGACCGTTTTCCGACGCACGTCATCCTGTGGCCGGTCGCAGTCCAGGGTGATGGCGCCGCCGCCCGAATCGCCAACGCCATCCGGCGCTTTCCGGCGATCGCCCCGCGTCCCGACTTGCTGATCGTTGCGCGCGGCGGCGGGTCGATCGAGGATTTGTGGCCGTTCAACGAAGAGGAGGTTGTTCGCGCGGCCGCCGAATCGCCGATCCCGATCATCTCCGCCGTCGGGCACGAAACCGACACCACGCTGATCGATCACGCCGCCGATCTTCGCGCGCCGACGCCGACCGCCGCAGCGGAGCTTGCCGTGCCGGTGCGTGCCGAGCTCGCCGCGCATCTCTCCGAGCTCGGGCGGCGCGGCCACAATTGTCTGTCGCGCCAGGCCGAGCGCGCGCGCGAGCGGCTGCAGCTCACCGCCTGCCGCTGGCCGGAAGCGCCGACACTCTTCACGCCGGTCGCGCAGCGCCTCGATGAGCTGGGCGAGCGCCTCCCGCGCGCCCTGTCGGCGCGCGCCGGCCACGCACGCGGCGACCTCAACCTCGTTGCCGGGCGGCTTCGCGGCGACCTTGTCGAACAGCGCGTCGCGCGGCTTTCGGAGCGGCTCGCCGCTTTGTGGCAGATGGCCGAGCTGGTGCACCCTGAGCGGCCACTGTCACGCGGCTTCGCACGGGTCACCGACACGGCTGGCGTGACGATGACCAGCGCGGACGCTGCCAGGTCGGCGGGATCGGTGACCATGCATTTTGCCGACGGCCGCGTCGACGCCTCGGTCGGGCCGGGCGGTCGGCCGCCCCCGGTTGAGCGCAAGCGCCGCGCGAACTACATGCCCCCGCAACCGGGGCTGTTCGATCACGGCGAGGAGTAGCAGCGATGTTGATGTCTGGAAGCGGTCGGACGGCGCGGGTCCGCTATCTGCCGGGCACGTTCAGGCTGCTTGCCGACGGCGATCATGTCGTCTGTGCGATCACCGGGACGCGCATTTCGCTTCACGAACTGCGCTATTGGAGCGTCGATCGGCAGGAGCCATACGCCGATGCCGAAGCGAGCGCCGAGGCCGAGCGGCGGAGCGCTGCCGGTTAGCCGACGCGGCGACCCCGAAGGCCGACCTGCCCATCGACTGAAAGGAAGTAGTTTCCGAGCACGCCCTTGAGGATCGTGATCTTCTGTCCCGGCCGGGGCGCGATCCAGTTCAGCTTGCTTTCGGTCGTTTCCCACACCGCATTGTCGGCCAAGACGATCCGGTAGCGCCCGGCGCCCTTCAGGAGCCACGCCGACTTGATCGTCGAATCGAGGCGGTCGTCCGGGTCGTTCTGGCTGTCGTCGCCGGAGAACCAGGGCAGTCGCGGCAGGGAAAAGCCGAACAGCGAACGCCGTGCGCGGCGCACTTCGTTGCGGTCGACCACGCGGACCTGGCCGGACGTCGTCGCATTGACCAGCGCCGCGCTTGCCGCGTCGTAGCAAGCAACGCGCTGCGCGGCGTCGGGGATCTTGCGGCAGGCTTCGAGCGCCTTGACCAGCGGGTTGTTGGCATCGGTCGGCATCGCTTGCGGCGCGCGCGACTGTGCGGCGGCGACGCCCGCGGGTGCCGCGGCAATGGCGGCAAGGATCAGCGCATTACGCCAACGCATTCGATGATTCTCCGGTTGAAGCTTAGCCCCCTGCAATCCTGCGCAACTTTGCCGTGAAAGCAACCTGTGCCTCAAATGCAACATGGCTGCCATGATTTGCGGTCGGCGGCGCGCGTCTCATTGATTTGCTCCGCTTCTTACCCGTAGGAACGGCAAATCAGCGCCGGTCTCCCGGCTGCAACATATTATGCGGCTGCGAGCCGGGGTTTCGAGAAGGGGATAAGAATGTCGAAGAGCAACTTTAAGGGTTCGCTGCTGGCGACCACCGTGATTGCGGGCATGGTTTTTGCCGCACCGGCGTACGGACAGGCGAACCCGGCTGAGGGCGCTGCCCCGGCCGCCGACGAGACTCCGGAAGCTGGTACGCAGAGCAACGAGTCGGCTGGCCCGGCCGAGCCGACCAGCGCCGAAGAGATCGTCGTTACCGGCACGCTCATTCGTAACCCCAACCTGGTCAGCGCCGCTCCGGTCTCGGTCATCGGCCAGGAAGAAATGCAGCTGCGGCAGACCAACGTCGCCGAAGAAGTGCTGCGTACCATCCCGGGCGCCGCGGCCAGCGTCGGCAGCAATATCAACAACGGCAACGCGGGTGCGTCGTTCGTCAACCTGCGCGGCATTGGCGTCAACCGCAACCTGGTCCTGCTCGACGGCGTCCGCCTCGTCCCGACCAACCTCACCGGCACGACCGACTTGAACAACATCCCGCTGGCGCTGGTCGACCGGGTCGACGCGCTGACCGGCGGCGCGTCCACGACTTACGGCGCCGACGCGGTGTCGGGCGTCGTCAACTTCATCACCCGCAGCGACTTCGCGGGCATGGAGCTGGGTGTTTCCAACCAGATCACCGAGCGCGGTGACGGCCACTATTTGCGCGGCGATTTGACCATCGGCGCCAACTTCGACGACGGCCGCGGCAATGCGGTGATCGGCGTCGGCTACCAGGAATCGGACCCCGTCTACCAGGGCGGCGATCGTCCGGATTCGCAGTTCGCGAACAACTCGCAGTCGCCGAACCCGGCGCTGCTCGGTTCGCCGACCGCGACCCCATCGACCATCTTCGGCCTGTGCCCGGCGGAGCCCACGGCACTTGGTGTTTGCGCGCCTGCGGCCACGGCGACAACGACCACCAACGTCCAGGTCACCGACGACGGCACGGCCTTTGGGATCGCCGACCGTCCGTTCAACTTCGCACCCTACAACGTATTCCAGACCCCGTTTAAGCGCTACAACCTCTACAGCGCGGGTCACTATGACTTGTCGGATGCGATCACGGTCTATGCCCGTGGCCTCTATTCGAACAACACGGTCGACACGATCATCGCCCCGTCGGGTGCGTTCAACATCGCGGTCGCGATCCCCTTCAGCAACCCGTTCCTGACCGCGGCGCAGCGTGACCTTCTGTGCGCCCGTGCCGACGTTGGCGCAGCGGCGGGCGTTCAGTTGCTGTCCTCGACGGGCGTCAGCTGCGCAGCTGCTGCTGCCGCGCTGTCCCCGGCCGACCCGAACTTCCAGGTTGCGCGCGTCAATATCTCGCGTCGCGCGACGGAGCTTGGGCCGCGCATCAGCAGCTATAACACGCAGGTGTTCGACTTCCGCGTCGGCGCTCGTGGTGACATCACCAATGAGATCGGCTGGGACGTTTGGGCCTCGCGCGGTCAGAGCACGCGCCGTCAGACCATTCAGGGCTACGCCTTGAACTCGCGGATTCGCGCTGCCGTGTTCGCCTCTAGCGCCACGAGCTGCCTTTCTCCGAACGCCGGATTTAACGTGACCACCGGGTCGGGCACCAGCTCGAGCGCGGGCTGCGTCCCGGCCAACTTCTTCGGCGGCAACGGCACGCTGACGCCGGGCAGCCTCGATTTCCTGTCGGATGAATCGCAGACGGCCAACTTCAACAAGCGCACGCAGGCTCGCGCCACGATCAACGGCGACACGCCGGTGCAATTGTGGTCGGACCAGCCGATCTCGTTCGCCATCGGCGGCGAGTATCGCAAGGACTACGCCAACACCCGCGCCGATGCCTTGGCTCGCGCTGGCGACTTGGGTGGCTCGGGCGGTGCGTCGCCGGACATCACCGGTCAGTTCGACGTGTATGAAGGCTTCGCCGAAGTCATCGCGCCGCTCGTCTCCGACCGCCCGTTCATGCAGGAACTTCAGGTCGAAGCGGGTATTCGCCGGTCGCACTACACGATCGACATTGCGGGCTCGCCGAAGTTCAACACCACCACCTACAAGGTCGCCGGTAGCTGGGCGCCGGTGCGCGATCTCAAGATCCGCGGCAATTTCAACCGCGCCGTCCGCGCTCCGAACATCGGCGAATTGTTCTCGCCGGTGAACACGGTGCTGACCAACCTCGGTACCGATCCCTGCCAAGGTCAGAACCCGGTTGGTAACGCCGCTCTCACAGCGGTTTGTATCGCTCAGGGTGCTGATCCGTCGTTTATCGGGTCGATCCCGTCGCCGGCGGCCGGCCAGGTCAACATCACGACCGGCGGTAACCCGTTCCTGCAGCCGGAAACGGCCAAGACCTGGACGGTCGGTGCGGTCATCCGCCCGAGCTTCCTGCCGGGCTTCGACGCGACGATCGATTATTACAACATCAAGGTCACCGAGGCGATCACCACCCCGACCCCGGGCGACCTGATCGCGGCATGTTTCGGCAGCCCGAATGCGGCCAACCCGGCTTGTACGGTCATCGGCCGTAACCCCGCGACGGGCTCGCTGTCGGGTGACCCGGCGACCACGCCGGGCCTGTTCGGTGCATTGTCGAACCTCGGCAAGATCGAAACCGACGGTGTCGACCTCGTGGCCAACTATCGGCGGAGCCTCGGCACGCTGATCGGTTCGCCGGCACGCATCAACCTCAGCTTCGCGGGCAACTGGACGCGCAACAGCAAGTTCCAGGCCACGCCGAGCGCGCTCAACCGCGATTGCACCGGCTTCTACAGCGTGAACTGCGGCTCGCCGAACCCTGAGTTCACCTTCAGCCAGCGCAGCACGCTGTCGCTCGGCAAGGTCGATCTCTCGGTCTTGTGGCGCTACATCCACAAGCTGCAATACGAGCCGATCCAGCTTGCTGAGGAGCGTGCCGATGCGGAAGGTGTCTGCCCGGACGTCGACGGCTTCGATCCGTTCGCTTGCGTCACCGATGCGCAGTACACCCGCATCCCGACCTACCACTACTTCGACCTGTCGACCCGGTATAACGTGAGCGAGAATTTCGACTTCACGTTCACCATCCAGAACCTGTTCGACAAGGATCCGCCGAACGTTGGTAACTCGGTTGGTTCGACGGCCTTCAACTCGGGTAATACCTATCCGGGCACCTACGACTCCCTCGGCCGTCGTTTCGGCGCCGCGGCCCGCATCAAGTTCTAACGAACGCGAAGCAGATCAAAGGGGAAGGGCGGGTCTTCGGACCCGCCCTTTTTTTGCGCCTTGATGCCAGACTAAAGTCCGGTGGCGCGACGACTTGGCGTCTAGGTCAGCAGGGGTCTGGGAAGGTTGAGCGAGATCCCGAGGTGGTCCGCCAATCGACGGCTCCATTCGGTCACGATGCCGACCTCGCGCTTGTGGACCTCAATGCCTCGATCGGCCTCCGCGGAGCGTTCGGCCGCCGAGTAACTGGAGCCGTCCTTGCTGTGGCGGGTAAAAGCGGGCCCGGCGGCGATTGCTGCCGCGTCGACGTCGAGCGCGAAGTGGCGGCCCAGCTCGGCCACGGCAGTGGCGGGATTCGCCATCAACGCTTCGCTGTCGACCGTCCGAACCGTTTGCGGATGCGCCGCGGCGATGTCCTCGAACAAGGCCTGCTGCGCAAGCCAGCCCGTAGCCGCGGCCTGCAGGTCCGTTTGCCGATAAAGATCTTCCTCGCTCAATCCGAAGCGGTTGACCTGGCCCAACCGTATGAGTTTCCACATCAGCTCACGGACCCAGGCGCGACCTTCGATCTCCTTCCGCGCGATGGACGCCAGGAACGGCTCCAGCGGCGCGTGGAGAAGGAGGATCCGCACGTCGGGTCGAAGCCCGAGCACCAGCGGAAGCAGCGGGTTGAAGACGTTGGACGGCTTGATCACGCTGACTTCGGCGCCGTTCAGCGGGCGCGCGAGCAACCACAATGCCGCATCAAGCGCCGCAGCGACCTGGCGCGGGTCGCCGCCCCGTAGCTGCAGACCGACGATATCGTTCAAGATCAGGGGCTCCTTGAAGCCCATCGCCGTGCCGGGAATGTCGAAGGCGCGGGCAAGCAGTGTCGAGCAGCAATAGGCGGAGTGAAAAATGAACCTCGGCGACGGGGGCTGCAGCGCTTTCGCCTGCGCCAGGCAGTCCGCGCGCGGCGCCGCGACCATCGGCAGATCGTCGAGCTCGGCATCGATCAGGAACGTGGCGGCCCGGTGCCGTTCGCGGTCGACAAGGCGGAACTGGATTGCATCGCCAGCTTCGTCGTAGCGATGGGCAAGCCAGCGCCCGTCCCGGATCAATTCCGCCAAAGGAGGGGACGCGACGGTCGCCATGGACTTGGCTTCTGTCATGTTGACCGGCGGCTGCGCAAGCGCGCTTGACCTCCGGCAGTGGGCACCCCCAAGCTGCCGTCATGCCGAAAGTTTCAGTGGACCAGCATCTCAGCGCGGCCGTCCAGGCGCGTCAGGCGGGCCGGGCGGACGAAGCGACACGTCATTTCAGCGCGGTCGTTGATATCGACCCCACCCATCCGCTTGCTCGTAATGCCCTGGGGCTCGACGCGCTGGCGCGGGGGGATGCGCGCACGGCCGCCGGCCATTTCGAGCGCGCCGTCGAGGGCGACCCGGCCGCTGCCGCGCTGTGGATGAACCTCGCGAAAGCGCGGCGGCTTCAAGGCGATGACGAGGGCGAACAGGCGGCGTTGGAAGGCGCATTGGGGATCGACCAGACTCACCTCATGGCGTTGATCCGCATGGCGGAGCTCCACGAGCGCCGGGGCGAACTCGCGGCGGCGGCAGGGCGCTGGAGCGGCGTCGTCGCGCTCGGCACGCAAATCCCCAATCCGCCACCGGAGCTCGCCGCGACCTTCGCGCGTGCGCGCGAAAGTGTCGCCCGGCAGCGCAAAGTGCTTGAAGCGAAGCTCGAAAGCGCGCTTGCGGAAGAGGTCGGGCGTGCCAGCGAGCGTGACAGGCGCCGCGCAACGGCCGCGGCCGATCGGTTGATCGGAAAGCGGCGCATCTTCGTCAATGAATGCCACGGTTTCCATTACCCGTTCCTGCCTGCCGACGAGTTCTTCGATCGCGCGCATTTCCCCTGGTTCGCGGAGTTGGAGGCGGCGACCCCGATCATCCGTGAGGAGCTCGCGGCGATCCTCGCCGCGCCCGATCCCGGGCTGGTGCCCTATATCGACATGCCCTCGGGTACGCCCGAGAACATCTGGACGCGGCTCGACCATTCGCTCGATTGGGGTTCGCTCCATTTGTGGAAGGATGGTGAGCGAATCGACGGCGCCTGCGCGCGCGCCCCGAAAACGGCGGCGATCGTCGACAAGATGCCGCTGTGCCACATCCGCGGGCGCGCCCCACACGTCTTCTTTTCGATCCTCAAGGCCGGCAAGACGATCCCGCCGCACACGGGCGTGACCAACGTCCGCGCCATCGTCCATTTGCCCTTGATCGTGCCCGGCGACTGCGCCTTCCGAGTCGGCGGTGAGACTCGCGAATGGCGCGAGGGCGAAGCGTTCGCGTTCGATGACACGATCGAGCACGAGGCGTGGAACCGCAGCGACCGGGATCGCGCCGTGCTCATCCTCGACGCGTGGAACCCGCATATGAGCGAGCATGAGCAAGCCATGGTGCGCAGCATGTTCGCGGCCATGGCCGCCGCGCGCGACGGCTGATCATTCGGCGGCCGCGCGAACCTCGTCCGCCGGGGTGAGCACGAGCTGGCCGTCGCCCTCGTCGACGCGCACTACGGTCCCGTCCGCAATCTCGCCCGCCAGGATGCGGTCGGCGAGCGGATCCTGCAGATATTTCTGCACCGCGCGCTTGAGCGGCCGCGCGCCGTACACGGGATCGTAGCCGACGCGCCCGAGCCAGGCGCGCGCGGCGTCGGTCAATTCGAGCCGGATCTTGCGGTCCTCGAGCAGCCGTCCGAGCCGTGCGACCTGGATGTCGACGATCGGTCCCATGTGCCCCGCGCTCAGGCGGTGGAACAGGATGATCTCGTCGAGCCGGTTGAGGAATTCGGGGCGGAAATGCCCGCGCACGACTTCCATCACCTGCGGCTCGACCTTCTCGACCGGCTCGTCCTCGCCGAGGCCCGCGAGATATTGCGAGCCGAGGTTCGAGGTCAGGATGATGATCGTGTTGGTGAAATCTACCGTGCGGCCCTGCCCGTCGGTCAGGCGACCGTCGTCGAGCACCTGGAGCAGGACGTTGAACACGTCGCCGTGCGCCTTCTCGACCTCGTCGAACAGCACGACCTGGTACGGCCGCCGCCGCACCGCCTCGGTCAGCACGCCGCCTTCGTCATAGCCGACATAGCCCGGCGGCGCGCCGATCAGCCGCGCGACCGCATGCTTTTCCATGAACTCGCTCATGTCGATGCGGACCATCGCCCCCGCATCGTCGAACAGGAATTCGGCGAGCGCCTTGGTCAGTTCGGTTTTGCCGACGCCGGTGGGGCCAAGGAACAGGAACGACCCCAGCGGGCGGTCGGGATCCTGCAGGCCCGCGCGGGCGCGGCGGACAGCGGCGGCAACAGCCTTGACCGCATCTTCCTGCCCGATGACCCGCGCGCCGATGATGTTTTCCATCTGCAGCAGCTTCTCGCGCTCGCCCTCCATCATCCGCTCGACCGGAATGCCGGTCCAGCGGCTGACGACCGCGGCGATATCCTGGTCGGTGACCTCTTCGCGCAGCATCGCGCCCTTGGCCGCGGTCTCCGCGTCGGCGAGCTGCTTTTCGAGCTCGGGGATGCGCCCGTAGGCAAGCTCCCCTGCTTTCGCGAGATCGCCGCCGCGCTGCGCCTGCTCAAGTTCGAGCCGCGCGGCGTCAAGCTGCTCCTTGACCTTGGCTTCGGCGCTGATCTTTTCCTTTTCCGCCTGCCAGCGCTGCGTCAGCTCGGACGATTGCTGCTCGAGATTGGCAAGTTCCTCCTCAAGCTTCCCGAGCCGGTCTTTCGACGCCTTGTCGGGCTCCTTCTTCAGGGCCTCGCGCTCGATCTTGAGCTGGATGATCCGCCGGTCGAGGTTCTCGATTTCCTCGGGCTTGCTTTCGACCTCCATGCGGATGCGGCTCGCCGCCTCGTCCATCAGGTCGATCGCCTTATCGGGCAGGAAACGGTCGGTAATGTAGCGGTTGCCCAGTGTCGCCGCCGCGACGATCGCCGCGTCGGTGATGCGCACGCCGTGGTGAAGCTCATACTTCTCCTTGAGGCCGCGCAGGATCGAAATGGTGTCGGGCACGGTCGGCTCGCCGACGAACACCGGCTGGAAGCGCCGTTCGAGCGCGGCGTCCTTCTCGACATGCTTGCGATATTCCTCGAGCGTCGTCGCGCCGATGCAGTGCAATTCGCCTCGCGCCAGTGCGGGCTTGAGCAGGTTGGACGCGTCCATCGCGCCTTCGGCCTTCCCGGCGCCGACGAGGGTATGCATCTCATCGATGAACAGGATGATGTCGCCCGCTGCCTGGCGCACTTCGTCGAGCACGCCTTTCAACCGCTCCTCGAACTCGCCGCGATATTTCGCGCCGGCGATCAGCGCGCCCATGTCGAGCGACAGCAGGCGCCGGTCCTTGATCCCGTCGGGCACGTCGCCGTTGGCGATGCGCACCGCAAGTCCTTCGGCAATCGCGGTCTTGCCGACGCCGGGTTCGCCGATCAGCACCGGGTTGTTCTTGGTGCGGCGGGCAAGCACCTGGATGGTGCGGCGGATTTCCTCGTCGCGGCCGATGACTGGGTCGAGCTTGCCGTCGCGCGCTGCCTGCGTGAGGTCGCGCGTGAACCGCTTCAAGGCGTCGTAGCGGTCCTCGGCGGATTGCGTGTCCGCGGTGCGCCCGCCGCGCAATTTGTCGATCGCTGCGTTGAGGCTCTGCGCCGACACGCCCGCGCGCTTGAGCGCGGCGCCGACGTCGGTGCTTGTCGCCAGCGCCATCGCCAGCAGGATGCGTTCGACGGTGACGAAGCTGTCGCCCGCCTTTTGCGCGACCTGCTGCGCCTGGTCGAGGATCCGGATCGTGTCGCCATCGAGGCCCGGCGCCTGGGTGGCGCCGCTGCCGGTCACGACCGGAATGGCGGACACGAGCAGGTCGGCCTCGCGCTTGGCGGCCTTGCCGTCGCCGCCGGCCGCGTCGATCAACCCGGCGGCCATGCCCTGCTCGTCGTCGAGCAACGCCTTGAACAAATGCGCCGGAGTGATTCGCTGGTGATTTTCGCGCACCGCAATCGTCTGCGCGGCCTGCAGGAAGCCTCGTGCGCGCTCGGTCAGTTTCTCCAAATCCATTCGTCAGCCCCTCAGTCCGCCGCCCATATGGTGTTGCACATCGGCAACACAAGCGTCGGCGCTCAGTTCTTTTGCTGCGGCGTTGTCGCTCCCGGCGAAGTGGGCGGGTGAGCGGCCGCGGCATCGGGATCGCTCGACCGCGCCAGGTCAAAGCTTCGGGCGCAGGCGATGCTGCCTTCGTGATTGGTGCCCCAGGTCCGGAACTTGCGCGAATCGATATGGAAGCGAAGCCCGACGTAAAAGCCCAGGCCGACGCCATAAGCGGCACCGCTGCCGGCATGGACGGCGCACAACTGCTGGATCAGGTTTTCGCGCGTGATCGGCCGCAGCGGGACCAGATCGACCGCCTGCATGAAGCGATGAGCGCTTTCGCGCGCCCCGCCCGCGCACTGGTTGAGCATCGGGTTGCGATAGACCGACACCGGCTCGACCGGGCCGATCGCGGGGATCACCCGGTCGCGCGCATAACGCAACGTCTGGACCAGGTTGGGCCATTCCTGCGTCGGCGGCACTTCGAAGGCCGGCGCGCCGCATTTGTACCAGTCGCTCGCGGTGCGCAGCAGCTGCCACGTGGGAACGATTCCGGCGACGCCATAGGCCGTCAGATAATCGTTGAGCGCGCGGACCTGCCCGGCATGCAGCGGTGAAGCGAGGTACCAGTTGCGATAGCCCGGCTCATCCTGCCCGGAGACAATATAAGGCTCGGTCGGTGCCCACGGCATGCCGGGCCGCCAATCGGGCGGGGCCGCGGCGGCGGGGACGGCTGCAAGCAGCATCAGCAGGGCAAGGATCAAGCGCACCATCGTAAGGATAGTGCGCTCGCCGCGCTTGAAAAGCGCTGAACGTCCGCCCACTGTATGACGGATATGGCACACCCGATTGAAGTCGATCTTCCCCACCAGCTGGGCAAGGATGAAGCGCGGCGGCGCATCGCGAACAATATCCATACGCTCAGCGACCACATCCCGGGCGCGGCGAACGTGCAGTCGGCGTGGACCGACGACCAGCTCCGGCTAGACATCGGCGCGATGGGGCAGGAGGTCGCGGCGACGATCGACATCCACGACAAGAGCGTGCACCTGAAGGTGCTGCTGCCCGGCATGCTCGGCATGTTCGCAGGGCCGATCCAGGCAGCGCTCCGCAAGAAGGGCAATGTCCTGCTCGAGGATCACTCGAAAGGCTGATTTCGTTAATGCGACGACCCTCGACATGATCGAGGGGACGCGGCAATCCAGCCGTAGCGTTTGTGGATTGCCTCACTGCGCTCGCAATGACGGAGGGTCTATGCGGCATTTTGCGGTGGTCGGATCGGGGCCGGCGGGGTTCTACACCGCCGAGGCGCTGCAAAAGACCTATGGCGATGGGGCGCGCATCGACATCCTCGACCGCTATCCGGTGCCGTACGGCCTGATCCGCTTCGGCGTCGCGCCCGACCACCAGTCGCTGAAGGCGGTGTCCAAGCGCTACGACAAGGTGGTCGATGCGCCGGGGGTCGACTTCATCGGCAACGTCACGCTCGGCCGCGACATTTCGGTCGCCGAACTGCTCGACCTCTACGACGCGGTGATTCTTGCCATCGGCGCGCCGCACGACCGCAAGCTCGGCATCCCCGGCGAGGATTTGCCGGGCGTGTTCGGCTCGGCCGAGTTCGTCGGCTGGTATAACGGTCACCCCGAATTCGCCGACCTCGATCCGCCGCTCGACGGCACGCACGCCGCGATCATCGGCAACGGCAATGTCGCGCTCGATTGCGCGCGGATCCTGTCCAAGACGCGCGACGAGTTCGAAGGATCGGACATCGTCGGCCACGCACTCGATGCGCTCGACGGGTCGGCGATTCGAACGATCACCATTTTGGGTCGCCGCGGCCCGCACCAGATTGCGATGACCCCCAAGGAGCTCGGCGAGCTGGGGCATCTCGCGGCCGCCGTGCCCGAAATCGATCCCGCCGACTTCCCCCCGGTCGACGCCGATGCGGCGCTCGAACCCGGCCTGCGCAAGTCGGTCACCTTGCTGCGCGAGTTCGAGGGTATCGCGCGCGACAAACCCAAGCGCATGGTCTTCGACTTCTTCGCCAAGCCGGTCGCGATCGAAGGCCCTTCGGCGGGCTCAGGACAGGCTGCCCGGGCCGAGCGGATCATCGTCGAACGCACCGAACTCGACGAGAGCGGCGCCGCGCGCGGGACCGGCGAGACCTATGCGGTGCCGGCCTCGCTGATCATCAGTTGCATCGGTTATTCGACCCCGCCGATCGAGGGCGTCGCTTATGACGAGCGCGGCGGCAAGTTCCTCAATGACAGCGGGCGGATCGGCGACCGCCTGTTTGCCGTCGGTTGGGCGCGGCGCGGGCCGACCGGGACGATAGGCACCAACCGGCCCGACGGCTACGAAGTCGCCGACCAGGTCGCGGCGGCGATGCCGCCGGGCAGCGCCGGCGACAAGCCGGGCGCGGCGGGCCTGAAGCGGCTGCTGGACGAGCGCGGCATCATGGCCACCGACTATGACGATTGGCGGAAAATTGAGGAAACCGAGGCCGCCAACGCGCGCCCGGGGAGCCCGCGCGAAAAGTTCGTTCGGGTCGCGCACTGGCTGGAGTCCCTGGGGCGTTAGGTCCTCGGGGAGGAATGGGTTGCGCTAAACCCTACCGCCTCCTATTCAGCCCGCGCCTTGGCTCCCGCTGTCGTGCGGGTTCCGGTCGGGGAGTAGCTCAGCCTGGTAGAGCACTGTCTTCGGGAGGCAGGGGCCGGAGGTTCGAATCCTCTCTCCCCGACCAATCATCTGTCGATGACCGATTCATCGATGCCGGCGACGCTGGTCACGCCGGTGAGCGCCATGGTCACGCGCATTTCCGCCTCGATCAGGCGCAGCACGTGCGCGACGCCGGCCTGTCCGCCGCCCGCCAGCGCATAGCCCCAGGCGCGGCCAAGCAGGACGAAGTCGGCACCCAGCGCCAGCATCCGCACCACGTCGAGCCCGGAGCGTACGCCGCCATCGACCAGCAGCTTGAGCCTGCCATCCGCGGCCTCGGCAACGCGCGGCAGCGCGCGCGCGGTCGAGGCGACGCCGTCGAGCTGGCGTCCGCCGTGGTTCGACACGACGATGCCGTCGGCGCCGGTGGCCGCGGCTTCGCGCGCGTCGTCGGGGTCGAGGATGCCCTTGATCACCAGCGGCCCGTCCCACTGGCTGCGGACCCATTCCACGTCCTTCCAAGTGACCGACGCGTCGAAGTTCTTGGCGACCCAGCCCATCAAGTCCTTCAAGACGGCGCCGGCGCCGACGAGCGGTGCGATATTCCCGAACGTGTGCGGACGACCGTGGACGCCGACGTCCCACGCCCAGCCCGGCCGCATCAGCGCCTGGCGAAATTGCGTGTGCTTGCCGCGCAGGCCGCCTGACAGGCCCGAGCGATAGTCGCGGTAGCGCGTGCCCGGCACGGCAAGGTCGACGGTCAGCATCAGTGCGCCGCATCCGGCCGCCTTGGCTTGCGCGACCATGTCGCGGGTGAAGTCGCGATCCTTGACGATGTACAGCTGGAACCATAGGGGCGCGGCGCGCGCGACCTCGGCGATCGGGCAGGCGCTTAGCGTGGAGAGCGTGAACGGTACGCCCGCCGCCGCCGCCGCTTTCGCCGCCTGCACTTCGCCGCGCCGCGCATAGAGGCCGCTGAGTCCGACCGGCCCAAGTCCGACGGGCAGTGACCAGCGCTGGCCAAATAGCTCGGTCGAGGTGTCGATCGCCGACACATCGCGCAGCACCCGCTGCCGCAACGCCACCGCCTGCAGATCGGCGGCATTCCGCGCCAGCGTGACTTCGTCGTACGATCCGCCGTCGAGATATTCGAACAGGAAGTGCGGCAGCCGGGCGCGGGCCAGCGCGCGGTAATCGGAGATCGAGGCGGCCGTCACGCATCCTCCCCAGCGGTTGCTGGGGAGGAGGACCAGCGAAGCTGGTGGAGGGGTTCTTCGGACGACGTAGAACCCCTCCACCATCCTTCGGATGGTCCCCCTCCCCGCGAACTCGCGGGGAGCATGTTCTTCTTCACGTCGCGAAGCTCGGGTCGAGGCGGTAGGCCTTGCGCAGAAGTGCGGGCCAAGCGAGCAGATTTGCCGCGACCTTGAGCCCCACTGCACCCTGCTCGGCGGCCAGCTCGGGCGTGCCCTGCGGCGGGTTGCTGATCCTGTCGCCCGCGCTCAACGCCATGATCTGCGCCTGGCAGGCGCGCTCGATATAATAGAGCGTCAGGAAGCATTCGCCGACGGTGCCGCCAACCGCGAGCGTGCCGTGATTGCGCAGGATCATGCCCTGCTTGTCGCCCAGGTCGGCGACCAGCCGCTCGCGCTCCTCAAGGTCGGTGGCGACGCCTTCATAATCGTGGAAGCCGAGCGCGCCGCGGATCAGCATTGCGGTCTGGGTCAGCGGCAACAGCCCTTCTTCGTGCGCACTCACCGCCTGGCCGTGGGGCGTGTGCAGATGCATCACCGCTTGCGCATCCTCGCGCGCCATGTGGATCGCGCTGTGAATGGTGAAGCCCGCGGGGTTGGTGATGAAGGGCGTCGGATCGACCGGATTGCCGTGGGTATCGACCTTGACCAGCGACGAAGCGGTCACCTCCTCGAACATCAGATTATAGGGGTTGAGCAGGAAGTGATGCTCAGGCCCTGGCACGCGCGCCGACAAGTGCGTGAAGATGAGGTCGTCCCAGCCGTAATAAGCGACCATGCGATAGGCGCAGGCCAGGTCAACGCGGACCGCCCATTCCTCGTCGCTGACCTTGCCCTGGAGTGAGGGGATGTCGACCGACTGCAGCGGCGAGGCGCCGTCCATTCCACGGGTCATCGTCGCGACGCGGTTCATTGGGCTTGCTCCTGCTGGGACCCCATCAAAGTACGACTTTGATCGGACCCTTGTTTGTCCGGATGCGCCTTCGTGAAGGCCTCCAGCTTGGCGGCACTGGCGTCGGCGCGCAACAAGGTGGGGTAGGCATCGAGCGGCACGTTGAAGCGCCGCGCATTGAACAGCTGGGGCACGAGGCAGACATCGGCGAGGCTCGGCTGGTCGCCGAACAGGAAGTCGCCTGCGTGCGGTGCGGCCATCGCTTCGAGTGCCGGCAGCCCTTCGGAAATCCAATGCGCATACCAGGCGTCGACCGTCTCCTGCGGCTGGCCGAGCTCGCCCTTCAGATATTTGAGTACGCGAAGGTTGTTGAGCGGGTGGATGTCGCACGCGATCGTCATCGCCATCGCCCGGACGTGCGCGCCGTCGGCGGGATCGCGCGGCATCAGCGGTGGATCGGGGATCGTCTGGTCGAGATAGACGACGATGGCCAGGCTCTGCGTCAGGCGGAGGCCCTCGATCTCCAGCATCGGCACGAACCCCTGCGGGTTGATCGCGCGATAGTCGTCCGACTTCTGCGCGCCCTCGGCCAGATTGACCGACCGGCTTTCATAATCGACGCCTTTGAGGTTGAGCGCGATGCGCACGCGATAGGCGGCCGAGGAGCGGAAGTAATCGTAGAGGATCGGGCGGCTCATCGCGCGACTGTTACGCTTCTCCGAGGAAGGGCGCTATCACCTCGGCGGGGACGCGGATGGGGCGACCCGCGGCCTTATCGATAATCGCCCACCAGCTGCGCGCGCGGACGCGGACCTTCCCGTCCTCGCCAAGGAATTCCATGTGCCGGTCGAAGCGCGCGCCCTTGGGCGTCTCGCCCGCCCAGGTCCGCGCAATGATCCGCTCCCCTCAAGCGCCGAGCGCAGATAATCGATCTCGTGCCGCACGATGACCCAGAAGTAGGCGGCATCGTGCGCGGGATCGGCGACCGTTCGCCAGTGCGTGACCGCGACCTGCTCCATCCACTGCACCCACACGGCATTGTTGACGTGGCCGAGCTCATCAATGTGCTCGGGCCCCGCGATCAGCGCCATCTCGAAGACGGGGCGCGTCACTCGTCCCCCACCTGCGTCATGATGAACGCATAGGTCTCCGCCACCTCGTGGAGCTTTTCCCAGCGGCCGGACTTGCCGCCGTGGCCGGCGCCCATGTTGATCTTGACCAGCAGCAGATTGTCGTCGGTCTTGTGGGCGCGCAGCTTGGCGCCCCATTTGGCGGGCTCCCAATAGGTCACGCGGGGGTCAGTCAGGCCGCCGGTGATCAGCATCGGCGGATAGGCCTGGCGCTTCACATTGTCGTAAGGCGAATAGCTGCGGATGTAATCGAACGCGTCCTTGTCGGTGATCGGGTTGCCCCATTCGGGCCACTCGCCGGGCGTCAGCGGCAGGGTATCGTCGAGCATCGTATTGAGCACGTCCACGAACGGTACGTCGGCGACCACCGCGCCCCACAGCTCGGGATCGCTGTTGACCACCGCGCCCATCAGCTCGCCGCCCGCCGAACCGCCGTTGATCGCAATCTTTCCAGGCGCCGTGAACTTCTCCGCCACCAGCCCCCGCGCGACATCGACGAAGTCGTTGAAGGTGTTGGTGCGCTTGTGGAGCTTGCCGTCGAGAAACCATTGATGGCCTAGGTCATCGCCGCCGCGGATGTGGGCGATGGCGCAGGCCCAGCCGCGGTCGAGCAGGCTGATGCGATTGCTGTTGAACACCGGCGGGATGGCGAGGCCGTAGGCGCCATAAGCATAAAGGAAGAGCCTGCCCGCGCCGTCCTTCTCGAACCCTTTGCGGTAGACCACCGACACCGGCACGCGCGCCCCGTCCCGCGCGGTGATCATCAGCCGCTCGGTCGCATATTGCGACGCGTCGTAGCCCGACGGGATTTCCTGGACCTTGCGCACCTCGAGCTCGCCCGTTTCCGGATGGTAATCGTAGGTGGTCATCGGCGTGACCATCGACGAATAGCCGAGGCGGTAGCTGGCGGGCGCGAACTCCGGATTGCCGTGGAAGCCGGCAGAGTAGGTCGCTTCGCCGAACGCGATCGCTTTCTCTTCGTCGGCATAGGTGCGTAGTCGGAGCTGATCGAGGCCGTCGACGCGGCTGCTGATCGCCAGGTGATCGCGATAGGCGGCGATCCCCGTGAGGTAGGTCCGGTCCGATCCGGGAACGACCGTCCGCCACTCGCCGGGGGTCCCCAGGTCGGCCTCGGCGATGCGGAAATTCACATGGTCGTCGTTGGTGTGGATCCAGAGTTTCCCATGCGCCGCATCGACATGATATTCGCGGTTGGCCTGACGCGGAGAGATCAGCGTCAGCGGCTGCGACGGGTCGGCGGCGGAGACGAAGCGCACCTCGCTCGTCGCATTGTCGCCGGTCGAAATGAAGATCAGGCTGCGGTCCTGCGATCGGCCGATGCCGACGCTGAACCCCAATTCCTCGGTCTCCTCGTAAAGCGTGACCGCTTCGTCCGCCGGCTGCCCTAGGCGGTGGTAGCGCGCGCGATAGCTACGCCAGTTATCGTTGACCTCGAGGAACACGATACCTGCGCTGTCGCTGGTCCACACGGGGGAGCCGATGCCGACATCGGTGACGGTCTCGATATCCTTGCCGGTGGCAAGGTCGCGAATGCGCAGCTGGAACCGCTCGGAGCCATTGTCATCGACCAGGGTCGCGAGCAGCTTTCCGTCGGGGCTCACCTCCAGCGCGCCGAGCCGGAAATAGTCTTTGCCCTCGGCCTCGGCGGATTCATCGAAGAGGGTTTCCCCTTCTCCGCTTGTGTCGAGCGAAGTCGAGACACCTTCAGCTCGGGGCGGGCGTCCCTCGACTTCGCTCGGGACGAACGGAGTTGAGGTGGCTGGCCTGCGATACCATGTCCGATATTGCGCCCCCGGCTTGAACGCCCACCAATATTCCCAGTCGCCGTCGCGCAGGGGCACAGACGAATCGTCCTCCTTGATCCGCCCCTTCATCTCCGCGAACAGCTCGTCGAGCAGCGGCCGCTGCTCGTCCGCCCAATGCTCAAAATAGGCATTCTCCGCCTTGAGATAGTCGAGCACGTCGGCATCATCGACCGCCGGATATTTCGGATCGCGCAGCCAGTGCCACGGGTCTTCGATCGTCACCCCGTGACGTTCGTAGCTGTGCGGGCGCTGTTCGGCAGTTGGCGGTGACGGGTGGTCAGCAGGGATATTCATTCCGCGCTTCTAGCGGCACGGCTTGCGACCGGAAGAGGGAAAGCTGTGCCGGCACCGGCCGTCCGACTTTTCGGTGTCCTACAGCGCTGCTCATCATCTATGTCTGCTGCGGAAGGGTAGATCCGAAGCGATCCGGGCCCGCAGATTCGGCGATTTGCGAAGGTCACAACTTTCGACCCTTCGCACAGAGGCGGAAGGCCGCGTCGGACGAGACCTTTGTGATCTTGGGCCTTTGACCGCGATCCGCGCTGCCCTAATTGGGAAGCCAACGGAGTTTTACCGATGTCTACCTATGCCGATCGCCTGAAGGCCCTTCGCGAACAACTCAAGGCCAACTCGCTCGACGGGTTCGTCGTCCCCCTGACCGACGAGCATATGAGCGAATATGTCGGGACCTATGCCCAGCGCCTGGCCTGGCTGACCGGGTTCGAAGGCTCGGCCGGCTCGGCCGTCGTGCTGCCCGAAGAGGCCGCGATCTTCACCGACGGGCGCTACACGCTGCAGGTCCGCAGCCAGGTGAGCGCAACCGAATGGAGCTATCAGTCGGTGCCGGAAACGAGCACGACCGAATGGCTCAAGGAACATGCGCCGCAGGGCGGGCGCATCGGCTACGACCCGTGGCTTCACACGCGCGATTGGGTGAGCGCGGCGCGCAAGGCGCTGGCGGCGCGCGGCGCGGAGCTGGTCGCGGTCGAGCGCAATCCGATCGACGAAATCTGGACCGACCGGCCCGAGGCTTCGAAGGCCAAACTGGTCGTCCAGGCCGACGAACATGCCGGGCGCTCGGCAGCCGATAAAAGGACCGAGGTCGCCGACTGGCTGACCAAGCATAAGGCCGACGCCGCGGTCCTTTCCGCGCTCGATTCGATCGCCTGGGCCTTCAACATCCGCGGGCAGGACGTGTCGCGCACGCCGGTCGCGCTGGCCTATGCCCTGGTGCATGCCGACGGAACCGCCGATTTGTTCGTCGCCGGTGAGAAGATCGGCGCCGACGTGCGGCAGCATCTCGGCAACGGCGTGCGCATCCACGAACGCTACGAATTCGAAAATGCGTTGGGCGAGCTCAAGGGCAAGCGCGTGGTGGTCGATCCCCAACATGCGGTCGCCGCGATCTTCGAGGCGCTGGAACGGGCAGGGGCCGAGGTCATCGCGATGCGCGATCCCACGATCCTGCCCAAGGCCATCAAGAATCCGGTCGAGATTGCCGGCCAGAAAGCCGCACAGGAACGCGACGGCGCGGCAATCTCGCGCTTCCTCCGCTGGGTCGAGACCGAAGCGCCCAAGGGTGAGGTCGATGAGTTGACCGCCTCGGACAAGCTCGAGGCGTTGCGCCGCGAGAATCCCGAGTTGCGCGACCTGTCGTTCGACAGCATTTCCGGCGCCGGCCCGAACGGCGCAATCGTCCACTATCGCTCGAGCGAGAAGACCAATCGCAAGCTTGAGCAGAATTCGATCTATCTAATCGATTCGGGCGGGCAATATGTCGACGGCACCACCGACATCACGCGGACCGTCGTCGTCGGTGAGCCGACCGACGAGATGCGCGACCGCTTCACCAGGGTGCTGAAGGGCCACATCGCCATCGCATCCGCCGTCTTCCCCAAGGGCACGCGCGGGAGCCAGCTCGACAGCTTCGCGCGGCGGCCGTTGTGGGAGGCGGGGCTCGATTACGCCCACGGCACCGGCCACGGCGTCGGCAGCTTCCTGTCGGTTCACGAAGGGCCGCAGCGTATCTCGCCCGTCGGCAGCGCGCAGAGCGGCGGCGACGAGCCGCTGCAGGCGGGCATGATCCTGTCCAACGAGCCCGGCTATTACAAAACCGGCGAATATGGGATGCGGATCGAAAATCTGGTGCTGGTGGTCGAACGCGACATTCCGGGCGCGGAAAAGGACATGCTCGGCTTCGAGACGCTGACCTTCGCGCCGATCGACCGGCGGCTGATCGACGCCGAAATGCTCGATCCGGCCGAGCTGACCTGGCTCAATTGCTATCACGCGCATGTGCTGGCGCGGATCGGGCCGAAGCTGTCGGGTGAGGATCTCGAGTGGCTGCGGCAGGCCTGCGCGCCGATCGAGGTGGATTGATGGACCTCAGGACGGCATCCGTCGGCTTTTCAAGCTCGACCATCCCCCGGATGGTCTGTGCGTGAAAATGGTGCTGCCGGTGAGGATTGAACTCACGACCTCAGCCTTACCAAGGATGCGCTCTACCACTGAGCTACGGCAGCACTTTCAGGCGGAACGGCGCGCCTATGACGGCGGGCCTTGCGCGTCAAGCCGGAGTCGGCGCGTTGGCCGATAAGAACGCTGCCAACCGGGAGCGGCTCGCTGCCGCGCTGCGCGAGAACCTGCGGCGTCGCAAGGCGCAGGCGCGGGAGATCGGAGCCGACGGCGACAAGAAGAACGAGGATTGATGCGCTTTTTCTCCGATAATGCCGCCGCCGCGCATCCGCGGGTGATCGACGCCATCGCCGCGTCGAACCGGGTCAGCACTGCCTATGACGGCGATGACTATAGCGCGCGTCTCGACCGCGCCTTCTCGGACGTGTTCGAAACCGAAGTCCGGGCCCTTTGGGTAACGACCGGGACCGCGGCCAATTGCCTGGCGCTGGCGGCGATGTGCCCGCCATTCGGCGCGATCCTGTGCCACAAGGATGCGCATATCGAGAATGACGAGGCGGGCGCACCGGGCTTCTTCAGCGGGGGCGCCAAGCTGATGCTGGTCGATGGGCCGGGTGCCAAGGTGACGCCCGATGCGCTTGCCGCAGCCTGCGACCGCGTGCGCAAGGACGTCCACCAGGTCCAGCCCGCCGCGCTGTCGATCACCAATGCCACAGAATATGGCCTGGCCTATTCCGTCGCCGAAGTGGGTGCCTTGGGCGAGGTGGCAAGATCGCGGAGCTTGGCCTTCCACATGGACGGCGCGCGCTTCGCCAACGCCATCGTCTCCACCGGCGCATCGCCGGCCGACGTGACGTGGCGCGCCGGGGTCGAGGCCTTATCGTTCGGGTTCGTCAAGAACGGCGGGCTCAATGCCGAGGCTTTGGTGCTGTTCAATAGCAAGCTGGCCGACGAGATCGCGGTCCGCCGCAAGCGGGCGGGCCATTTGCTGTCGAAGGGCCGGATGCTCGCCGCGCAGATCCTCGCGATGCTCGACGGCGACCTGTGGCTCGACAATGCGCGTGCCGCCAATGCCGCTGCGCAGAGCTTGGCGCAGGCTGCGCCCGGCAGGCTGGTCTATCCGGTCGAGGCCAATGAACTGTTCCTCAAGGTGAGCGCCGAGGAGGCCGCGGCGCTGCGCGGGCAGGGCTTCGATTTCTACGACTGGGGCGTTGGCGAAATCCGGCTGGTGACAAGCTGGGACCAGCAGGGCGCCGAGGTCGACCGGCTCGCCACCGCCATCGCCGCCTTGTGAGCAAACGCCGCGCCGACCTGTCGGTCGTCATCCCTTTCATCATCTTCACTTTGATATGGGGCGGCACCTGGATCGTCATCCGCGACCAGCTCGGCACCGTCCCGGCGCACTGGTCGGTGACCTATCGCTTCATCATCGCCGCGGCGGCAATGGCCGTCGTCGCCGTGGCGCGCGGCGAAAGCCTGCGCCTGCCCCGCAGCGGCATTCTTGCCGCAGCGATCCTCGGCGCCCTCCAGTTCGTGATCAATTTCAACGCTGTCTATTTGGCAGAACATCATGTGACGTCGGGGCTGGTCGCGACGGTCTTCGCGCTGCTGGTGATCCCCAACACGCTGCTCGGCTGGGCTTTCCTCGGCCAGAAGCCGAGCGCGCGCTTCGCTTGGGGCTCGCTGGTCGCGGTCGCGGGCATCATGCTCCTGTTCGTCCACGAACTGCGCGAGCATCCGGCACGAACGGATGAAATCCTGCTCGGCATTGCGCTGACCATCGTCGGCATGCTCGGCGCATCGGCGGCCAACGTCTTCCAGGCCCGCGACAAGGTGCGGCGCTTCCCGCTGTTCAGCCTGCTCACCTGGGCGATGGGGTTGGGTGCGTTGATGGACGGCGTCATCGCGCTCGCGTTGTCCGGCGCACCAGTGATCGAAACGCGCCCCGGCTATTGGTTCGGCCTCGTCTATCTTGCGATCTTCGCCTCGGCGCTGGCGTTCAGCCTCTACCTCCCAGTGGTGCGCAAGATCGGTCCAGGCAAAGCGGCCTATTCGAGCGCGCTGGTGCCGATCATCGCCATGGGCTTCTCGACCTGGCTCGAAGATTATCGCTGGACCGCGCTGACGATCGCCGGTGCGCTGCTGGCGATCGGCGGCATGCTCCTCGCCCTCACGCGAAGCCGGTCCACCGTCCCAGCGCCCGACGCCGGATAAGGTGCGCGGGAACCGCGACCCCCAAGCTTCGTTCGTTACGCTGCAACAACGTGCAAACAGGGAGAGTATTCCATGGCCGACAACGACAGGCCCGAGGTCGAACGTACGACCGTGGTCGAAACTGGCGGCGGCGGAGGCGGCGGTGTTCTTGCCGTTGTCCTGCTGATCATCGTCGTCCTCGTGCTCCTGTTCCTGTTCCGCGACCAGCTCGGGTTCGGCGGGGACACCACGGAAGTCACGGTTCCGGACAAGATCGAAGTCAACGTCAACTAATCCTTCAAGCTCATGCAGGCGGGCCGCGAGTCCCGCCTGCGCACGGGCGCGGTCCTTTGGGCTGCGCCCGTTTGAGTTTGTCCGCCCGACGCACTAACCACCGCGCCCATGAGCGACCTGCGCTACCAGAGCGGCTTCGGCAGCCATTTCGAGAGCGAGGCGGTGGCGGGGGCGCTGCCCAAGGGCCGCAATAGCCCGCAGAAACCCGCCTTCGGGCTCTACGCCGAACAATTGTCCGGAAGCGCGTTCACTGCACCGCGCCACGAAAACCGCCGCAGCTGGCTTTACCGCCTGCGCCCAACCGCCGACCACCGGCCCTTCACCCGCTACGACGGCGCCCGCCTGTTCGCGCCGGGTACGGTTGCGGAGCCGCTGGCGCCCAATCGCTTGCGCTGGGATCCGCCGGCCGACCTGCCGGCGAGCACCGACTTCGTCGATGGCGTGGTGACAATGCTCGCCAACCGCGATCCGGCCGATCTCGAAGGCGTCGCGGTGCATTTATACCGCGCCGACAAATCGATGATCCGCCGCCTGTTCGTCAATGCCGACGGCGAACTGCTGATCATTCCGCAATCGGGCGCGCTGCGCATCGCGACCGAGCTTGGCCGGCTTGAGGTTGCCCCCGGCAGCATCGCGCTCATTCCCCGCGGCGTGAAGTTCCGGGTCGAGGTCGACGGCGAAGCACGCGGCTATGTCGCCGAGAACCACGGTGCGCCGTTCCGCCTGCCCGACCTTGGGCCGATCGGCGCCAACGGCCTCGCCAATCCGCGCGATTTCGAGACGCCCGTGGCAGCCTTCGAGGATGACGACAGCGAGACCGAGGTCGTCCAGAAATATCTCGGATCGCTGTGGCGCACCACGCTCGACCATTCGCCGCTGGATGTCGTCGCCTGGCACGGCAATTACGCGCCCTCGCGCTACGATCTGTCGCGCTTCAACGTGATCGGATCGATCAGCTTCGACCACCCCGATCCATCAATCTTCACCGTCCTGACCTCGCCCAGCGATGTGCCCGGGCGTGCCAACGCCGATTTCGTCATTTTCCCGCCGCGCTGGATGGTGGCGGAGGACACGTTCCGCCCGCCCTGGTTCCACCGCAACGTGATGAGCGAAGCGATGGGCCTTATCCATGGCGCGTACGACGCCAAGGCGGACGGCTTCGCGCCGGGCGGGCTGAGCCTGCACAATCTGATGAGCGGGCACGGGCCCGACGTCGACAGCTGGCGCAAGGCGAGCGAGGCCGAGCTCAAACCCCACAAGATAGAAGGGACGATGGCCTTCATGGTCGAAACTTGCTGGCCCTATCGCCCGACGCGCTTCGCGCTCGACCGCGCACAGCCCGATTACGACGCCGCCTGGGCGGGCTTCCCCAAGGCGAAATTGCCATGACCATCGATCAATCGCTGAAGAGCTGGGTCGCCTCGGCCAACGGCCACCGCGACTTTCCCATCCAGAACCTGCCGCTCGGCATTTTCTCCGAGGCCAAGGGCCGCCGGCGCCCGGGCGTCGCGATCGGCGACTATGTCCTCGACCTCGTCGCCATCGCCGATCTGCTCGACGAGGACATGCGTGAGGATTTCGAGCAGCCCGTGCTCAACGCTTGGTTCGCGCGCGGTCCCGAAGCACAGCGGCGGCTGCGCGAGCGGCTTGCCGAATTGCTGTCCGACGCGCGCTACCGCGACGATATCGAGCCGCAGCTGATCGGCCAGAGCGAAGTGCGGCTGCACGTGCCCTGCCTGGTCGGCGACTACACCGATTTCTACGTCGGCATTCATCACGCGACCAATGTCGGCAAGCAGTTCCGGCCCGACCAGCCGCTGCTGCCCAATTATAAATATGTGCCGATCGGCTATCACGGCCGCGCCAGCTCGGTGCGCCCGTCGGGCGAGGACGTGATCCGCCCGGGCGGCCAGCGCAAAGGCCCCGACGAGGAGGTCCCGACCTACGGCGCCTGCCGCCGCCTCGATTACGAGCTCGAACTCGGCATCTGGATCGGGCAGGGCAACGAGCTCGGCTCGCCGATCCCGATCGGCGAAGCGGGCGAGCATATCGCGGGCTACTGCCTGCTCAACGACTGGTCGGCGCGCGACCTGCAGGCGTGGGAATATCAGCCGCTCGGGCCGTTCCTCGCCAAGAATTTCCATACCAGCGTCAGCGGCTGGGTCGTCAGCCCGGACGCGCTTGCGCCCTTTCGCAAGGCGATGCCAGCGCGCCCGGCGGGCGATCCCGCGCCGCTGCCGTATCTCGACGACGCGGCGGACCGCGAAACGGGCGCGCTGGCGGTCCAGCTTGAAGTCACGCTGACGACCGAGCGGATGCGTGCCGAGGGTGTCGCGCCGCACGTCCTCTCGCGCGGCTCGGCCGATGCGGCCATGTACTGGAGCGCCGCGCAGATCGTCACGCATCACAGCTCCAACGGCTGCAACCTGCAGCCAGGCGACCTGATCGGCACCGGCACGCTGTCGACCGACCAAGACGAGGGATTGGGCTCGCTGCTCGAGATCAGCCGCGGCGGCAAGCAGCCCGTGACGCTGGCCAATGGCGAAACCCGCAGCTTTCTCGAAGATGGCGACGAAATTACGCTGCGCGCCTGGTGCGAAGGTGGGGGCGCGGTGCGAATCGGCTTCGGCGAATGCGTCGGACGGGTGGTCGGCTCAGGTCAAGCCTGAGCTCTCCGCCATCAGCCGCGTGACGGCGTAGAGCCGGTCGAGCGCAGGCGTCACGATGTCGCGGCGCTGCGCGATTTCGCGCGGGGCGCCGAGCAGGGCTTCGAGCTCGATCGGCCGCCCGGCCTCGACGTCCTGCAGCATCGATGTCTTGAACGCGCCGAGCTTGGCGGTGACCGCCATGCGGTCTTCGCCGCGCTCACCGATCGGGCAGCCGATGGCAGCACCTACCGCTGCCAGTTCGCCCATGCCCTCGAGCATCCAGGCGCGGCATTCGGGATCGGCGAGGATTCGGTCGCAAGTCGTGCGGACCAGTGCCGACAGCGGGTTGATCGTCGCATTGCCCCACAATTTGTACCAGATGGCGCGGCGGACGTTGCCGGTCAGGTCGGGGCGCAAACCGGCGTCTGCCAGCACACCCTCAATCCGTGCGAGCCGCACGCTGCTCGAGCCGTCGCGTTCGCCGATAATCAATTTGTCGACGAAGTTCACCCGCACGCAATCCAGCGCCGTCCGGCTGCACGTGGCGTGGACCACGCAGCCCATGACTTGGTTCACCGGAAAAGCGCGGGCGATCGCGCCATCGGGATCGACCGCGCGCAGCGGCTCGCCATCGACAAACCACCAGGGCACGCCGTTGAGCATCGGCAGCACGACGGTTCCGGACGAAATGTGCTTGCCTAGCGTTGGTGCAACGGAGGGCAGATCGGTCGCTTTCACTGCGACGATCAGCAGATCGGCGGGCCCATCGAATCGGTCGAAGGTCGCGACTTGGACCTCGCCCGCCTGCTCGATCGAAATGCCGTCGATCGGGCCGCGGCTGGTCAGCGCCATTACTTTGTTGCCGGCGAGCGCGAGCCGCGCGGCGACCCAGCCGCCAATCGCCCCCGCGCCGACGACACAAATGCGCATCAGTCGACGGTTACCCCGGGACGCTTTGGCCATTCCAGGTCGGGGTTGCGCTCATTGTCCCAGATCATGTGGATAATCCGCCAGCCGAGTTCGGGGTCGCGGAACAGCTGGATCGAATTGATCCCGCGCCGCTCGACATCGGCATCGTCGGGCGAGGTGCGGGCTTCGTAGTTGCTCCACACGTGGGCCATGTTGCCGAATAGGTCGATGCGGCGCGCGGTCTCGACTTCGTAGAAGGGCTGGCTTTCGAAAAAGGGCGACGTGTTCGCCGCATATTCGTCAAGGCTCATCACCTTGCGCTGCGGACGGCCGTCGTCGTCGACCCAGGTGCGCACCTGATGCGCATCTGGCAGAAAGCTGTTGGCCTGCCGCGACCAGTCGCGCGGGCCGGCCGGGCCCGAGATCATCGCGTACATCTCATCGATGACGGCGCCGATGGCTTGCAGGTCGTTCATTGGCCGGTCTCCCGAGAAGGTACGGGGGTGCATTCAAGACGTGCGTCGACTCACCTTCCGGACGCTAGCTAAAGAGCTTGCCTCCGGAATGCACGATTGTGCCGCGGTATCGTAGCTAAGCACCTCGCGACGCGGGTTTAGCCCTTGCGCTTTTTCGTCCTTAATTGCCGCCCGTCGACCAAGATCGAAGCCGAGCCGCTGACTTCGCCGTTCGGCTGCCGTTGCATGATGACGATCTCGTATCTCCCTGTCGGAGACCGCCCACCTCCGCTTGCGCCGACAATGATGGGGACAAGGCGGCCGGCCCCCGCATAGATTGGGATGCGGACCTGGGGCCTCGGCAACAACAGCAGGACATTGCGGCCGTTCTTCCGGCCGATCCGCCAGCCTGCGCGCTCAAGCAGACGGGATGGCCGAAGCGACGGCCTGACCATTACGTCGCCATCCTCCACCTGGGGCTCGGGCCGGTCGTGCGGCGCATGGATACTCCGCAGCTGACGAAACAGTCTGGGGTCCATCAGATCGACATACAGCTCGACCGAAGGCGGTAGCTTGCCGCGGAAGATGTCCACATAGAGCAAGTCTGCGCGATTGGCCTCGTTTCCGACGATGACCGCCATCTCAAAGTCTGAAGCGGAATCCGGGCCGACGATGGTAATGTTCTTCTGCGCAAGATTATTGTCGTCCCAGACATGGTTGCCGGTCGCCGCCGGGCCGTCGTGCGGCGCAATCTCCGCCAACAGGCAGGGGTGCCAAGTTACGGTGCCGGACGCGACCGTCGATGGCGGAATGAGGGCGGCCGGCCATTCGATCACCACCACTTGCTCCCCGCCCGGGGGGACGCCGGCAACCTTTGCCTCTCCGATGAAATAGGTTCCCGGGGTCACGGGTACAGGTAGCGGATCCCCGGGTCCGTTGGTCGGCTGAAAGGATTCCGGATAGGTGAATTCCAGGCCGGGAAAATGCGTGATCGACAACCGCACCCATGCATCGAGCGACGCCGTCGTGCCATTGTTGTGGACTCGGGCATAGATCCAGTTCGGCTGGCCTCGGACCGGAGTTTGGTGCGGCCCCGCCGCGCCATAGCTGGCGGGTAATGCGCCCGGGTCCATCGCCGGCGCAGTTGTTCTGCACCAGATATCGGGACTGTTCCAGAATGCGCCGCTGGTCGCAACGATTCCGACGTCGGAAAGATTGTCGCGAATGACGAGATCGCGGGTCATCCCATAATCGATCGCCGCCTGGACCGCCGCCTCCGCATCGACCCGTCCATAGCCGTACCATTGGCTTCGAACCGCGGGCTGGCCGGACGTCACGGACGGGTTCCCGCTGGCGTCGAGCCATTGGCCGGTCGGATCCGTATTGGCGAGGTCGAGCTTGATTGCCGTGTCGCGCATCACCTGCCGCGCTTCGATATAGGTCAGGTCGGGGTTGGCGGAGAGGACAAGGGCGGCAACGCCGGCGCACAAGGGTGTCGCGGACGACGTGCCGCCGAAGTTATTCTTGTGATTGGCCGGGCCGGTCTGAATCAAGTCTCCAGCCGCGTGCGCGTTCAGGAGCGCGCTGGCGAGCGTGACCTGATTCGTCGCGCCATCGACCGCAGTGATTCTCGCCGGCTCACTGCCAAGGGCACCGATCGGTCCCACGTGGATCACGTCATTCACCGCGAAACCCACAATGGTCACGAATGTCAGGGTATTTGCGCCTGCGACGCTTGCGGAAGAAATCGTGGTCGAAGCTTGCGGAAAGCTGATGAGATTGCCCAGGCCGGCATGGCTGGCGGCCCAAGGCATGAAGCCGGTCGGAGGATTGTGGACCGTGGGGGATTGGTCCTGCGACGGCGAACAGAAGGCAATCTGTCCCCATCCAGAATAGGGGGCACGGACCTCGGTGACGCCGTCGTTTGCGTAGGAGATGGCAGCAATGCCGAAGCATTTTTCATACGCGCCGTAAGGGCGCGCAATGACGTTGTTTTGGTTGGCATTCCCCGTCGAGAAGAAGCACATCGTTCCCTTGCCGCCGCGGCCGAAGGTGGTGACGAAGTCGAGCGCGGCCCTCGCGATTCCTGACAGGGCTGCTCCCGCGCCGGGCGTCAGGCTGCAGGTGATCACATCCGCGCCGCGAAGCGGCGGCGTCGCCGGAAAGCCGGCGACCGGGCTCTGAGGATCGAATCCCGCCATCCAGATATACTGATCGGCGACATACAGATCGGTCGAAGCCGTGCCCGCGCACAGCATGACTTGCACGTTTGGGGCGCTGCCGACCAGGCCGTACGTCTGGCCGGCGACCGGCGACGGATTATTCGCCATCGCCGCCGACACGCCAGCGACGCCCGAGCCGTGATCGCTCCACGGACTGTCATTATTAGCCACCATGTTGATGAAGTCGAACGCGGCGAGCACCTTGGGCTGACCGTTGCTCAAATTACCGGTGAAGTCGGCGTTGGTCGGGATTCCGGCCGCCGTCTGCGTTCCGCTGTCCCAGACCGCAAGCAGTATGTTCGGGTCTCCAAAAGGCTCGAGGCCCGCATCCTGAAGATTCTGCCACGCATCGGGAAGTCCGATCAGCTGGCGATCCCACAGGCCCGCCCACAGAAAATCGGTGGGCGTTATCGCGTCAAGTTCGGGAGTGACGACCAGGCTCGGCTCGGCCCACTCGACGTCAGGCCGCTTCGCCAAACGCTCGATGGCATCCAGAATCTCGAGCGTTGCCGGCTTTTGCCAGCGCAGAACATAGCTATGCGGCGCGTAGACGATTTCGCGCGTGACGCTGAAACCGAGGCTTTCCGCTATCCGTTGCACGTCCCGTAGACGGGGACCGTTGAAGCGGACGATCACATCCTGCGTGAGGTGCGAGAAGTTGCCCCCCTCGCGCAGGGATACGACCGCGCCCACATGCTCAATGGCGGGATGCTCGGATAGGCGGGCCAACATCGCTCGTGCGTTGGTCACGGGCACTTCGAACAGGAACGTCCCGGAGCGTTCGGCTAACTCTGAAGCGCGCTGCGGCTTTATCTTCAGGGATCGCAGCAACTCATTGACCTTGGACGCGTCGCGCCGCGCACGCTGGGACAAGGTAAGCGCGAAAAGGTTTCTCGGCGCCTCCACCGGCATCCGCACTTTCTCACGGAAATAATATCTGGAGCCGCGCGGGCCCAACACGAACAGCTCCCGGTTCTCACCGCTCGTGAGGCCGACGTCACGAGCCTGCTCTTCGTAACCCTCGCTTGTGACGCGGACCTCTCCGCGAAGCGGAGTGCGGATTTCTGCGACGTAACTGTGGCCTTCCCGTGCAAATCGTGCGGCCGCACCTTTGCTATTGTCGCCTCTGAATTCCACTTTCGCAGCCTTGAGGGGCTCACCGTTGACATCGACGACGTCGACAACAAGCCGCGCCGATAGCATCTTGTCTTGCGTTGCCATGTCTCCGGCTCCTTCGGCTTAAAGGGTTGTCAGGCGCTCTCTCTATTCCGTCAGGACTGCCAACGGATCCTCGTCCGACTTCAGCTTGCTGATCTTGCGAATGAGCTCGATGGTGACGACCACCGTCCTTGCAGAAAGCCTGTCGCGGTCCAGCTTTTCACCAGAGGCTCGATAGTTCGCGATGCGTCCGAATGCGCTCGAGCCGTATCCAAATTCCACGATCGACCCGGAAAGGTCTGCGTCCAGCGGGAAATAGCCGGTGATCGCGGACCCATCGTCGGCAACGTCCGCGATCCAGCTTCTGGCTCCGCGCCGGCGTTCGTCGACAATCTGCACGAACGGTTCTGCGTTCATGTGCGGGAAGATAGCGCCCCGGATCTCAATCGCGAGCAGCAGGTGCGGCCGATCGTTGAGGTCGAGCAGGGTTTCAAAGGTCCGGGTGCTGAGCTTGGTCTGCTCGCGGACAGAAAGCATCTGGGAAATGGAAAACATCCTGATGTCCTTCAAGCTGAGAATTCGATTTCATCGACGCAGACTTCACCTGCCGGAGTCTCGGACAGAACAAGGCTGACCGACACCACATTGGTAAGGTCGACTTTCGGTTGACCGGCGCAGACGATGGTCCACGCACTTAACGGGATGCGTACCGTCAGGAGCGCGGACTTGGTGCGCGTCGAAACCGGCCGGACATCCGGATACGGCAGTGTGCTGAAAGCGCCAACCCGCACCGCGCGTTCGTTACCTGCTCCATCCCTGAGGGCGATCCTCAGGTTCTGCGCGGCGTTCGCCGGATTGATCGCACTTCCGGCCACTTGACCAAGGCGGATGCTCAGAACGTCAGCTGCCGATACGTTCCCCTGCCCGGCGGGGATGGCCCAGTCGATCCTGTCGCCGATATTGTCCCATCGGATCCGCATGCCGCTGCTGTCATGCGGCGAAAGGGGATCGATTCCACTGGCTGCAGGATGATCCCTAAGCTTCCCTTCGGCCGGCGTGACCGGGAGACCGGTCGAGGTCACCGCTCCGCCACTGGAACTCGTTGTCCAAGTTGCATTGGCCTGGAAATCGTCGATGACGCTCGCCGCGGCACGGCGGAATTGAGTCTGCACCAGCGTTCCATTGACGCTCACGGACGGCGGTACCCAATCCCCGCTGAACATGCCCTCCCATCTTGGGTCGGCGCTAAGCTCCTTGCGGAAGAAGGCGTTCGTATATGCCAGCATCACCTTTTGCTGGTCGGCCACGCTTATGCAGGTCGACGCTTCACCGCTGAAATCCTCGTTATAGTTGATGAAACCGTTGTGGCTTGCCCGGTGCACGAACAGCATTTGCTTGGATGCGTCGGCGCTCCGGTCGTAGAGGGCGAAGCCGGTTTGCGCCGTTGTGTAGCCGGGTGTGTAGATGTCGCCTTTGATGTCTCCGTCTCTCGATCCGTAAAGAACGAAATGCGGCGTGGCCCACGGCGCGACGAGCGTCTCGTGTCCGTACTGGTCGGTGGGAGCGAGCGCCATCAGGGCGTTGAGGCCATGACCTAGCCCTTGCTGCTGGTTGAGGCGTGCCGCCTTGATCACCGCTTCGCCGCCGCGGCTGTGCCCCAGCAATCCGATGTTGTTCTGAAGCTTCGACCCAAATGCCGGCTTGAGTATCCCGAGATGCTCGAACAGCATGTTGGCGCGCCCGAGCCCGGACATGCCCGAATTGATATGGATGCTCGCGGCAATGAACCCGTTGCGGGCGAGATGCTGCAGTAGAAAATCGTAGCTGGTGTAGTTGTGCCCGTTGCCGTGAATCACGACGATCAAGGGATAGTTTGCGGACACGCCGCTGATCTGCGCAGGGCTTGTGACGCCTGGCGCATCAGCGGGAAAGAAGACGTTCGCTTTGCGCGGGACGGAAACGTTGACGCTCGCGAAGCCACCCGGTGTGCTGTACGAGCCCGCTTCGTCGACGACTGTCGCGATCCCTTGGGTCGTCTCGTTGTAGAACCACTGACCGACCTGCGCCCAATCGCCGAGGGTGCCCGGGTCCTCGACAACCCGGAAGCCGGCGATGAAGTAGCCATCGATGATATCGAGCGGCGTGTTGTATTGCGCGTCGCTGACGAAGCTTGCAGCGTCCGGTGTATTATTTCCGAAGTCGGCGACGATGTCATACTCTCCGGGTTGGCTTGCACCGGGCCACAACAACACCTTGTTGGCATTGATGCAGCCCGCTTGAACCTTGATCTTCGGCACCGCGGCATTCCCGCCAAGGATCGCCAGGTGAGCCAGGGAATTGTCCGCATTCCATTGCACATCCGACTTGCTCGGAATGACGTAGAGCGCGCACATTTTGCTGACATTGCCGGGATCGACGATGCCTGGATCTAGCGCACCCCACACATCGGCACCGACTTCAAACGTGTCGGTGAAGCGAAAATAGGGAGCGCCGGAAACCGTTCGCCCGCTGATCGGAATTTTGTTCACGCAGCCCCCAGGACGGGCTTTGCGCGCCAGAAATCCTCGCGGACCACCAAGCCGGTGATGCGCCTGCTTCCGATGATGTCATGTCGAGTGACGAGCGGGGCGAGGTGATGTTCGTAGCCGTAGCGGATCGGACGCACGATCAGGTCGTATGCGCCCGGCGGAAGATCGCGGGCCAGCGGGAACCTCGTGACCCGGGCGTCACCTTCCCTGATCTCGACCTCCATCCGCGCGGGATCACCCGTTCTCGTCAATGCCTCTTCCAGGCGCGCACCAACGTACCAGTCATGCTGGCGCGCTACCGCCGTCACGACCACGGATCCGGATGATGCAAGGCCGGCCAGCAGGAGGTGCGGTTCTTCGCCTTCTTCGTCGACGGCATTGAGGAGGCGGCCGGCCGCGTCGACCACGGCCACGAGCGGCCGCGTCAGGCGCTTTTCGATCACAGCTTTCGCCGCGGTGATTTTGCGCCGTTCCTGCCGGACGACGATTTCTATCGTCCTGCCGCCAAACCTCTCAAGAGCTTCAACCAAAGTGTATCGCGCGCCCGACGCGGGGTCGTCGAAGCCCAGCTGCGCCCAGATCACGGTGGCGGGAATGTTTCCGTCCCGGTCGGAGATCAGCCGCAAATCGAGCGCGGTCTTCTGATCGATCCGAATGTTGAGGTCATGAACCTTGGCCGGTGCCAAGCCGCTCGCCTCTAAGGCGATGCTTTCCCCGACGTTGAAGCGCGTGGCGGCCCGGTCATCATCTCCGACAAGGCGGATAGCCGGTTTGCGCGCCGGTCTGCGTGCGGTATTCATGGTTTTCGCTCCCCGCGGTAATTTGGTCGACCTATCGGGAAGGTGCCCCGAGGATCGGCGGCGCTGTCGCGCTGGCTCTGATCTGCCCGCTTGCGCGAGCGTCAGGATCGAAAGGGCAGCAGAATCCTGGCGTGGGCGCTCGAGGAAAATTCAGGTTCCGTGACCATGCGCGGTCTCCACAACAACGGGTAACCCACCGCCCAATGGGCCGCGAGTTGCACAATCAGTCAGTCGGCAAGCTGATGTCACAATATCGGCTAAATAACATAAATTAGCAACGCCCGAAGAAACGCATTCTCTCAAGGCGTTATAGTCAGGCAGACGCGCGACTCAGATCGAGTGCTTGTCGTTTACTGGCCGGTTCACAAATGTAGGATCAGATCACGGGCGGGCTACGCAAAAGAGACGATCGCCTGCACGGCCGCTCATCGATTTTAGGGTGGTGCCGCTTAGGTGACTCGAACACCTGACCCCATCATTACGAATGATGTGCTCTACCAGCTGAGCTAAAGCGGCTTGGCTTCCCGGAAGGCTGGGCCCCTAACAAAGCGACCGCGCGCGGGCAAGGGCATCAGGCCGTATCGCATCATGGATGTGATTAACTTCATGGTAACCACGCTGGGCCATTTTCTCTGCCAAATGAAGGGGTGGAGCGGCAATGGACGGGTTCCGCGGGTATCCAAGTGACTTCGAGCCTTCGGTGGCCGCCGATGCATCTGCGGCCGCCGTCGCTGCGGCGATCGGTACGGACGAGCGGCGCATGCATGTGCGTGCCTATAATTACTGGGTGTCGCTGCTCGACGGTCGCGACTTCCCGTCGATCGAGGATCTCGAACCCGGCAATCTCGAGGATTTTTCGGCGCACAGCGTATTGCTCGATTTTACCTGCGGCCGCGATAGCCCGGCGATGCCCTACATTGGGGGCGCCATCCGCGAGGAATGCGGGCTGGCCGACGACGCACGAACGACTTCGGAGGTGCCGAGCCGGTCGCTGCTGTCGCGGCTGACGGACCATTATCTGCAGATCATCGCCAACCGCGCGCCGATCGGCTTCGAAGCCGAATATGTGAACCAGCGCGAAGAGAATATCTGCTATCGCGGCATCCTCATGCCCTTCTCGTCGGACGGCGAGACGATCGATTTCATCTACGGCGTCATCAACTGGAAGGCCGTGGACGCTACCCCCGATACGGCCTTCGTTCCGATGGTGCCGATGCTGGACCTGGCCTCCGCCGCCGACGTTCCGGACGCGTTTCCCGAGCTGTTGCTGGGAGGCGACGATGAGGCTCCGCCAGCTGACGTCCCGGCTGTTTCCGAATCCGCGGACGAGCATGTCCAGCCAGTTCCCCATTTCTCTTGGGAAGACGGCCCGCTGCATGACGACAGCGACGACGATGGCCTGGCAGTTCCTGCTCTCGACGCCGACGCCGGTCTGGCAGACCGCTTATGGGCGGCGCGCGAAGGGGCCGAGGCGGTCAAGCTGGGTGAGGGGCGCACCCGCGGCGCACTCTACGCTGCGCTGGCTTTGGCCTACGATTTCTCCTTGGCCGCGACGGACGACCCTGAAGGCTACGCCGAAATCCTCGACGATTCTGGGGTGAAGGCGCAGGCGCGGGCGCCGATGACGCCGGTCGTGAAGTTGGTTTTCGGCGTCGATTACGACAAGGCGCGGCTGACGGAGTTTGCGGCTGCGCTTTCCCATGCCCACCGGCAGCAGGTCGAAGCCGGGAAATTCCGCGATTTCATCGAAGGCCAGGCCGGCGGCCTCAAGGCGCTGGTTGCCGCGGAGCGCGCTGCGCGCCGACCGGGACCGCGCCCGGACGATCGCGGAGACGCGGCCCGCGCCAAGCTGCGCCGGGCACCGGCCATCGCGCTGGCCGATGTGCCCGTCGAGGCCGAATTTGCGGTGGTTGTTACGCGCCGAAGTGCCGATGGGCAGCACCAGCTGGTCGCCGTCCTCAACGACGAGCCCCTGGCCGAACGCGTCATCCGTCGCGCCGCCTGACAGCTAGCCCACGGGGTTGTCCGCTTTGGGAGCGCGGGTCTATAGGCCGCCCGCATCGCCCCACTCGCGGAGCCCAATCACCCCATGACGGCCCACACGCGCCTGCCTCAGCCGCTCGTTGAATCCATTCGCAAGGCCTTGACCCGCAATGCGCTCCCCGGGGAGACGCGCGGCTTCGATCGGGACAGTGAGCGGGAGGCTGCCGAATTCCTTGCGGAAGTCGCCGCCAAGCGAGCGCCCGGCGAAATCGAGATCGCGGTCCAGTCGACCGGCGGCGAGGCGGGCAACCGGCGCATGCGCATCGGCATCGTCAATGACGATATGCCCTTCCTGGTCGATTCGGTCGCAAACGCCATCGCCGCGCGTCAGGTGACGATTCATCGCCTGCTTCACCCCGTGGTTTGCGTCCGCCGCGACGGCAAGGGCGTTCTTAATGGCGTTGAGCTGCTGTGCGCGGACAAGGGCCGCCGCGAATCCATGATGTACATTGAGCTCGACCGGATCGACGCCAAGGCGCGCCAGGCATTGGCGGCCGACCTGCGCCGCGTGCTGACCGACGTCCGGCTGGCGGTTCGCGACTGGCATCCGCTGCAGGACAAGATGCGGGCCGACGCCGCGGCGATCGACGATCCCGAAGGCTCCGCGCTGCTGAACTGGTTTGCCGATGGGGCGATGACGCTTCTCGGCTACCATGTCGAGAAGCCGGGCGTGGTCCCGACCGAAGGGCTGGGTATCTTCAGCGTTCCCGGCGCGCCTACGGATGAGGGCGGGGCACTTGGTGCCATGCGCTATTTCGAGAATGGCGGACAGGTGCCGTTGATGGCCAAGGCCGAGCGAAAGTCGAGCGTTCATCGCCGCGTGCCGCTCGACCTCGTCGTGGTTCCTCTTAAAGAGGGCGGCAAGATCGTTGGTATCGGCGTTCACGCCGGCCTGTGGACCAGCCAGGCGTTGACCGTGCCGGCGGAAGAGGTGCCGGTGCTTCGCGCGCGCCTCGAACAGCTGGACAAGGATTTTGGCTTCGATCCCAAGGGCCATTCCGGGAAGGCGTTGCGGCACGCCGTAGCCTCCCTTCCGCGCGACCTGCTGATTACCGTCGATCATGAGTCGACTCGCCAGCTGGTGCTCACCGCAATGTCGCTGGCCGACCGCCCGCGGCCGACCCTGGTCCAGGTTCGAAGCATCCTTAAAGGGCAGCTCTTCACCTTCGTCTGGCTGCCGCGCGAGGACCTGACCACCTCCCGCCGGACGGCGATCGCACTGCTTCTCGGGTCGGAGGTCGGACGCGACATCACCAGCTGGTCGGTGGAGCTTGGCGATGGCGACCTCGCGCTCATCCGCTACACGCAATATATCGACGCTGCCGCGCCGCCTCCCGACACGGAAGCGCTCGACTCCGCCGTGGTCGAGATGGTGCGCGGCTGGGCGCCGGCGGTCGAAGGCGAGCTGATCGAGGCGGCCGGTCCGGCCCGCGCCACGCGCCTTGCACTGACCTATCTTGGCGCCTTCCCGGACGGCTATCGCGCGCGAACCGCGCCCGAGGAGGGCGCTGCGGACATCCTGCGCTTGTGCACGCTGAACAGCGACGCCGACCGAAGCGTGCGCATTTCGCAGTCGGAAGCCGATGCACCGGGCCACCTGCGTTTGAAGACCTATCGTGAGGGCGCGCTCATCCCGCTGTCCGAGGCCGTCCCGGTCCTGGAGAATTTCGGTTTCCGCGTTCTCGAGGAAGTCCCCACGGCGCTCGTGGGGCAGCTCGGCTTTATCCACGACTTCCGCGTCGAAGTGGCAAGCGAAGCCGACCTTGCTTCCATCAACGCGCGCCTGCCGGAGATCGAACAGGCAATCTCCAACGTGCTTTGCGGCGCCGCCGAAAATGACGAGTTCAACCAGCTCGTGCTCTACGCCGGCCTCGGCACGCAGGCGGTCGTCTGGCTGCGCGCCTGGTTCCGCTATTTGCGTCAGACGGGAAGCTCCTTCGGCCTGATCACGATCGTCGATGCGCTGCGCCGCGCGCCCAATGCGACGCGCGCGCTGGTCGACCTGTTCGTTGCCGCGCACGATCCCGCGGCCGAAGACCGCGAAAAGCAAGTGGCGCGCAATCGTCAACGCCTCGACGACGCACTAGCCAAGGTCCGATCGATCGACGACGACCGCATCCTGCGGCGCCTGCGCGCATTGGTCGAAGCGATCTTGCGCACCAATGCCTTCGCACCGGCAGCGGCCGAAGCGCTGGCGTTCAAGATTGATTCCGCGCGCGTACCCGGGCTGCCGGCACCGGTGCCGTGGCGCGAGATTTGGGTCTACAGCCCGCGCATCGAAGGCATTCACCTGCGCGGCGGGCCGATCGCCCGCGGCGGCCTGCGCTGGTCGGACCGGCGTGACGACTTCCGCACCGAAATCTTGGGCTTGGTCAAGGCGCAGATGGTCAAGAATGCGGTGATCGTGCCCACGGGCGCCAAGGGCGGCTTCTACCCCAAGCAATTGCCGTCGATCACCAATCGCGATGCCTGGCTTGCGGAAGGGACCGAAAGCTATCGCATCTTCATCCGCTCACTGCTGTCGATCACCGACAACCTCGTCAACGACAAGGTCGTCCATCCCGACGGCGTCGTCATCCACGATGGCGACGATCCCTATTTCGTCGTCGCCGCCGACAAGGGCACCGCGACCTTCTCCGACGTCGCCAATGCCATCGCGCTCGAACGCAATTTCTGGCTGGGTGACGCCTTCGCCAGCGGCGGATCGAACGGCTACGATCACAAGGCGATGGGAATCACCGCGCGTGGGGCGTGGATTTCCGTCCAGCGGCACTTTTTGGAAATGGGCATCGACGTGCAGACCGACGATGTCACGGTCGCCGGCTGCGGCGACATGTCGGGCGACGTGTTCGGCAACGGCATGCTGCTCAGCAAGTCGATCAAGGTCGTCGCCGCGTTCGACCATCGTCACATCTTCATCGATCCCAATCCCGACGCGAAGAAGAGCTGGGCGGAGCGAAAGCGCATGTTCGAGCTGCCGCGGTCGAGCTGGGACGATTACGACCGCGACCTCATTTCCAAGGGCGGCGGGGTGTTCGCGCGCACCGAAAAATCGATCGAGATCAGCGCCGAGATGCGCAAGCTGCTGGGCATCGACGCCCGCTCGCTCGACCCGACGAGCCTGATCAACGCGATCCTCAAGGCGGACATCGACCTGTTGTGGTTCGGCGGCATCGGCACCTACATCAAGGCCTCCACACAATCGCACGCCGATGTCGGCGACCCGGCCAACGACGTGCTGCGCGTCAGTGCCGACGAAGTGCGCGCCAAGGTCATTGGCGAGGGCGCGAACCTGGCCATCACGCAGGCGGGCCGGATTGAATTCGCCGAGAACGGCGGGCGCATCAACACGGACTTCATCGACAATAGCGCGGGCGTCGACTGTTCGGATAATGAAGTGAACATCAAGATCCCGCTCAACCGCGAAATGCGCGAGGGCCGCCTGACCGAGGCCAAGCGCAATGCCTTGCTGGCCAAGATGACCGACGACGTGGCGGAGCTCGTTCTTGAAGATAATCGGCTTCAATCGCTGGCTCTCTCGGTCGCCGAAGCCGGCGGTGCGCATGCCGTGCCTCGCTTCGCCCGGACGATCGAGCTGCTCGAAGCCACGGGCCGGCTCGACCGCAAGGTCGAGGGGCTGGCTTCGAACGAGGACCTGATCCGCCGTGCGCAGGAAAATCGCGGCCTGACCCGGCCCGAGCTCGCCGTGGTCCTCTCGATCTCCAAGATCGCGCTGCAGGATGCGGCGGAAGATCTGCAGCTGGCCGACGACAAATTGCTCGAGCCGCAATTGTTCGACGCTTTCCCCATGCCGATGCGCAAGGCCCATGCTGCGGCGATTCGCGCGCACCGCCTGCGCCATGAGATTGTCGCGACCAAGGTCGCCAATCGCCTGGTCAATCGCCTTGGCCCGGGCATGGCGTTCGACCTCACGGAGGAAGAGGGCGCCTCGCTCCAGCAAGTCGTGAGTGCCTTCCTGGTCGTCGAACGGCTGCTCGACCTTGAGAAGCTGTGGCTGGAGATCGAGGAGGATTCGCTTCCCGAGGCCATTAGAGTGGAGTTGTTCGCAATTGCCGCGGCAACGGTGCGTGCGCATCTGTCGGACGTGCTTCGCTCGGTCGGTGGGGAGACCAACGTCAGCAAGCTGTGCGCGCGGCTGGAGCCGGGCGTCCGCAAGATTGCGTCACAGGCAACCCGTCTGATCCGCTCTGAAGTCCGCAATGAGGCCGCCGCGCGCCGCGACCGGTTGATTGCGCTTGGCGCAAGTGAGGACATCGTTCGCGGGCTGGTGCGCCTGTACGAGCTCGACGGGATATTCGGGATCGCCGCGCTTGCCGCCGACCGCAAGAGCGATGAGCTGGCGCTGACCCGGGCCTATACCACTCTAGGTGAAGCGCTGGGCGTCGATTGGGCACAGCAGCAGGTCGCGCGCTTCGTGCCGTCCGACCAGTGGGAGCGGCTCCTGACCGCCGGGCTGGCGCGCGATTTCGAGCAGCTCCGCATCGACTTCCTCGCCCGCCATCGGGGCAAGGACCCTGATGCCACGGTCACGGCCTGGATTGAGGCTCAGCACGAGCGAATCGCGCAGTTCCGCAAGCTGGTCGAGCGGGCGCGCGCCGAGGGGCAAGTCAGCGCCTCGATGCTCGGGCAGATCGCAAGCCAGGCGCGCATTCTTTTGTCGCGATGAGGCCGTCATCGCGAGCCAAAGTGCGCCCCCGCTAGCCTTGCGCGCCCTGATCCTCGTCCCGCCGGCCGATTATGCGGTCGACTGGCGCTGGGCGTTCGACCCTCAAGCTCGCGCGCTCCGGGAAGGGGGGTTTGATGTCACGACGGCACCGTGGAACGACGTGGGTTGTGTTGCCGGATTTGACCTCCTCCTGCCGCTGGTTGCCTGGGGCTATCATCAGCGGTTCGGCGAATGGCTCCGCCTGCTCGAGCGCTTCGAGCGCGAGCGAGTGCCGGTGGAGAATGCTCCGGCGACACTGCGTTGGAACAGTGACAAGGCCTATCTTGCCGAATTGTCCGCACGCGGCGTTGCCACGGTACCGACGCTGACCGTTCCCTCGCTCGACGACGCGGCCCTGGAACATGCGCGGACGCAGTTCGGAACCGCCGATCTGGTCGTCAAGCCGACGGTTTCAGCGAGTGCCTACGGAACCTATCGGCTAAGCCCGGGCGATCCTGTCCCCGGCCTCGTCCGCGGCTGGCGGATGCTCGTACAGCCGTGGCTAGACCGGATCACGGACGCGGGAGAATATTCTTTGATCTTTTTCGGCGAGCGCTTCAGCCACGCCGTGAGCAAGGTCCCGCGAGCCGGGGAGTTTCGGGTGCAGCCTGAATGGGGCGGTTACATCGTCCGCTGCGATCCGCCCGACGGCGCGCTCGAACTCGCCCGCGCGGCGTTGGCCGCTGCGCCTGTTTCCACGACATATGCGCGCGTCGACCTGGTCATCGGCAATGATGGTGGTTTGCAGGTCATCGAACTGGAGCTGGTCGAACCGGCCCTGTTCCTGGAACAGGCGCCCGAGGCCGCCGCGCCTTTTGCCGCCGCGATGCGGTCAGCTGTCGAGCGTGCGCGCGAACAGCCATTGGCGGATCGCTGAGGTCAGGTTGGGCGGCGTCGGGGAATCGAGCCGCGCGGCATCGATCTCCGCGACCAGGGCATTCATCGGCGCCCCGCCCGCACGTGCCGCGGCTTCAAGGGCATACCAGAAGATCGGCTCCAGGCTGACCGATGTCGCATGGCCCGCGATCAGCACGGAACGCTTGACCGGCGGGGCGTAGCGAACCGCCTCCATCAGTACATGTGCTGCCCGCCGTTGATCGACAGGGTCGATCCGGTGACGAAACCCGCATTCTCGTCGACCAGGAAGGCAACGCCGCGCGCAATCTCCTCCGCCTTGCCGAGACGATTGACCGGAATCTTGGCGATGATCTTGCCCAGCACTTCCTGCGGCACGGCAGCGACCATGTCGGTGTCGATGTAGCCGGGCGCGATCGCATTGACGGTTACGCCGGCGCGCGCGCCTTCCTGTGCCAGCGCCTTGGTGAAGCCGTGGATGCCCGATTTGGCGGCGGCGTAATTGACCTGGCCGTACTGGCCCGCCTGGCCGTTAATCGACCCGATGTTGACGATGCGCCCATAGCCGCGGCCGACCATGCCTTCGAATACCGCCTTGGCCATGTTGAAGCAGCCGCCAAGATTGGTGTCGATGACCTCCTGCCACTTCTGGTGATCCATGCGCTTCATCGTCGTGTCGCGCGTGATGCCGGCATTGTTGACGAGGACGTCGACGGGCCCGAGTTCGCTTTCGACCTGGCGTACGCCTTCCTGGCAGGCGTCATAGTCGGACACGTCCCACTTGAAGGCGCGGATGCCGGTGCGGTCACTGAATTCGCGCGCGCGCTCGTCATTGCCGGCGTAATTCGCCGCGACATTCATGCCCATGTCCTTCAGCGCCATGCTGATCGCTTCGCCGATACCGCGCGTGCCGCCGGTGACGATCGCCACTCGAGCCATGCTGTCCTCTCCCATTGTTGATCGCTGCGGCGCTTAGGTCCGGGGAACCCAGCCTGCAAGTTCCCGGCGGACCAACTGCTCCAGCATGGTCATCCCTTCGGCTGAATCGTTGAGGCAGTCGAGCAGGGCGAAGCGCTCGCCGCCGGCGGCAAGGAAGCTGTCGCGCCCGCGGATACCCAGTTCTTCCAGCGTTTCGAGACAGTCGGCCGAAAAGCCCGGCGCTGCGACCGCGACGCGACGGATGCCTCGCTCGGGATAAGCGTCGAGTGTCGCATCGGTTGCCGGGCCGAGCCACTTGGCCCGCCCGAAGCGCGACTGGAACGCAATATCCGTCGGTACCGCCAGCTTCTCGCCGACGAGGCGCGCGGTCTTCTGGCAGTGGCAGTGGTAAGGATCGCCGAGCTCGAGCGTCCGTTGCGGCATGCCGTGAAAGCTGAGCAACAAGCGGTCGGGCGTGAAATCGAGCGCCGCCAACTGGCGCGACAGATTGGCGGCAAGCGCGTCGATATAGACGGCATCGTCATAATATGGCGGCAGGATGCGCAATGTCGGCTGCACGCGCATGCGCGCCAATGCCCCGAACAAGGCATCGTTCGCAGTCGCGGTCGTCGCTGCACAATATTGCGGATAGAGCGGCGCCGCGAGGATCCGGTTGCACCCCGCGTCGCGCAGGCGCGCAACGGTCGATTCGATCCCGGGGTTGCCGTAGCGCATTGCATATTCGACCCGCGCAGAATCGCCCAACCGCGCCTGCAGTGCCTTGGCCTGCCGCCGCGCAACGACCGCCAGCGGCGATCCTTCATTGGTCCACACCTGGCCATAAGCATGCGCCGACTTGCGCGGCCGCGTGCGCAGGATGATGCCGTGCAGGATCGGCTTCCACGCGAGCCGCGGGATTTCCACCACGCGCGGGTCGCTTAGGAATTCGGCGAGGTAGCGGCGTACCGCGCTCGCCTCCGGCGCATCGGGCGTGCCGAGGTTGATCAGCAAAACGCCGATCTGCGGTTCCGGGATCGCTGGATGGTCGTTGGGAGGGGTCACACCGCGATCAAGCGTCAATGGGCGTACTGGGTCTTCAACGATCGCCGATCGATCTTGCCCGTGCCCAGCCGCGGCAACGGCTCAGTCGCAAAAATGAAGCGTTCGGGAATCTTGAACTTGGCAATCCGGCTGTCGAGAAACGCGCGCAGTTCGCTTTCGCTCAGCTCGGCGTCGTCGCGGACGTAGATCACCGCGATCGGCACTTCGCCCAGTCGCTCGTCAGCCATGCCGAACACCGCTGCCTCGGCCACCGCCGGGCAGGCATAGCATTCGGCCTCGACCTCGGCGGCTGAGATGTTTTCGCCGCCGCGGATGATGATTTCCTTCTTGCGGTCGACGATGAACAAATAGCCGTCCTCGTCGAGATAGCCAACGTCGCCGGTGCGAATGTAGCCGTCAGCCGTGAACAGCGCCGCGGTCGCTTCCGGGTTGCGCCAATAACCCTTGATGTTGGCCGCACTGCGGATCGCGATTTCCCCGACCTCGCGCGGCGGCAGGTGGCGTTCGCCCTCGCCGAGGATCGCGGCCTCGATATAGGGCAGCTGTGCGCGGCCGGTGGAGGCGGGCTTGGCGGCATAATTGCCCCAGAAATTGCTGAACCCCGCGGCGTTGGTTTCGGTCAGGCCATAGCCCAGTGCCGGCTGCGCCTCGGGGAATTCGCTTTGCAGCCGCTCGACATGGCTGATCGGCCGCGGCGCGCCGCCAGCGGTGATGTCGCGCAGCGACGACAAGTCATATTTGTCGCGGTCGGGGTGGGTCATGAGCTCGAGGCTCATGGTCGGGACGCCGACGAAATAGGTGATCTTTTCCTTTTCGATGAGTCTCAGCGCTTCGCTCGCGTCCCATTTGGGCATGACCACCATGCAGCGCGCGACGACGAAGCTGTTGAGCATCACCGGCACTTCGCCGGTGACATGGAACAGCGGCACGCTGAGCAGGGTGCGCGGCGGGCTGGTCGGCGCGCGCCCCGCCTCGGTGAGGACGCCGAGCAGGCACATCAGCCCTGTTGCATAGGCGTAGGTTGCGGTGGTCACCGCGCGATGCGTCGAGACCGCGCCCTTGGACTCCCCGGTGGAGCCCGAGGTGAAGAGGATCGTCGCATCGTCATCCGGTGCGATGTCGGGCAGCGGGGCGGCAAGGTCTGCGCCCTCGAACAGCTCCGCCAGGGCGGTTTCGATCGGCTGGTCGACGGCCAGGCCGATGGTCGGAAATTGGCGCGGGCATTGCGCAAGGCGCTTGGCGCGCGGTGCATCGGCCAGGATCAGCGCTGGCTCGGTCAGTTCGAGCGCATGCTGAAGCTCGCCCGCTTCCCACCAGCCGTTGAGCAGGGTCGCGACGCCGCCGGCCTTGACGATCGCCATGTAGCTGACGATCCACGCCGGGCAGTTGCGCATTGCGATTCCGACGCGGTCGCCCTTGGCGATCCCGCGCGACACCAGGGCATGCGCAAGCCGCTCGGAAATCTCGTCCAATTGAGCAAAGGTGAAGCGCTCGTCGCCCGAGACGACGGCCTCGGCGTCCGCGTTCAGCTTGCAAAAGGCGCGCAGCAGGCCGGGGATCGTCGGCGGGAAATTGGCCACGATCGCCTGGCCCTTGTCATCCTTGCTTATGACCAGGCGCCCACCCGGCGCGGTCAAGCGCGCGAGGTTCTCGTCATATTTGCGGTCGAGCTCGCTTTGCACGCACCCTCCTTTTGCCCTTTACGGCCTCGCCTCTTATGAGGCGCACTCGGTTCAGGGGAAAGTCCTTTGCAGGTCAACAATAGTAGTTCGTTCGTCGCCTTCCCGGACCTAGGCCTTTCGCCCATCGCCTTGTCGATCGGTCCGTTCGACTTGCGCTGGTACAGCCTTGCCTATCTGGCCGGCATTTTCATTGGCTATTGGTACCTGCTGCGACTGCTCAAACGACCCGGCTCGCCGATGGACCGTCGCCATGGCGACGACCTCGTCTTCTACGCCGCGCTCGGGATCATCCTTGGCGGGCGGCTGGGCTATGTATTGTTCTACAATCTCGGCCAGTATCTCGAAAACCCGCTCGAGATCCTGAAGCTCTGGGACGGCGGCATGTCGTTTCACGGCGGGGTCGTCGGGACCTCGCTCGGTATCATCTATCTGTCGTGGAAGCAGAAGCTGAACTGGCTGCGGGTGCACGATTATGTCGCGTGCTGCGTGCCCTTCGGCCTGTTCTTCGGCCGGCTCGCCAATTTCGTGAACCAGGAGCTGTGGGGCGCGCCGACGCAGGTGCCGTGGGCGATCCGTTTCCAGGAGATCAGCCCGTTCGGCGAGCGCGTCCTCGGCCCCCCGCGCCACCCAAGCCAGCTGTACGAGGCGGGCCTTGAAGGGCTCGTCCTGTTCGGCATCCTGTGGTGGATGTTCTGGAAGACCGACGCCCGCTACCAGCCGGGCAAGCTCGTCGGCGCCTTCATCTTCTTCTACGGCCTGTTCCGCTTCGGGGTGGAGTTCATCCGCGAACCTGACCAGCAGCTTGTCGCCTTCACCCAGGCGACCGGCCTGCATATGGGCCAGTGGCTGTCGGTGCCGATGATCGTCGGCGGCCTATACCTGATGCTCACCGCCAAGCGCCGTCGCGTCCGCGTCGAGCCGACGGTCGGCGCGGAGAGCGTTGCCTGACCCCGCTCGAACGGGCACTGCGCGAACGGATCGGCACCGAAGGGCCGATCACGGTCGAGGCGTTCATGGACGCCTGCAACGCATATTATTACGGCACGCGCGATCCGTTTGGCGCACGCGGCGACTTCACCACTGCGCCCGAGGTCAGCCAGATGTTCGGTGAAATGGTGGGCGCGGCGCTGGCCGATTGCTGGATGCGCGCGGGCGCCCCCGCGGATGCCATTTATGCCGAGCTTGGCCCGGGGCGCGGCACGCTTGCGGCGGACGCTTTGCGCGTGCTGCGTTCGGCAGGTTTTGCGGGGCAGGTGCATTTGGTCGAAACCAGTCCGGTGCTTCGGGATGCGCAGAAAGAGGCCGTCACGGGCGCAATCTGGCACGAATCGATCGATGACATCCCACTCCAGCCGCTGCTTCTCGTGGGCAACGAATTTCTCGACGCTCTCCCGATCCAGCAATGGGTCGGCGCGGCCGAGCGACGCGTGCTCGTGGCGGCCGGCGGACTTGCCTTCGACCGAGACGGGGACGTGACGGAGACCTCCCCGGCTCGCGAACAGGCGGTCGGTGCGATCGCTAGCCGCCTTGCCGCCAAGGGCGGTGTCGCCTTGTTCATCGATTATGGTCATGCACGCAGCGCCCCTGGCGACACGCTCCAGGCCGTCTCCAGCCACGGATACTCGCCAGTCCTGGCCGACCCAGGCGAGCAGGATCTGACGTCGCATGTCGACTTCGAAGCCGTCGCTCGCGCCGCGACGGGGGCTGGCACGGTGGCGTCGGCGCTCGTCAGCCAGGGGGAATGGCTCAATGCGCTGGGCATCGGCGCACGCGCGGCGGCGTTGGCAGCCGCTAACTCCGATCGCGCGGATGAGCTCGCGGCGCAGGTGCAACGCCTTACGGGCCGAGATCAGATGGGCGAACTATTCAAGGTGATGGCGATTCGATCGCCGGCATGGCCCGAGCTCGCGGGATTGAGATGAACGTCACCTACAGAGACGCAGTCGATTGCGATGCAGCAGCACTGAAAGACCTGTTCGCCGAAACCTTCGTCGAAACCTTCGGTCATCTTTATCGTCCCGCGGACCTGCAGGCGTTCCTCGACGGCAACACCCTCGCCAGATGGCAAGAAAATCTGGCCAACCCCGACGTGAGCATCTGCGTTGCCGAAAGCGACCACCAACTCGTTGGTTTCATCGAGCTTGCGCCGAAGGGATTGCCGCATGACACGGATGTGCCGGCACTCGAGCTGCGGCGCCTGTATCTGAGGAGCAGCGCGCGCGGCCTGGGGATCGCCGATGCCCTGATGAGGTGGATCCTCGACAAGGCCTCTTCCCGCGGTGCGCAAGAGTTGGTTCTTTCCGTTTTCATCGACAATCATCGAGCTCGCCGGTTCTATGAGCGTTACGGATTCGACATCGTAGGGAAGTATGACTTCATGGTCGGCAGCCACGCGGATGAAGACCTGATCCTGCGGCACGTCATCATGCAGGGGCATGCATGAGCTCCGTCGAAGTCATCATGGCGTCGACCCTGCCGGGGAACCCGCACGGGTTCCTCGGGCGCCGGGGCGGGATCTCGACGGGCGATCTCGCGGGCCTCAACGTCGGCACCGGCAGCAACGACGAACGTGCGGCCATTGTCGAGAATCGCCGGCGCGCCGTCGCCGCCGTCCTTCCCGGCGCCGAGCTTGCCACGGTCCATCAGATCCATTCCGCGGAAGCCGTCTATTGCGCGCGTGCCTGGCCGCACGACGATCGGCCGCACGCCGATGCGCTGGTGACCGACCGCCCCGGCATCCTGCTCGGCATCCTCACGGCCGACTGCGCGCCCGTGCTTCTCGCCGACCGCGAGGCGGGCGTGATCGGCGCCGCCCATGCCGGCTGGAAAGGCGCCATCGGCGGTGTCACCGACGCCGTGATCGCCGTGATGGAAACGCGCGGCGCGCGCCGCGACCGCATCGTTGCTGCCGTCGGGCCATGCATCGCGCAAGCCTCTTATGAAGTGGACGACGGCTTCCGCGACCGCTTTATCGCCGCCGATGCCGGTAACGCGCGCTTCTTCGCTGGCCGGCAGTTCGATCTGGAAGGCTATGTCGGTCAACGGTTGCGGGCAGCGGGTATTGCTCTGGTCGAAGCGCTCCACCTCGACACCTATGCCGATCCCGACCGATTCTATTCCTACCGCCGCGCCACACACCGGGGAGAGGCGGACTATGGGCGACAAGTCAGCCTGATCGGCCTGCCGCCGAAACCGGCTTGACCCTCTTCGGACGACGGGCCTAGCGCTCATCATCCAAGGAGAGCCCTTTTGCCCACCGAAAATGAAGCCAGCGCCGAAACCTCGCAGCATCGGACGCCGCGGCCGTCGCCGACCAGCATCGGCAATCACAAGCTGAAGCCGCAGACGTTGATGCTCGGCTATGGCTTCGATCCGGAGCTGAGCGAAGGGTCGCTCAAGCCGCCGATCTTCCTCACCTCGACCTTCGTGTTCGAGACTGCGGCCGCGGGCAAGCGCTTCTTCGAAGGCGTCACCGGCAAGCGTCCGGGCGGCGCGGAAGGGCTGATCTATTCGCGCTTCAATGGCCCCAACCAGGAAATCCTCGAGGATCGCCTAGCGGTGTGGGAAGACGCCGATGACGCGCTCGCCTTCTCGAGCGGCATGTCGGCGATTGCGACCTTGCTGTTGACCTTCGTCCGGCCCGGCGACGTCGTCGTCCATTCGGGGCCGCTCTATGCCGCGACCGAGACGTTGATCGCCAAGATCCTCGGCCAGTTCGGCGTGTCGTGGCTCGACTTCCCGTCGGGAGCGTCGCGCGAACAGATCGACGCGGTGATTGCCGAGGCGAAAGCCAAGGGCCGTGTGTCGCTCATCTATCTCGAAAGCCCGGCCAACCCGACCAACCAATTGGTCGATGTCGAAGGGGTCGCTGCGGCGCGCGACGCCGCCTTTGGCGCGGACGACAAGCCGCCGATCGCGATCGACAACACCTTTCTGGGGCCGCTGTGGGCCAAGCCGTTGGCACAGGGCGCCGATCTGTCGATCTACAGCCTGACCAAATATGTCGGCGGGCACAGCGACCTTGTCGCTGGTGGACTGGTTGGTGAAAAGGGGCTGATCAATCAGGTGCGGATGTTCCGCAACACGATCGGAACGATCTGCGACCCCAACACTGCGTGGATGCTCCTGCGCAGCCTCGAAACGCTTGAGCTCCGCATGGACCGCGCGGGCGAAAATGCGCGGAAAGTGTGCGAATTCCTGCGCGATCACCCCAAGGTCGAAAAGGTCGGTTACCTCGGTTTCCTCGAGGAGGGCTCGACGCAGGCCGACATCTATCGCCGCCATTGCCTTGGCGCGGGATCGACCTTTTCGCTCTATCTGAAGGGCGGCGAGAAGGAGGCGTTCGCCTTCCTCGACAATCTGAAGATCGCCAACCTCGCGGTCAGCCTCGGCGGCACCGAAACCCTCGCCAGCGCGCCCGCGGCAATGACCCACCTGTCGGTCCCCGACGAACGCAAGAAGGCGCTCGACATCACCGACAATCTGGTGCGGATTTCGATCGGCGTCGAAGATCCCGACGATCTGATTGCCGACTTCGCCAACGCGCTGAACGCAGTTTGAAGCGGCCGCTAGCCGCGATCCTATCGGCGACAATGCTGGCCGGCTGCGCGCACGCCGTCCCCGCGCCTTGCCCGGCGTCACCGCGCGCCGAGGCCGAGATTGAGCGCACCGTCCAGGCCTTCTACCAGGCGCTGCGCACGGACGACCTCGGCGCCTTTCGGCGGGTAACCACGGCGCGTTTTTACTCGTTCGATGGCGGCGACCGCTACGACGGGATCGCGCTCGCCGAACTCATCCGCGACGCGCGCGCGGCCGGCCGGAAATTCACCTGGTCGGTCGGTCCGCTCGACACGCAGCGCCAGTGCAATGTTGCCTGGACCGCCTGGCAAAACAGCGGAAGCGCCGGCCCGGCCGGCCAGGTGAAGCCGGTGACCTGGCTCGAGTCCGCTGTGCTCGTGCATGACGGCAAGGCGTGGAAGATCGACTTCTTCCACTCCCATCGCGCGACAGCAAACTAGCGCCTAGCGTGGCACGTAGCTGGTCGGCCGGCGCACCGCGACGAGTTGATAGTCGACGCCGCCGTGATACAGCCCGCTTCCGCAAATGGTGTCGGGCCCGCCGGTCAGCTGCCCCCGGAAGCCGATTTCGCCCTCGCGCGTGGCGACTGACATCCTGACCGCGCCGTCGCCGTCGAGCGTCAGGCGGCGGATGACCACGGTATTGGTGCGATAAGGATGCAGCGATCCGGTGTACGCGCCGTCCATCGGCCCAATGGCGATGACGCCGGGTGAGGAAGCCTTGCCGACCTGCATCAGGAAATCCCATTGCCCCTGCAGATTGGGCGTCTTCCCGTTAGGCGCGAAGCGCGCTGCCTTGCACGCTTCAAGCGTGGGCGTAGCGGGCTCGGCGCACGCTGGCTTGGCCAGCGCAACAGCGACCGATACGATCAGGAGTGCGGGGAGAGGTTTCATCGATTCAATCCTTTTTATGCGTCGCGGATCGTTCCGCGTCGCCCCGCTTGATCGGTCGCCGATCGCCTCGACAAGCCACCGTTTCGCCAATAGCCTTTCGCACTTCGGAGATGCCGTTCACGATGCGCCAACGACATGCTGGGGACTTGCTGAAGCGCGCCGTGCCCGTACTTGGCCTGGGCGTGTTGCTGGGATTTGCGGGACCGTTCGCGTCGAATCCGCCGCTGTCGCTGTCGGTTCGCCTCGCCTTTTGGGTCGGCATGGTGGTCGTCGGCTATGGCGCGGCGCTGGTTGCGGGAAAGCTCATTCCCGCAGGATCCATCGCGCGTCCCGGCCCGCGTCTGATCGCCGTGGCAATTGCCTCAGCTCTCCCGCTGACCTTCGTCGCCGCTTGGATCGTGCCGCTTCTTCGGCCCGGCCATGCCTATCAGCCGCTCCAGCTCCCGGCGCTGTTCGCAACCGTCGCCGCGGTGCAACTGGCGATCGTCTTCATCCTGCTTCGCTCGCCCGGCAACGTGCCGGCGGTCCCGACGGGGAGCCGAACAAGCCCGATGGGCCGGCCACGATTCCGCGCACCTTGCTGTCGCGCTTGCCGAGCCGCCTCGGCACTGAGATCGTCGCGCTTGAAGCCGAGGACCATTATCTGCGCGTCCACACCATGCTGGGCTCGGACCTCGTCCTGATGCGCCTGTCGGACGCCATTGCCGCGATCGGCCCCGATCTCGGCCTGCAGGTCCACCGCAGCTGGTGGGTGGCGCGTGATGCCATCCGCGAAGTGGTCCGCACGGATCAGCGATCGCAGCTGAGGCTTATGAACGGGCTGACGGTCCCCGTGGGGCGGACCTACACGGCGGCGGTGCGCGGCGCCGTGGACCTACTTTAGAAACGCATATCGTCCAAGCGGACCTTGCTTTGCGGCTTAGCGCGCTTTCAGGAGGCTAGGGTTCCGAAAGACACTTTCTGTTCGCGCGCGCCAGAAGGGAACGAAGATCAACTTCATCTCAGAGACTGCGGACCACGTGTTGTCTTCAAGGCTCTCGAGAACTGCGCCAGACGGAATATTGCCGCGCGAAAATTCGCGGAGGCGAGCTTTTCCGGAGTAGCACCAGACTACGAAGCTGAGTGCTTCATCGGCCGTATCGAAATGATCGTGGAAAGCCCCATCTCCAAGGAAGACTGTCCATTCGTCTGGGCCGTCCAAGATCTCAATGGCGAAGCCGTCGGGATCAGGTGCGGCCAAGCGGATACCACCCGGGACTTGAGCTTCGATGACCTTGGGCAGGCGCTCCAATCTCTCGCGTAGGGCCTGAATTAAATCCATGTCGCACTTTGCAATCGTGTAGTGAAAAGATTGTAAAGCTAACCCCAATCCTCGACCGCCCAGCCGCGCGCTTCCGCCAGTCGCCGCAACTTGCCGTGCGGGTTCACCGCGACCGGCTCGTCGGACCATTGGAACGCTGGCGCGTCCGACACGTGGTCGGAATAAAAGCGCACGTGGCCGTGCTTGCCGAGGAGGCCGGACTTCTCGACCCACGCCGAGATCATCCGCATCTTGGCCTCGCCATAGGCATTCTCGCCGTCGATGCGGGCATGGACGCGCTCGTCAAGGCCGATGATCGATCCGGTGCCGATGACGTCGTCGAACCCGAGCCGCTCGGCAATGGCGTCGGCGTAGAGGCGGTACGATGCGGTGGCGAGCACCAGGCGCCGCCCCTGGGCCTTGTCGCGCGCAATCGCGTCGCGCGCGCCGGGACGGATGTTGGTCGCGACTTGCCGCTCGGCGAAGCTATCGACCAGCGGCTTGAGCTCGCGCGGATGGATCGTGCGCCCAAGCAACAGATGGTGGTTGATCTCCTTGAGCCTGGCGCGGTCGATCAGCTTTGCGAGATAGGCGAGCATCGACAGCACCACGACCGGCACGAACACCAGCCGCCACGGCGCGCGCCGTGTCGCGCAATGCAGCAGGAAATAGGTGTAGGTCGGCTGGCGCGTGACCGTCCGGTCCATGTCGTAAACCGCAAGATCGCTCATGCCTTGCCCGCCAATATGGCCTCGACCAGCGCATGATCCTCGGGCTTGTCGACGTCGACGCCGGCAAGCGGATTGTCGAGCCGCACCGCCTTGAACGTTAACCCGACGCGCCGCCCTGCACGGTCGAGCGCGTCGTTGAGCGTCAGCAGCCGCAGCGCTGCGCCGATTAGCGTGCCGGGCCCGATCGCCGAAACGATCCGCCAGCCCTTCTTGCGATCCTGCTCGACGCTGCGCCACAGCTCGATCGCCGGCGCGACCGCGGGGGATCGCAGCGCGAACAGGTTGGCGCCGGTGTAGGCCCCGCCGCGCAGCCGGATCCACGTCCGCCGAGTCCCCGGAAGCCGGCGCATCAGCGCGCGCCGCTCGACCACGCCGATGGCGACATCGACATCGTCGGCCGCGGCGCACATCTCCTCGACCATCGCCGGTTCGAGCAGCGCATGATCCGCCGTGGTGATGAGCAGCGGCCACGGCGTCGCGGGATCGTCGCATAGCGCACGGATGGTTGTGGCGATCGTCGCGCCCGACGGCCTGAGCTCCACCCGCGCATCCCCGGGCAACGCGCTCCGCAGCCGGTCGGGCTCCTGCGCGAGAACGATCACCTTGCCGATGCATTTGCTGGCGAGGAGCGCCTGGACTGGGCGCGCCAGCATCGGCTCGCCCGCGATCGGGATCAGGGCTTTCAGCTCCGCGCCATATTTTTGCGCGAACGGGTCGGTGCCGGGGCGCGATCCGGCGAGGACGATGGCGTTGTGGGTCATGCTTCGAGCCACGAGGTCACGGGCTGCCCGCGCAGCAACCGTTCGGTCGCCTGCGCTAGCCGGACGGTGTGGAAGATCAGGCTGACGATCGTCCACCAGGCGACCAGCTCAAGCCCGACATCGGGCCGTGCGAACAGCAGGGAGCCGGCAAGGATCACCATGTTCGGATTGCGCCGCGCGGTGACCAGCCGGAACTTGCTGTCGAGCGGCCGCCAGACGTGGATTTCCATGCCCTTGAAGCGCTTGATCCAGATGCCCTCGATCGCGCGCTGGGCGACATAGCCGCCGATGATCGCGGCAAGCAGCATCGTCTCCCACACCGGCGGCCTTATCGGCGTGCCATAGGCGGCAAGCCCGTGTGCCCACGCCCACCACCAGAAGGGCGGGTGGACAAGGTCGATGCCGTGGTCGAACACATTGCCCCACTTCGACGAGGCGCCGGTGCAGCGCGCGAGCTTCCCATCGACCGTGTCGAGCACCATGAAGGTGAAGCCCGATGCGACGCCAAGCCAATATTCGCCGATCCAGAACAGATAGAAGGCCAGTGCGCAGCACACCGCGCCGACACTGGTGATCATGTTCGGCGTCAGCTTCGCTTGCGCCGCCCAGCGCGTCAGGTGGAATGCCGGCCGGCGCCACAGGTAGAGCGTCAGCGCGTCGGTGACGCCCTTGTAGGCGGCATCATAGGCAGCACGCTCGGCGGGCTCGGGGTCGGTGGCATCGAGCGGCAGGACGAAGGGGCGTTCGCGCTTGCGCAGCACCTTGTTCTCGAGTTCGACGTCCTCCGCCGCGATCAGGTCGTAGCCTTGCGCGGCCCGGTTCTCGGCAAGCGCCGCTTTGGCCTCGGCAAGGTTGGCGCCGACGGGGACGTGGATCAGAACGGGCTCTCCGCCGAGCGTCAGCATCGTCCCGGGCCGGTCCCGCATTTCCCGAATCCAGGCGGGGTCCCAGGTGTAGCGCATGTTGGCGAGGAGCATTGCGCGACCCGGTTCAGGGGCATCCGCGCAAGCAAAGCCGGCATTGGTCGCGAGCCGGCATGCCCGGTCGCGTGCGGGCATTCCGAACATCATCGCGCCATTGTCTCCGACCGGCACGAACAGCAGTGGCGCTTCGCTCATGGCGCTGCGCGATAGAGGGCGCGAACGAGGCAGGGAAGGGGTGCGACTTGCCGAGCCGAAGCAATTCGAGCATCACTCGCGCACCGATGGACGCTGGAGAGCAAAGCGCGACGGACGCAAGCCAAGCCTCGACCTACAAGGTCGCGGGCGCGCTGACGATCACGCGCGCGGCGACCACCCAGCGCGAAATCGATGCGTTGTCCGATCCGCTGGTCATCGACCTGTCCGACGTCGATCGCATGGACACGGTTGGCGCGTGGCTGGTCTATCGCGCCGTCCGCGACCGCGGCGCCAAGGTCGTCGGCGCCAGCCGCAACGAGGTCAGCCTGCTCGAACAGGTCGGCGAATTCGACGTCCCCGCCCGCGTCCGCCCGGAGGAGAAGGGCGGTGCCGTCCGGGTCGTCCAGGAAATCGGCGAATGGGTCTTCGAGGCTGGCCGCACCATGGTGGGCCTGCTCGGCTTCTTCGGCGCGGTGCTGGTCGGCTTCGCCAACGTTATCCGCCGGCCCAAGCGATTCCGCGTCAACGCCGTCGTTCAGCGATTCGATGTCGTCGGCGTCCGCGCGCTCGGAATTATCGGCTTGATGAGTTTCCTCATCGGCATCGTCATCGCGCAGCAGGGTTCGGTCCAGCTCGAGCAGTTCGGCGCGGAGATATTCACCATCAACCTGATCGGCCGCATCACGGTGCGGGAGCTCGGCACCCTCATGACGGCAATCATGGTCGCGGGCCGCTCGGGCTCGGCCTTCGCGGCGCAGATCGGGACGATGAAGATTACCGAGGAAATCGACGCCATGCGCACCATCGGCGTCTCGCCGATCGAAGCGCTGGTCATCCCGCGCATGATCGCCGCGATCGTCATGATGCCGTTGCTCGCCTTTTGGGCGATGCTGACCGCGCTGATCGGCGGCGGCATCTTCGTCTGGCTCGACATCGGGATCGCCCCCGGCACCTACATTCAGCGGCTGCAGGAAGTGACCCCGATCACCGATTTGTGGATCGGCCTCATCAAGGCGCCCGTGTTCGGATTCATCATCGCCTTGTCGGGCTGCTTCCAGGGCATGCTTGTGCAGGGCAACAGCGAGGAAGTGGGCACGCGCACAACTACCGCCGTCGTCCAGTCGATCTTCCTCGTCATCGTCCTCGACGCCGTTTTCGCCGTTTTCTTCAGCTCGATCGGATGGCGCTGATGGAACGCGAAACCGTGATTCAGGTGCGCGGGCTGAAGAACAGCTTCGGCGAACAGATCATTCACGATGGCCTCGATCTCGACGTCCGGCGCGGCGAGATCATCGGCGTGGTCGGCGGATCGGGCACCGGCAAGTCGGTGCTGATGCGATCGATCATCGGCTTGCAGACGCCCGATTCGGGCGAAGTCGAGGTGCTCGGCGAGAATATGGTCGGTCGCAACGACGATGAGGCCAAGAATATTCGTCGTCGCTGGGGCATCCTCTTCCAGAACGGCGCGCTATTCTCGACGCTGACGGTCGCGGAGAATGTCGAGGTTCCGATCCGCGAATATTTCCCGTTCTTGAAACCTCCGCTGCTCGACGAGATCGCGTCCTACAAGATCGCGATGAGCGGCCTGCCCGCCAACGCCGGGCCCAAGTTCCCGTCGGAGCTGTCGGGCGGCATGCGCAAGCGCGCCGGGCTTGCGCGCGCCCTTGCGCTCGATCCGGAGCTGCTGTTCCTGGACGAGCCGACCGCGGGGCTTGATCCGATCGGCGCGGCCGCGTTCGATGAGCTAATCCGCTCGCTGCAGAAGCGGCTTGAGCTGACGGTGTTCCTGATCACCCACGATCTCGACACGCTGCATGAAATTTGTGACCGGGTTGCCGTTCTTGCCGACAAGAAGGTCATCGCGGTCGATACGATTCCGAATCTCTTGGCTTTGGATCATCCTTGGATACAAGAGTATTTTAACGGCCCGCGCGGAAGAGCGGCAGCCGTCAGTCATGAGGAGCAGGCGGGGACCTGATGGAAACGCGTTCGAACTATGTGATGGTCGGCGCGGTGACCGTGGCCCTGCTCACCGGCGTGCTGCTGTTCATCGTCTGGCTTGCCGGCCTGTCCGACAGGTCGGTCAAATGCTTCGACATTTACTTCAGCCAGGCGGTCGGCGGGCTCAACAAGGGGTCCAACGTGACCTTCTCCGGCGTGCCGGTCGGCGCAGTGAAGCAGATTTCGCTGCTGCCCGATCGTCCCGAATTCGTGTGGGTGCGGGTCGAAGTCGATGAACAGACGCCGGTGCTTCAGGGCACGACCGCGCAGATCAAGGACATCGGCTTCACCGGCGTGCGCGAAATCCAGCTCGACGGTGGCGCCCGCGGCAGCCGGCCGATCGCGCAGAACGGTCCGCAGGGCTGCCCAGTCATCCCGTCCACCTCGAGCGGCCTTGGCGCCCTGCTCAACAGCGCGCCGGAAGTCCTCGAGCGGATCAATCGCTTGACCGAGCGCCTGACCGAACTTCTGAGCGACGAGAACCAGAATGCCGTGTCCGACATTCTTGAGAATGTCGAAGTCACCACGGACGTGCTTGCCAAGCGCGCGCCCGAGCTTGCCGACGCGATTGCCGATGCGCGCATTGCAGCGCGCAACGCCGGCGTTGCTGCCCAGCGCGTGGGCGTCCTCGCCGACAGCACGACGCGCCTGGTGAATGAAGAGGGGCGGCCGGCAGCGCAGGATTTGCGCAAGTCCATCGCCGCCATCCAGCAGACCACGGCCAACCTCGATGCGATGATCGCCGATGCGCGGCCCGGCGTGCAGAACCTCAGCAAGTCGACCCTGCCCGAGGTCAACCGGCTGGTTCGTGACCTGCGCGGCCTGACCGAATCGCTCCAGGGCGTCACGCAGCGCGTCGAGCAGGGCGGCATCGGTGGTGCGCTCGGGCCTGAAAAACTCCCCGATTACGATCCCAGGAGACGGCGATGACGAATGCGCTGCGTGTCCTCGCCCCGGTTGCGCTTGCGCTGGCGGTCGCGGGTTGCTCGCTCAGTGGACTGCTCGGCGGTGGCAAGACGCCGGCGACCCTGCTGACTTTGACGCCCGAAGCGGCGGATCCCGGCTCGATCGCGCGGACGGCGAACGCCGGGCAGGCCGTGACCATCGCCGTGCCCGCGGTCGCCAAGGAAATCCGCAGCAATCGCGTGCCGGTGCAGGTCAGCCCGACCGATGTCCAGTACGTCAAGGACCTGCAGTGGGTGGATACGCCCGACAAATTGTTTGCCGACCTGGTTGCTGAAACGATTCGCCGGACGACGGGGCGCGTGGTGCTTGGCTCCAAGCAATCGGCGCTCGATCCCGGCCTCGTTGTCAACGGCGAGCTCCAGCAGTTCGGCTACAATGCCCAGACCGGCCAGGTTGTCGTCCAATATGACGCGACCTTGTCGACCGAAGGCGGTACCCGCGTCGAAGCGCGCCGCTTCACCGCGAACGTCCCCGCCGATGGCACCAACCTCACCGTCGGTCCGGCGTTGAACCGCGCCGCCAACCAGGTCGCCGCCGACGTCGCGCGGTGGATCGGCGGCTGACGCTCTAGACCAGGCTTTTCGACGCCTGCTCGTACACGTCCTTCGACAAGCCTGACGTCCCCGCGACGCGCTCGAGCTGTGCCCGCATCAGCTTGCTGCGGTGCGGTTCGAACCGACGCCAGCGGCCGAGCGGCGGCACCAGCCGTGCCGCGGTCTGCGGGTTGAGCTTGTCCGCCGCCAGGATCATGTCGGCAAGAAAGGCATAGCCGCGGCCGTCGGGCGAATGGAACGCCCAATGGTTCGCGGCGAAGGATCCGGCCAGCGCGCGCAGCCGGTTGGGATTGGAAATGGTGAAGTCGGGGTGCTCGGCGAGCTTGAGAACCTCATCCACCGTTTCCGCCCGCTGCGCCATCGCCTGCAGCCCGAACCATTTGTCGAGCACCAGCGGATCCTCGCGAAAGCGCAGGTAGAAGGCGTCAAGCGCCTGCACGCGCTCCGGCCCGTCGAGCGAGACGAGCAAACCGAGAGCGCCTTGCCGGTCGGTCATATTGTCGGCGCCATCGAATTGCGCCTTGGCCAGCGCCGCGCCAGCCGTCGCATCGCCGGCGGCGAAATAGCCGAGCGCGACGCTGCGCAACCGGCGAATGCCCTTAGCTTCGGGCGATAAATCATTTCCGGCTCCGCCCTCCTGCCGATGCGCGGCCAGCATCGCGTCCGACAAGCGCGCACCCACTGCCGCGCGCAGGGCGTCGCGGGCGCGATGAACCGCATCGGGGACGACAACGTCCAGGCGGTCGGCGATCAACGCCTCGCTCGGCGCCAATATGGCTTCGGCCTTGAACGCCGCATCGATCCTGTCGTCGGCCAGAGTCGCGGCGATCGCTTCGACCACCGTATCGGCATCGACCGCATTGGCCTGCGCGCCCGCGACCAAGGCACGCATCATCAATTCCTGAATCGCTTCATAGCGAGCGAAGGGATCGCCATCGGCCTGGGCCAGCCGCTCGAGCTCGCCCGGGCCGCGGGCGACATCGAGGAGGATCGGCGCGGAAAAGCCGCGATTGATCGACAACATCGGCGCACTGCCGACGCCGTCAAAGCGGAACGCCTGCTCGGCCTCGTCGAGCACGATCAAGCGTTCGTCGCCGATCTGCTCGCCGCTGTGCCTGTCGATCAGCGCGGTGCGAAGCGGGATCGGCATGACCTGCTTGACCGCCTGGCCCGGGGTCGGCGCCAGATGCTGGGACAAATGCAGCAGCGCCGCCTTGGCATCGGCATCATGCGAAATGTGGGCACGGACGTGCGGCGTCCCGGCCTGCGAATACCAGATTTTGAACCGAGACAGGTCGACCCCGCTTGCATCCTCCAGCGCTGCAACGAAATCGTCGCACGTCGCGGCCTCGCCATCGTGACGGTCGAAATAGAGGTCGGTGCCGGCGCGGAACTTTTCCGGTCCCAGAAGGGTGTGGAACATGCGGATCAGCTCCGCGCCCTTGTTATACACGGTCGCGGTGTAGAAGTTCGAAATCTCAAGGTAGCTGTCGGGCCGGACGGCATGCGCCAGCGGCCCCGAATCCTCCGGAAATTGCGCCGCGCGAAGCACGCGCACATCCTCGATCCTCTTGACCGCGGCGCTGCCGATGTCGGCCGAAAAGCCCTGGTCGCGAAAGACGGTGAAGCCCTCCTTGAGCGACAGCTGGAACCAGTCGCGGCAGGTGACCCGGTTGCCCGACCAATTGTGGAAATATTCGTGCGCCACGACCCGCGCGATATTGTCGAAATCGCCATCGGTCGCGGTGTCCTGGTCGGCCAGGACATAGGCCGTGTTGAAGACGTTGAGGCCCTTGTTCTCCATTGCTCCCATATTGAAGTCGCTGACCGCGACGATGTTGAACAGGTCGAGGTCATATTCGCGGCCATAGACCTGCTCGTCCCACGCCATCGCCTGCTTGAGGCTGTGCATGGCGTGCGCCGTTTTGGGCAGATCGGCGGCGCGGACGTAGATGTTGAGCTCGACCTCGCGCCCCGACGCGGTGGTGAATCGGTCGCTGTTGGCCTGCAGGTCGCCCGCAACCAGCGCGAACAAGTAGCAGGGCTTGGGAAACGGATCTTCCCATTCGGCCCAATGCCGCCCGTCCGCCGCTTCGCCCGTGGCGACGCGGTTGCCGTTCGACAGCAGCACCGGGAAGCGCGCCGCGTCGCCTTCCATCCGAACCCGGTAGCGCGACAGTACGTCGGGCCGGTCGGGGAAAAAGGTGATTCGGCGAAAACCTTCGGCTTCGCACTGGGTGCAGAGCATTCCGCCTGAGGCATACAGGCCCATCAGCTGCGTGTTGGCGGCGGGGGAGATCTCGACCTCGGTCTCGACCGTGGCGCGATCGCCGGCAATGTCGATGACCAGCTGCTCGCCGTCTTGCCGCGCCGCAGCGTCCGCGCCATCGAGCTTGACCTTGAGCAGCGCCAGCCCGTCGCCGTCGAGCTTCAGCGGCCTGTCGTGGTCGCCGTTCCGCTCGACCGACAAGATGGCGCGAACGCGCGTCCGCTCGAGATCGAGCGAGAAATCGAGCGCGATTTCCGGCACCAGCCAGTCGGGAGCGCGATAATCCTCGCGCCGGGTGGTGACATGGGTCGGGGACGGCGGCGCCTCGGCGCTTTGCGGGTCGCCGGGGAGGGTTGGGGAGCGGACATCGGCCATGCCCGCCGACTTAGGGCGCGCGTGCTCCCCTCACAACCGGCGTGAGCCGGGCTTGCGATGTACTGGCATGGGCGTGACTGTGGCCGGGATCATTTGGAGAGGCGCAAGAGAATGCGAACGATGCTTGTCCTGACCTGCGCCCTGGGCGCAGCTGCCTGCGATTCCTCAACGACCAGCGCGCCGCCTGCTGACACGGAGAATGCGGCCGCAAACGTCGCCAATGCCGCCGCGACGGAAAAGAAGCGGCCAGCCTACTGCTTCTTCAAGGATGCCGAGACCGAAGGCTGGCGCGCGTCGCGCGACGGGCAGGGCAACGTCGTGGTCGAGGGGCGCGCCTACCGCTCCGACCCGCGCTACAAGGCGGAGCTTGCGCCGGCGGATATCAGCGGGACGACGGCCACCATTTCGCCGACGATCTCCCAGAATGGCGGATATGCCGCGCCGGAGAATTGGTGGGATGTGTCGGCCACCATTCCCGACAGCCGCGCCGTCACGACGGTCAAGGTCCAGTGCGGATCGAAACTTCTCGCCGAACTGGGGCTGCAGCCCGCCCGCTAGACTTGCCATCGGTCGAGCGCTGGCCGAGATGAGAGGCATGCCGCGCAAGGACGATACGGCCGCGCCCCCGGCCGCCCGGAGCTGGACCAAGCCCGACGAATATCTGGCGTCGCTGGCGCGGCGGCGAACCGCGCGGCGGGCCCGCGATCCTGGACCGCGGACCTCGCCCGAGACGCCGCGCTTCACGCTCAGCACCTTGCCGTTCCTGGTGCTGATGCTGGCGCTGGCCGTGCTGACCATCGCCATTTTCATCGCCGCGTTGCCGCTCCATGACGGGAGCGAGCGCAATGCTGCCAAGGCCGAGACGAAAGAAGTAGGCATGGCGCGCAAGGGTTGGTTTCAAGACGCCGAACGCGAGTTCCGCAACTGAGGCGCAACGGCTGGCGGCGCGGCCGACCCGCCCCTGCCGCAGGCCCGCGTTTTTGGCCGCAAGATGCGCGCCGTGATCGGCGGCGGGGCTGGCTGCGCAACCTGCGCCCGTTCCTGCTCGGCGCCGTGGCCCTGGGCATCTGGCCGACGCTCGATCCGGCGCTGGTCGAGCCGCCGGCGTTCCTGTCGACCGACCCGGAGCGGGTCGACGAGACCTTCACGCGCTGCGGCCGGGGTCGGGGCCATGCCTGCGTGGTTGACGGCGACACCTTCAAGCTCGGGCAGCGCAAGGTCCGCATCATCGGCATCGACGCCCCTGAAGTGCAGGGCGCGTGCGCCGAGGAGGTGAGGCTGGCCGAGGAATCGACCCGCAAGCTTCAGGCACTGCTCAACCAGGGCCCGTTCGAGATGGTCGGCCGGTTCGACGAGATGCAGGACCGCTACGGCCGGGACCTGCGCATCGTCCGCCGCGTGCTTCCGGGTGGCGGCTATCAATCGATTGCCGACGATATGCGGGCAAGCGGGCTTGCCCACCGCTACCTCGGTCGGAAGCGCAGTTGGTGCTAGTTCCGGCCTAGCAGCGCCACTGGCCGCCGCCCCACCATTGCCGCTCGCAATTCTGGTTGTTCTGCATCCAGCGCGGGAAACTGCGGTTAGGGCGCTCGTGCCACCAATCGTTGAAGCTGTTGGCCCGCCATGCACTGTCGCCCTGATAGTCCCGGTCCCAGCCACCAAAGACGACGGGGCCGTCGAAGCCCCGACCGCGGCGGTGATTGCGGCGATCGCCGTGCTGGCGTTCGGGGCTGCCGATGCCGATTGCATGGCCCGGTCCGCCCTGGCTGCCGGCAAAGGCGCTTCCGGAACCGATCGCGCCGCTCGTCCAGCTTTGCGCCGTCGCCGGTGCTGCTGCCGCCAACGCGGTCATCGTCAAGGTGCTCAACAGCAATCCACGCATGTCGCCCTCCTTCTTCGAACCGATCCTGCCGCAACGCGGCGCGGGCCGCGTCGTTGCACCCTAAACCGGACCGGCGGCGGCCTCGGGCGTCAGTTTCTGCTCGTCGCGCCGCCCGCCGAGTGCCGATCGGAGCATGACGAGGCCGGCGTACAGGACCACGACCAGGACGAGCCAGCGCAGCGTCGCCAAGGGCATCTCCTTGACGATGAAGGCGGCGACGAACACTGCCGGAATGCCGCCGATCGTCAGTCCGAGCGCAAGCTTGAGGTCGATCTCCCCATATTTGATGTGGCGGATGCCTGCTGCCGCGCCGGCCATGCCCGCACCCGCCGCCATGATCGGGAAGCTCATCCGCGGGTCCATGCCCATCAGGCTGAACATCGCTAGCGACGGCGCATAATTGCCGACCCCATAGTTGAGCAGAAGCCCGAAAATGAAGTTGGCGACGATGGCGACGATCATCAGTGTCAGCGGCAAGGACGTCGCGGTGCCGCCGCCCGGCATCAGGTTGAGGTTCGCGAGGCCATAGAAGCCTGCGGCGACGAGCAGCGAAATGCCGACGATCAACTGGATGATCCACACCCGCGACTGGACAACGAGGGGCGCACCGAAGATGCCGCCGAGCAGCAAGGCGAGGACGCAGCCGACGAGCAGCACGGGATCGACGAAGACGCCGAGCAGAATGAGGAAGATGATGCCCTGAGTCATCGACGGCGGCGTGTGGCCGACGAGCATGGTGCACGGGATCAGGCGGTCGGGCAGGAGGCGGCGGAACTTGAACCACGCCATGGTCGGCGCGAACGATCCGATGCCGAGCGTGTCAAAGAAGTTGGTGATTGCGCCCAGCACCAGCGCTTCGGCCTTGGGCAGCGCGCCACGGGCCATCGCCGATCGGATCAGCAGGGCCATGAAGATCGAGGCCGCGATCCCCAGCGGGATCAGGAGCGCCAGTAGCAACATGCCGAATCCCCCCTTCGAACGATGCTACAGCAATCAAGGCCGCGCGCAACGCGCCGCTAACCCGGCGGTAAGCGATTGGCGCTAAGCCAGGGCCATGAGCGCCGCCCGCTTCCTCCGCCCGTTCCGCTACAAGCGCGAGCAGACCGCGCGGCAAGTGGCCGCGCTTCGCCAGCGTGACGGCGATTCGTGCCGCCGCTGCCGCCGCCTGCTGCGCTTCGACCTGCCCGACGGCCACGACCTCGGCCCGACGATCGCAGCCGGCGACGGCGAGGCCGAGCAATGCCTGACCCACCGCCGCTGCCATGCGGCGGGCGCCGACCACACCGCCGAAGTCCTTGCCCGCCGCCGCCGCCAGAACGAAGCGGCGCTGTTCGGCAAGCCACGCGCCGCCTGATAACCGACCGGTAAGCAAAGCGCGCTAGGGTAGCCGAGTGAGCAAGTCGTCGAAAAAGCCAACCGTCGAACTGAAGCCGTCGCGCATCCGCCGCGAGCCGCGGGGCGTCGAGGTCCCGACCGGACCCGCCGCAAAGGCGTGGTTCGACCCCGGCGAATGGGAAAGCTGGATCGTGATCGTCGGCGTGATCGCCTTCGCCATCGGCCTCACTGCGCTGTCGATCGGCATCGGCGAGGTGACCAGCCACTAATCTGAAACGCGGGCGCTCCCTACCAAAGCGGGCTGGCGGGGCGATAGGCGGCGCGGACGACGTTGCCGGCGATCAAATGCTTCTTGAGCTTGTGGTTCATGGTCGCGGCGCCGTCGCGGCTCATGCACACCAGCCGGGTGCCGCCATTGGGCAGGCGCTCGATCGCGGAAACGCCGACCTTTTCCGTGAGGCAGCGGGCAACGACGTCGCCTTCGGCCATGTCGAGGAACAGCACGCGGCTCATTTGCGCGCCCCGCGGCGGGCGGCGGCGAGCGCATCGCGGGCGTTGCTGTAGCGGAACTCGCCCCAATGAAAGGTGTCCGCGGGCACGCGCTTGATGCCGAGGCGGGCAAGCTCCGCCTCATCGATCGGTTCGTTGTAGCTGGTCATGCGGGTTGGTCCTTTGTCGGTGGGGCGGGCGCGTCGCGACGCTCGCTCATTGGGTTGAGGCGGCGGGCGTCGGTGTCGAACTGGTCGGCCACGGCGCGCAGCGCGACGCCGCCGGCATCGGTGCGGGCGCGGGCGGCGAGGCGGCGGCACGACGCCGCCTGATCCCGCAGGCCTTCGGCGGCATCCTGGGGCGAGACGCCGTCGATCATGCGGCCGGCGCGGCGTTGGTGCGGATCGCCGCCCGGATCCTGTCGGCATAACCCGCAGCGAAGCGGCGATGCGCGTCGCGCGCGGCCTGGCCCGTCGCCCGCGCGGCGAGCATCAGCGACACGCCGCGGCGATGATAGAGATCATTGAGGTCCATGACGCGCACTCCCTGAGGGTAAGCGGGAGCGCGCCATCGATGCGAACCGAAGTGGGATCTCTCAGCCGCACAGGCTTACGAACCGTATCCGTGCGATCTGCCCTTGTAACACAGCGGCCGGTGGAAAGCGAACGTGGCGGAACGCCGCCGATCGGTTGGGGTGCGCCCATGCCGCGCGTCTCGCCCCCGTCGGTCACGCGCCGCACCTTCGTGGCGGCGCTGCGCTCGGTGGCTTGGCGTGGGGCCGTCACGGGAGTGAATCCCGTGACGTCAGTCCGGTCGCCTGCGGCGCCGACTGGCCGGCCTTCGCCAGCTCTTCGCGCTGCGGCGCGATTTTTGGGTGAAAATCGCTTCGCTGCGCTCGGTGGCTTGGCGGAAGGTCACAAAAGGTCGCACTTGCTACGCGCGAGGCGGGGGGTCGTCGCCGGCGTGGAAATCGCCAAGGACCAGCCCTTCGGCCGGGCAGGCCGAGCGGTCGATGTCGGTGAGGGCGTCAAGCGCGCCCGGAAGCTCGCGGCGGGCGTGAATCGTGGGGAAGAAGCTCACGTTGGGCGCGCCGGCGTTGGGCCGCGCCGCCCAGCCGTAGGTTTCGGGATTGTGATGGCTGAGCAGCCACATCAGCAGGCGGTCGCTCGGCTTGCGGCGCTCGGCCACCAATTCGCCATCGCGATAGAGGCGGTCGGACCCGCCGTGCACCGCGCGTTCCCACGCAATCGCGGTGAGGCGGGTGGCGGCGAGGTGCTGGGCATGGTCCCATGCGTCGCGGAACGCCGCGCCTTGCGGATGCGCGCGCAGGCGATAGGCGCTGCGCGCAGTGAGCCCGACTTCGGCGCAGGCTTCGCTGACGCAGCCGGTTTCCGCCAGCGCATTGATGAAGTCGCGCTGGCGATCGGCGGTCCAGCCATCGACCCGGCGGCGGACCGGCGCGGGCTCGAACGCGATCGGCCCGGGCGCGGCGGCGCTTCGCGCACGTCGATGCCGAACGCCGCCAGCTCCTCGTCCGACAATCGGCTGAGGTCCGCCAGTTCCTTGACGATCGTGCCTTCATCCAGCCCGCGGGCCAGGCCGTTCGCATGGCCTCGTCGATTTGGTCTTGCGATGGTGCGCCCATGTGCGTCTCCTATGGTTCCTAATCGTAAAGCCATGAACCAAATGGGTTGCTGTAGGAAAGTGGTTTCACGCCAAGGCACAAAGGCGCGAAGGTGACGGCGTGCGAATGAACCGGCGGAAGATTCACGCGTTCGTGGTGTGTGCGAATGGAGGTTGCGATGGGTAACGAGCGCGAGTTGATCGATACCGGCACGGACAAGCGCTATGCGCGGCGAAACACCGACGGCGAGTTCAAGGAAAGCGACGACCAGGGCGAGTCGCTCAGCCAGGATGTCCGCCAGCACGCCAAGACCAAAAAGCCGCGCAATCAGGGCGATCGGGGCGATCGGGGCGACTGAGGCCGCACGCTCCTAAGCGGCGGGCGGTGCGATCGAATCGAGGATCAGGCGCGCGGTGGCGGCGGGCTCATCCCACATCGGGTAATGGCCGCTGTGCGCGAACCAGTGAAACCGCGCGCTGGGGAAGGCGGCGCGGGCGCGAGCCGCCTGGCGGGCGAGGCACAGGCGGTCGTGGCGACCCCAGCCGATCGTCACCGCGCCGGCGCCGGGCGCGGCAGGCCCGCGCTGTTCCGGCCCGCGCGCGAGATCGTCGATCAGCGCCGCGGCGGTGGGCGTGTGGGCGAGCGCGTCGAGCTCCGCGGCGACGATGTTCCCGTCCAGTTTCCATGGATGCGCCGACAGCTGCGCAAGCAGCAACGACCGACCGGGCACGGTGCGCGCCAGCGGCTTTAGCGTGCGTGTGCGGGCAAGGCCGTGAAGCAGCGCCAGTGACGCGCGCAGGGTCGACCGAAACAAGGTCCGCTCCCCGCCGCGCCAGAAGCCGCCGGGATTGAGCGCGACGACCGGCCCGGCATGGCCGCGCCGCGCCAGTTCCAGCACCATGCGCGCACCGAGCGAGCTTCCGACCATCGCCGCGCGGTCGAGGCGCTGCGCGGCGACGAATTCCGCCACGCTGCGGGTAAGCCCGTCGAAGGTGCCGCTGTCATGTTCGGTTGGCGCGCCGTCGTGGCCGGGCAAGGTGAGGATCACCAGCTCGCGCCGGGCGGCGAGCGCGGGGACGATCGGATCCCACGCGCGCGGCGTGTTGCCGAGGCCATGGACAAGGATGAGCGGCGGGCCGGAGCCGGTGCGTGTGCTGTGCATGACGGTGGGAACGCGCGGGGAGGGGGTATCGGGGCCGAACATTCGGCCCAGCCGTGGTTGGGCGGCCTAGCCGGCCGCGGCGATCGCCTCGATTTCGACCAGATAGCCGAAGTGGAGGGCAGGGACGGGGACCACGGTGCGGGTCGGGCGCCAGTCGCCGAAATACTCCGCATAGATGGGGTTGAAGGCCTCCCAATGGTCGATGCCGACGAGGAAGGCGGTGACGTGGAGGACGCGATTCCGGCTGGTGCCGGCGAGGGTCAGCACGCGGTCGAGATTGTCGAGCGTCAGGCGCACCTGCTCCTCAAAACTGCGGTCGGCGGTGTGCGTGCCGTCGGGCAGGCGCGGCAACTGGCCCGAGGTGAAGACCAGGCCGGCATGGGAGATCGCGGGCACGTAATGCGCGTGCGGGGGTGGGGCGCCGTGGGGTTGGATGGGGGTGGGTTGGATCATTCAGGGGGAGAGCGATATGTCCTGAGCGAAGTCAATCGCGCAAAAATGAAGTCTCAAGAGAGGCTACGCTTCCGAGTCTACCTCTTTGAGAATTTGCAGATTGTCGTTTTCTCTGCGGATTACGCGCCATCGGTTGAATGCACCCGTGATAGTTCCGCTTCCTAATGTTGGAGCATCAGTCCATCGGACAAGATGAGGTCCTTGGCCGATGCGGACAGGCCTTGAAGCGACAAAAACTCCGTCTTTGTTGATGACTAGATCGCCTGCAGCAATGTCTTGTTGTGCGCTGGTAAATGCTGTTGAAAGATCGGCCTGAACTTCGACGTTCGACACAAAGCAGCCACGCCACGCCTCGTTTGTCGCCTCAAGTTCAACTGCGTTGAAACCGGACGACTTTTCCAAGCAAACAGCAAATTTTTGTGAGGCGGTACAGATTAGAAAAGCGGCATTTTCATACTGTCTGGTAAGGAATAAGCCGCAGGGCAAATCGGCGGAGAGGTTTGTGAAACCGAGGCCTTCTGCATTAAGAAATGTAGTCATTCTCACGAAACTCGTACTATTTTGGGGCTGCCGCATTTCTCACAGGTAATTGAGTAGAGCTGTACGCGTTCGCGACGCGCCTCTTCTTTCTCGCGGTCGGTGAGGACTGGCTTAACGAACCCATGGCCGCAGGTCTCACACCGGTAGCCAACCATTTCAGGCATAGTCGATTCCCACCTTGCTCAAGAGTTCATCCCACATCAGTTGGGCGGCCTCGGAAGCGCTTACGGTTTCTCGATCCATGGGCATTCGGCCGCCGGATATACGAAACCCGGTGGACCTAAGATGCAACTGGTAGTCGTCAGCCTCGACCGCAAAACCGCCGTTCGAAGCTGTTCGCGAATTCTCCTCGCCGAATAGGTACTCAATCGCACCCCAGCTACCACCGCGGCGGACATGAATGGTCTCAAAACCGCGACCAAAGCCCCGGTTTATGAGTGTGCACGAAAAGGAACCCGAATCTAGTGGTGAGAGCCGAGCTTCAATATCAGGCAGCGCTTCAAGCTCTCGGACCGATGCTTCGAAGAACCGGTAAATCTCGTTGTATGACCGCTCGACAAAATCACGCTCATCGACCTGATCGAAGTCTTTCCGAATGCGATACCTAGCTTCCTGAGGAAGCGTCTCCGCCTTTGTGTCAGGTCGTTCTACCTGCTTGGGGACGACTGGCTGACGATTGGCGAGCCGACGTAGCTCTGTTGCCACTTCAAGTAGTGCAAGGTTCTGGTTGGTATACTCAGACACGGCTTTGCCGTCGTGCGGCACAGCCTTGAATTGAGCCAATGGAGTTTCAAGCCATTCCGATGGGAGTCTTTTCGCGCTCCAAAGCACGATTGAGCTCGCGTTCGTAACAGTAATTCGACGCAATGTAGTCCGGACTGGCACAAGCTATAAAGATGTCGGCGCTGTCGAGCGCGGCCATTACCTCATTGCCTATGTTTCCACCCGCATGAATCTCGCGATCATACCACTCCGAGATAGTTCCATCCCGCTGCAAGTGCGCCAAATGCTTGTGAAGGCGGTCGATCAGCGCCTGATCGACATGGGAATAAGAGATGAAAACCTTTTTCGACACGCAGTAATACCCAGATAGGACTGGTGTGCCGAGCGGCACAAACCTAGTGCAAAAGCTTGGTGCGGCGCCAGCAATAAAAACGGACTACTCCGCCGCCACCCCAGCAGCCTCAAACATATCCGGTCCATCACCTGCGCTGACCGCATCGTTCGCCGCATCGCCCTTGGCCTTCTGCCGGCGGTCGAAGCTGTCCCACACGGTGTTCCAGTCGCCGCGCGTCGCCGCCTTCGAATACTCCGTCGCGCGGGTTTCGAAGAAGTTGGCGTGCTCGACGCCGTTGAGCAGAGGCGCGAGCCAGGGGAGGGGGTGTTCGTCGACCATGAAGATCGGCTTGAAGCCCAGCTGCCCCATGCGCCAGTCGGCGATGTAGCGGATGTACTTCTGGATTTCCTTGGGGCTCATGCCGTTGATCGGGCCCTGTTCGAACGCGAGCTCGATGAACGCATCTTCGAGCGCGACCGTCTGGTGACAGATGTCGCGGATGTCATCCTTGACCGACTTGGTCAGGCAATCGCGTTCCTTCACGAAGGTGTGGAACAGCTTGATGATGCCTTCGCAATGGAGGCTTTCGTCGCGCACCGACCAACTGACGATCTGGCCCATGCCCTTCATCTTGTTGAAGCGCGGGAAGTTCATCAGCATCGCGAAGCTGGCGAACAATTGCAGCCCCTCGGTGAAGCCGCCGAACATCGCCAGCGTCTTGGCAATGTCCTCGTCATTGTCGACGCCGAAGGTGCTGAGGTAATCGTGCTTGTCCTTCATCTCCTTGTACTGGAGGAAGGCGCTATATTCGCTCTCGGGCATGCCGATCGTGTCGAGCAGGTGCGAGTAAGCCGCGATGTGCACCGTTTCCATGTTGCTGAACGCGGTCAGCATCATCTTGATCTCGGTCGGCTTGAACACGCGGCCGTATTTGTCGTGGTAGCAATCCTGCACCTCGACATCGGCCTGGGTGAAGAAGCGGAAGATCTGCGTCAGCAGATTGCGCTCGGTCTGGTCGAGCTTCTGCGCCCAGTCGCGGCAATCCTCGCCCAGCGGCACCTCTTCGGGCATCCAGTGGATCTGCTGCTGGCGCTTCCAATATTCGAACGCCCAGGGGTATTCGAACGGCTTGTACTGCTTGCGGGCTTCGAGCAGGGGCATCGTCAGGCTCCTTGGATGCGAGCGGCCGCGGGCGCGGCAAAGAGAGAAATTGTTTCACGCAAAGGCGCCAAGGCGCGAAGAGGCGGCAGTGCGTGGGGCGCGATTGCGACCTCTTGGCGGCCTTTGCGCCTTTGCGTGAACCATGAAGTTGTGTGAACCGCGGCGCGGTGGAGGATGGGGCGCGTCATTGGCTGAGCGCCTCCTGCTCGGCCGGGCTGGGGCGGTATTCGAGGCCGCCGACGGCGTAGATCATGAGGATGATGCCGACGACCAGCAGGAGCACGCCCGACTGGCTGCCGTAGCTGGCGTTCTCGCCCGTGCCCGAGCGGCGGCGGTACTGCCAGATGCCGGCGACGATGAGCGCCAGCGCGGCGGCGATCTTGAGGATGTCGGACGTGGTCAGGCCGCTCATGATTGCCTCTTCAGCATCTCGGCCAGCTGCGGGCCGTAATAGACGGTCGCGGCGAACCCGATCAGCTCGAGCGCGAGCAAGCTGAGCACGATCCCGCCGCCGACCTTGAAGATGCGCGTGCGGATCATCGCGCAGCCTTGCGCGCCGCGTCGTCCGCGAGCTGGCGCTGGCGGATTGCCGCCAACCAGAGCGCTTGCGCGCGTGGAGACAGGCCTGGATCAGGCCGTGACGGCTGACCGTGGATTATTGGCATGCCAGGCACTCGTCATAGTCGGTCGACGCGCCGAGCTGGATTTCCTTCAACTCAGGCGTGTTGTCGGCCTCGACCCCGCCGGCGAAACCGGCGCGCTGAACGCTCTTAGAGCGGAGGTAATAGAGCGACTTGATGCCCAGCTCCCACGCGCGGAAGTGGAGCATCATCAGGTCCCATTTGTCGACGTCGGCGGGGATGAACAGGTTGAGGCTCTGCGCCTGGTCGATGAACGGCGTGCGGTCGGCGGCGAGCTCGAGCAGCCAGCGCTGGTCGATCTCGAAGCTGGTCTTGAACACGTCCTTTTCTTCCTGCGTCAGGAAGTCGAGGTGCTGGACGCTGCCGCCCTGCTCGAGGATCGAATTCCAGACGGTCGCGGCGTCCTTCGACTTGTCCTTGAGCAAGGCCTCCAGATAGGGGTTCTTGATCGAGAAACTGCCCGACAAAGTCTTGTGGGTGTAGATGTTGGCCGGGATCGGCTCGATGCACGCCGAGGTGCCGCCGCAGATGATGCTGATCGACGCGGTCGGCGCGATCGCCATCTTGCACGAAAAGCGCTCCATCACGCCCATGTCGGCGGCGTCGGGGCAGGGCCCGCGCTCCTTCGCCAGCATCATCGACGCCTGGTCGACCTGCGCGCGGATGTGCTTGAAGATCTTGAGGTTCCAGCTCTTGGCCATCGCCCCTTCGAACGGGATGTTGCGCGCCTGGAGGAAGCTGTGGAAGCCCATCACGCCAAGGCCGACCGAGCGTTCGCGTTCGGCGCTGTACTTGGCGCGCGCCATCTCGTCCGGCGCGCGGGCGATGTAATCCGAGAGCACATTGTCGAGGAAGCGCATGACATCCTCGATGAACTGCTTGTCGCCGTTCCACTGGTCCCAGGTTTCGAGGTTGAGCGAGCTGAGGCAGCAGACGGCGGTGCGATCGGCGCCGAGATGGTCCTTGCCGGTCGGCAGCGTGATTTCGCTGCACAGGTTGGACGTGGTGACCTTGAGGCCGAGATCGCGGTGATGCTTGGGCATCGTCGAGTTCACCGCGTCGATGAAGATGATGTACGGCTCGCCGGTCGCGAGGCGGGTTTCGACCAGCTTCTGGAACAGCGAACGCGCATCGACCTTGCCGCGTTCGGACTGGTCGCGGGGGCTGCGCAACGTGAACTCGTCGCCGTCACGCACCGCGCGCATGAATTCGTCGGTGACGAGCACGCCGTGGTGGAGGTTGAGCGCCTTGCGGTTGAAGTCCCCCGAGGGTTTGCGGATCTCGAGGAACTCCTCGATCTCCGGATGCGAAACGTCGAGATAGCAAGCGGCCGAGCCGCGGCGAAGCGAGCCCTGGCTGATCGCCAGCGTCAGCGAATCCATCACGCGCACGAACGGAATGATGCCGCTGGTCTTGCCGTTGAGGCCGACCGGCTCACCAATGCCGCGCACGCAGCCCCAATAGGTGCCGATGCCGCCGCCCTTGGAGGCGAGCCAGACATTCTCGTTCCACGTGCCGACAATGCCTTCCAGGCTGTCGGACACGCTGTTCAGATAGCAGCTGATCGGCAGGCCGCGGCCGGTGCCGCCGTTGGACAGCACGGGGGTTGCCGGCATGAACCACAATTTGGAGATGTAATCGTAGACGCGCTGCGCATGCTCGGCATCGTCGGAGTAAGCCGCGGCCACGCGCGCGAAGAGGTCCTGGTAGCCTTCGCCCGGAAGCAGGTAGCGGTCGCGCAGAGTGTCCTTGCCGAACTCGGTCAGCAGCGCATCGCGCGAGTCGTCGGTGGTCACGGCGAACTTGGGCGCGTGCACCGCCTTGCTGCCGGTCGCGGCGGCCGTGGCATCGTCGGTCGGAACTGCGGTCCCAGTGCTGAAATCCATCTCGCTTCCCCGTCCTGCTACGACCCGTTCGAAGGCCGTTTGTTCCCGAATCGTTCGACTCGGACACCGCGCGGTGCATGAGCCGACATTGGCGCTTCG